>NZ_CP157794.1:4937500-5237500 GCF_040111675.1 Salinarimonas sp. | reverse complement strand
CGCCGGCATGGACAAGGAGGCGCGCCACGAGCGCGCCCGCGTGGCGCTGGAGCAGGTGGGGCTCGCCGCCAACGCCGAGAGCTATCCCGACGAGCTCTCGGGCGGCATGCAGCAGCGCGTCGGCCTCGCCCGCGCGCTCGCCGCCGACCCGCCGATCCTCCTGATGGACGAGGCCTTCTCCGCCCTCGACCCGCTGATCCGGACCGAGATGCAGGACGAGCTGATCCGCCTCCAGGAGGAGAACAAGCGCACCATCATCTTTATCAGCCACGATCTCGACGAAGCCATGCGCATCGGCGACCGCATCGCCATCATGGAAGGCGGCGTCGTCGTCCAGGTCGGCACGCCCGACGAGATCCTGAAGAACCCGGCGAACGAGTACGTCCGCTCCTTCTTCCGCGGCGTCGACATCTCCAAGGTGCTCACCGCCGCCGACATCGCCAAGCGCACGCAGGTGACGATCATCGACCGGCCCGAGCACGGCGCCCGCGCGGCGCTCAAGCTCCTCACCGATTTCGACCGCGAGTACGGCTACGTCATCGGCCGCGGCCGGCGCTTCTCCGGGGTGGTCTCCGTGGCGAGCCTCGAGCAGGCCCGCGCCGAGAACGCGACCCTCGACAAGGCGCTTCTCGCCGACGCCGCCACCGTGCGGCCCGAGACGCCGCTGCACGAGCTGATGGGCGTGGTCGCCGGCGCGCCGAACCCGGTCCCCGTCGTCGGCGACGACGGGCGCTTCCACGGCGTGATCTCCCGCACCACCCTCCTCCAGGCCCTCGACAACCTGCCCACCGAGACGGGCGCGACGCCTCCCGCCGCCGAAGGCGCGCCGGGCGAGGCCGCGCCCGAGCCGGTCGCGGCGACGGGGAGCTGACCCCATGCAGATCATGTCCTTCAATCCGCTCTATCCGTTCGAGACCCTCGAGATCCCCTTCGACGACTGGGTCGAGGTCGTCTTCGACTGGGTCTCGGGCGCTCGCCCGGTCTTCCAGGCGATCCGCCAGCCGATCGACTGGGTGCTCGACGGCATGACCGACATCCTGCTGTTCCTGCCGCCCGGCGTGATGATCGTGCTGCTCGCGCTGATCGCCTGGCAGGTGGTCGGCGGGCGGCTCGCCATCGGCACGGCCCTGTCGCTGTTCTTCCTGGGCATCATCGGCGCCTACGAGCAGTCCATGGTGACGCTCGCGCTGGTGCTGACGGCCGTGTTCTTCTGCGCGGTCATCGGCGTGCCGCTCGGCATCCTCGCCGCGCGCTCGGACCGCTTCGAGACGGGCCTGCGCCCCGCGCTCGACACGATGCAGACGACGCCCGCCTTCGTCTACCTGGTGCCGATCGTGGTGCTGTTCGGCATCGGCAACGTGCCCGGCGTGATCGTGACGATCATCTTCGCCGTGCCGCCGCTGATCCGCCTGACCAATCTCGGCATCCGCCAGGTGCCCAAGGACGTGATCGAGGCCGCCAACGCCTTCGGCGCCTCCGGCAGCCAGCTTCTGTTCAAGGTGCAGCTGCCGCTCGCGACGAAGACGATCATGGCCGGCGTCAACCAGTCGCTGATGCTCGCCCTGTCGATGGTCGTGATCGCCTCGATGATCTCGGTGGGCGGGCTCGGCCAGATGGTGCTGCGCGGCATCGGGCGCCTCGACATGGGGCTCGCCGTCATCGGCGGCATCGGCATCGTGGTGCTCGCCATCGTGCTCGACCGCATGACCCAGGCGCTGGCCTCGTCCGAGCGCGAGCGCGGTGGTCGGCGCTTCGTCGAGCGCGGGCCCGTGGGCCTCGTGCGCGGCCTCGCGGCCGGGCGCACGGCGAGCGCGGCGGCCGCGGCCACGCAGCGCAAGGGCTGAACATACGAGATCGAACGCAAGCGTCGGCGGCCACTCTCGGGCGCCGTCGCGCGTCGATGCGGCGCGCGCCGCGCCGTCGGCGACGGTATGCGCCCGCCAGCAGGGGAGGGCTCCGGCCCTCGATCCAGTGAGACAAGCGAGAGGAGACACCATGAGAACGACGACGAAGGCCAGCGCCGTTGCGCTGATCGCCGCGCTCGGGCTTTCCGCCCCCGCCCTGGCGCAGGACGCCGCCATGCCCGGCGAGGGCAGGACCGTCCAGCCCATGACCTCCGGCATCGCCGAGGAGATCTTCCAGCACGTGGTTCTCTTCGAGGGCCTGCGTCAGCTCGGCTACGCGGTCGAGGATCCGCTGGAGGGCGAGTACGCGGTGATGCACGTCGCCATCGGCCAGGGCGACGCCGACTTCACCGGCGTGCATTGGAACCTGCTGCACGAGGAGTTCTTCCAGAACGCCGGCGGCGAGGACAGCATGGTCAAGCTCGGCATGTTCATCGAGGACGTGCTGCAGGGCTACCTGATCGACAAGGCGACCGCCGACGAGCATGGCATCACCAGCCTCGAGCAGCTGCAGGATCCCGAGGTCGCGGCCCTGTTCGACGCAGACGGCGACGGCATGGCCGACCTCACCGGCTGCAATCCCGGCTGGGGCTGCGAGCTGGTGATCGAGCACCAGCTTCCCGAGTACGGTCTCGACGAGACGGTCCGGCACAATCAGGGCAGCTACTTCGCGCTCATCGCGGACACCATCGCCCGCCACGAGCGCGGCGAGCCGATCCTGTACTACACCTGGACGCCGCTGTGGGTCTCCGGCGTGCTGACGCCGGGCGAGGACGTCGAGTGGCTGAACGTGCCCTACACCTCCCTGCCCAACAACCCGGACGCCACAGCCGAGGACACCTCCGCCGGCGGCAAGAATCTCGGCTTCGCGGTCGACGACATCCGGGTGCTCGCCAACCGCGAGTGGGCCGAGGAGAACCCGGCCGCGGCGCGCTTCCTCGAGCTCGCCCAGATCCCGATCAACGACGTCTCGGCCCAGAACCTGCTGATGCGCGACGGCGAGGATTCGATGGAGGACATCGAGCGCCACGCCCAGGAGTGGATCCAGGACAACATCGACGAGTTCAATTCCTGGCTCGAAGAGGCCCGCGCCGCGAGCTGAGCCGCGCGCGAGGCGTGACGAAAATCGAGGGCGGCGCCGGACGGCGCCGCCCTTCTTCGTTCCGGGCTCGGGGAGCCGCCGTCAGCGCGTCGCCGCGACGAAGCCGCCGTCGACGACGATCTCGGTCCCGGTGACGTAGCGGGCCTCGTCGCTGGCGAGGTAGAGGACCGCATGCGCGACGTCCCAGGCGTCGCCCATGAAGCCCATGGGGACCTGCGCGTTGCGGGTCTCGACGAAGCCGTCGTAGTCGCCGCCGGCGTACTTGTCGGCGAGGCGGCGCACCAGCGGCGTGCCGATCAGCCCCGGCACCACCGCGTTGAGCCGCACGCCCTTGGGCGCGTAGAGCACGGCGGTGGCGCGGGTGAACTGCAGGAGCGCCGCCTTCGCCGCGGCGTAGGCGACCTGCGGCTTGCCGATGTAGCGCAGCCCCGCCACGGAGGAGACGCTCACCACGGCGCCCTTGCCCTGGCGCTCCATGGCCGGCAGCACCGCCTTGCAGCACAGGTAGGCGCTCTTGAGGTTGACGTCCATCTGCGCGTCCCAGGTCGCCTCGTCCATCTCGACGGGGCCGCCGGGCTCGGAGCGGCCGACATTGTTGACGAGCACGTCGATGCGGCCGTGACGGGTCAGCACGTCGGCGACGAGCGCGTCGACGGCGGCCTTGTCGGTGACGTCGCAGGCATGGACCTCGATGGAGCCGCCCTCGGCGTCGACGATACGGCGGGTGACCTCGGCCGCCTCGGGATCGCGGTCGCAGCCGACGACATGGGCGCCGCGGCGCGCGAGCAGGGTGGCGACGGCTTGGCCGTTGCCCCAGCCCTCGCCCTTCGAGCCGTCGGCCCGCGAGCCGCAGCCGGTGACGAGGGCGATTCGGTCGGTCAGGTCGAGCATGGCGCGGCGTCTCCTCGCGGCGATCGTCCCGCCGACGTAGCGGGAAAACCGCGCGATGGCGAGACGCCGGCCCGTGCGTCAGCGCGGAGCGCGCTTGGCCAGGATGCGCTGGAGCGTGCGGCGGTGCATGTTGAGGCGGCGCGCCGTCTCGGAGACGTTCCGGCCGCACAGCTCGTAGACGCGCTGGATGTGCTCCCAGCGCACGCGGTCGGCGGACATCGGGTTCTCCGGCGGCTCGGCGCGGGCGCCCGGCCTGGCCTGGAGCGCCGCGTCGATCTCGTCGGCGTCGGCCGGCTTGGCGAGATAGTCGAACGCGCCGAGCTTCACCGCCGTCACGGCGGTTGCGATGTTGCCGTATCCGGTGAGCACCACGCCGCGGGCATCCGGGCGCTTCTCCTTCAGGCGGGTGATGACGTCGAGCCCGTTGCCGTCGTTGAGCCGCATGTCGATCACCGCGAAGGCGGGCGGCGCGCCGTCGACGGCGGCGATGCCGTCGGATACGCTCTCCGCTACGCGGACCTCGTAGCCGCGTTGCTCCATCGCCCGGGCGAGCCGGGTGGAGAAGGGGCGGTCGTCGTCGACGATCAGGAGGCTGCGATCCCCCGTGACCTCGGTGAGAACCTCCGGGCTTTGCGCTTCGACCATCGTCCTCGGTCTCCTTCGTGGGCGAGCCGGACCTGCCCGCCTGTGCGGTCGCGTCGCCGCGTGTTGGGGTGTCGACAGGTAATGTAGGGTGCTCCCTGCGCTTATCCACCGCATGCGGCCCGCTCACGCGGTCGTGATCGCGTTATGCTTGACCGAGTATTCGTCAGGCTCCCGACTCGAAGTCGGCGCGCGACCAGTCCACCCGCGCGATCGCGCCGACCTGCGGCGCCGGACCGTTCGTGAGGGTGAGCTGCGCGCCGGTCCGCTCGATCAGCGTCTTCGCGATGAAGACCCCGAGCCCGTGCCCGGCCGCGCCCTCCTCGGGGCCGCGCTTGTCGTGGCCGCGGGTGGTGACGTAGGGCTCGCCGAGCCGCAGCAGCACGTCCGCCGGAAAGCCCGGGCCGTCGTCGCGGATCTCGATCCAGACCGAGCGCTCGTCCCAGCCGGCCTCGACCGCCACCTCGTCCTCGGCGAAGTCCACCGCGTTGTCGAGGAGGTTGGTGAGCCCGTAGACCAGGCCGGCGTTGCGGCGCACGCGCGGCGGCGGGCCCTCGCCGTTGCGCAGGACGCGGATGCCGATGCCGATGCCGCGCATCGGGTCGACCAGCTCCTCGACGAGGTGCATCAGGGTGATTCGCTCGAGGAACTCGCCGTCCTGCTCCTCGCCGCGCGAGGTGAGCTGCCCGAGGATGCCGCGGCAGCGCTCCACCTGCTCGCGCAGGAGGGTGACGTCCTCGGCGAGCTCGTCGTTGCCGGCGAGGCGCTTGGAGAGCTCCTTGGCGACGAGGGTGATGGTGGCGAGCGGCGTGCCGAGCTCGTGCGCGGCCGCCGCCGCGAGGCCGTCGATCTGCGAGATGTGCTGCTCGCGGGCGAGCACCAGCTCGGTGGCGGCGAGCGCCTGGGCCAGCTGGCGCGCCTCCTCGGCCACGCGCCAGGCGTAGATGCCGGTGAAGCCGGTGCCCAGCAGGATCGCCGCCCACACGCCGAGCACGTAGAGGAACGGCAGGCTCAGCTCCTCGCCCGCCCGCCAGGGGAGCGGCAGGTGGAACAGGGCGAGCGCCGTGGCGCAGGCGACGACGAGGAGCCCCAGCGCCAGCGTCCGCGTGGGCGTGAGCGCGGTGGCCGAGATCAGCACCGGCGCGAGGAAGAGCAGCGAAAACGGGTTCTGCAGGCCGCCGGTGAGGAAGAGCAGGGCCGCGAGCTGGGCGATGTCGAAGGCGAGCAGGAAGGTCGCGGCGTTGTCGGACAGGCGGTGCGAGGCCGGGTAGCGTACCCGTAGGGCGAGGTTGAGCCAGGCCGAGGCCGCGATCAGCACGAAGCTCGCCCCGAAGGGCAGCTGGAAGCCGAGCCCGAAATGCACGCCGGCGACGGCGGCGCTCTGGCCGATGACAGCCAGCCAGCGCAGGCGCACGAGCGTATCGAGGCGCAGGCGCCGCGCGCTTCCGGTCAGGCGTTGGGGTTCGATGGCGGTCACGGTCACGGCACGCACGCTAGCACATGCGGCGTAAGCTAGGGCCGCCGCACGGGCTCGAACAGGCGCGACGACGAACGTCGCGTGCGGCCCGCTCTGTTTCACCGGTTGGAAACGTGTTAATCAGGCTTACGTGTTAGTGCTCTCGACCAATGGCCAAGTTGCCGCGAGACTGCGGAACCTTACTGTGACCGGTCAGGTTCGGAACCAGACCCGAGCACCCGGCTCCGCTCGGCGGAGCCTCCGGCGAACCGGGCGTCGATCGCGAAAGGTGGGCTGAAGATGGACCTCGCTTACTTCTGGTACGAAGCCGGGCACATGATGCTGGCGCCGGCCCGCGCGGCGACCGACGCGACGCGGATCGCGTTCAAGAATCCGGTCAACCCGCTGACGCACACGCCCTACGGCAAGGCGATGGCGGCGGGCTGCGAGCTGTTCGAGCGCGTGACGCGGCGCTACGGCAAGCCGGCCTTCATGCTGGACGAGACGCTCGTCGACGGCGCGCCCACCACGGTCGTGGAGCAGGTCGTTTGGGAGCGGCCCTTCTGCCGCCTGATCCATTTCGACCGCAAGATCCGCGACCCGAATCGTCCGGCGGACCCGAAGGTGCTGATGGTGGCGCCGATGTCGGGCCATTACGCCACGCTCCTGCGCGGCACCGTCGAGGCCTTCCTGCCGAATCACGAGGTCTACATCACGGACTGGACCGACGCGCGCGAGGTGCCGCTCGTCGAGGGGGAGTTCGACCTCGACACCTACATCGACTACGTCGTCGCCATGTGCCGCGCGCTCGGGCCCGACGTGCACGTGATGGCCGTGTGCCAGCCCGCGGTGCCGGTCTTCGCCGCCGTGTCGCTGATGGAGGAGGCGGACGATCCCGCGATCCCGCGCTCGATGACGCTGATGGGCGGCCCGATCGACACCCGCCGCTCGCCGACCGCGGTGAACCTCGTCGCCCAGGAGCGCGGCGTCGACTGGTTCCGGCGCAATTGCATCGTCAAGGTGCCGCCGCCGAACCTCGGGTTCTGGCGCGACGTGTATCCGGGCTTCTATCAGCTCTCCGGCTTCATGGCGATGAATCTCGACCGGCACATCTCCGCCCATTGGGAGATGTTCAACCACCTGGTCGAGGAGGACGGCGATTCGGCCGAGAAGCATCGCGAGTTCTACGACGAGTATCTCGCCGTCATGGACCTGACGGCGGAGTTCTATCTCCAGACCGTCGAGACCGTCTTCGTCGAGCACGCTTTGCCGAAGGGCGAGATGATGCATCGCGAGCGCCGGGTCGACCCCTCCGCCATCCGCCGCTGCGCGATCATGGCGGTGGAGGGCGAGCGCGACGACATTTCCGGCGTCGGCCAGACGCTGGCGGCTCTCGAGCTCGCCTCCAATCTCCCGGACGAGAAGAAGCTCTACCACCTCCAGGAGCGCGTCGGGCATTACGGCGTCTTCAACGGCTCGCGCTTCCGCTCGCAGGTCGCCCCGAGGATCGCGGCGTTCATGCGCGAGCAGGACGAGGCGGCGCGGGTCGCGCGGGGCGGCCGGCGCGCCCAGCGTCCCGCCGCGGCGGCGGGCTGACGCGCCCGCCGCAATTTCGCGACGATCGGGGAGCAGGCGGGAGCGATCCCGCCCGCTGCCGCAGAGGTCCCCCATGCTCACCCGCCGTTCGATCCTCGCGGCCCTTTGCGCCGGCGTCCCCGCCGTGCTCGCCGGGCTTCCCCTCGCGCCGCGCGCCCTGGCGCAGCAGGGCCCGGAAGCGGCGCCCCGTCGCGTGCCGGGCGAGCTCGCCGCCGAGGCGCTGGCGCTTCCGGCGGCCGTTCCGCTGGGAGCCGAGGCCGCGGACGTCGTCTTCCTCGAGTTCTTCGACTACAATTGCCCGGTCTGCCGGGCGACCGCCGCCCATCTCGGGCCGCTGCTCGCCATGGAGAACGTCGGCGTGCGGCTCATGAACTACCCGATCCTCTCCGACGCCTCCCGCGAGGCCGCGGCCATCGCCCTCGGCGTCCTGGCCCATGCCGGGCCGGAGACGTACCGCACCTTCCACGCGACCCTGTTCGAGAGCCGCGGCCTCGTCGACGGTGGGCGGGCGCTCCGGGTCGCCGAGGAGACGGGGCTCGACCCGGACGCGATCGGCCGCGCCGCCGCCCTGCCCGGCGTCGCGCCGGCCCTCGACCACATGGTCCGTCTCGGGCGCGTGATGGGCTTCGACGCGACGCCGACGCTCCTCGTCGGCCCCTGGGCCTACGAGGGCTGGGTGTCGCTCGATCGCAAGCAGCGCATCGTGGCGGATCTGCGGGGCTGACGTGGTCGTGCGGCCCTCCGCCCTGCCGGCCACGCTCGCCGTCGCCGGCGCGGCGGGCCTCTCGCGGGTCCTCGGCTTTCTCCGCGACGTGCTGATCGCGGCGGCGCTCGGGGCGGGACCGGCGGCGGACGCCTTCCTGATCGCGTTGCGCATCCCCAACGTCGCCCGCCGGACCCTCGCCGAGGGCGCGCTCACCGCCGGCTTCGCGCCGCTCTACGCCCGCACCCGCGCGGAGGAAGGCGAGGCGGCGGCGGCGCGGCTCGCGGGCGAGGCGCTCGCCGGGCTCGCGGCTCTGCTCGCCGCGATCGTGGCGCTCGGCATGATCGGGGCGGGGCTCCTCGTCCTCGCCGTCGCGGCCGGCCTCGCCGGGGAGGGCGCGACCCGCGCGCTCGCCGCCGACCTGACCCGGCTCGCGCTTCCGGCCGTCGTCGTCCTCGGCCTGGCCGGCCTCCTCTCCGCCGTGCTCGCCGCCCGCGGCCGCGTCGTCGCGCTGGCGCTCGCGCCGCTCGCGACGAACGCGGTGCTGATCGCGGCCCTGCTGGTCGCGCCGGCGCGGGTGGACGATCCCGCGCGGCTCGCGGCCCTGCTCGCCGCGAGCGTCACGGCGGCCGGCCTCGTCCAGCTCGCCGTCGTGGCGCTGGCCGTGCGCCGCGCCGGCGGCGTCGCGCTGGCGCGCCCGCGGCTCGGACCGCGGCTGCGCGCCGTCCTGCGCCTCGCGGGGCCCGCTCTGGTGACGGTCGGAAGCGTCGAGCTGATCCTGCTGGCGGCGACGCAGGTCGCCTCCTTCACGCCGGGCGCGGTGGCGCGGCTCTACTACGCGGAGCGGCTGGTGCAGCTTCCCCTCGGGCTCGTCGCCGCGGCCGCGACGACGGTGCTGCTGCCGCGGCTGGCCGGCCACGTCCGCGCGGCCGACCTCCGCGCCGCCGCCGCCGCGCAGAACCGCGCGCTCGAGGCGGCCTTCCTGCTCGCCGTCCCCGCCGCCGCGGCGCTGGTCGCCCTCGACGCGACGCTGGTGCGGGCCCTGTTCGCGCGCGGGGCGTTCGGCGAGGCCGAGGTCGCGGCGACGGCGGCGATCCTCTCGGGCGTGGCGCTGGGCCTGCCCGCCGCGGCGGCGGGCAAGATCCTGCTGCAGGGCGGCTTCGCCCGCGAGAGCGCGCGGCCCGGGCTTCTCGCGACCGGGGCCGGGATCGCGGCGACCCTCGCCGCCGGCGCGGCCCTCTCCGCCGCCTTCGGTCCGTTCGGCCTCGGCCTCGGCGTCGCGACGGGGCTCGCGACGCAGGCCGGCGTGCTGGCACTCGGCGCCGCGCGCGCGGAGGGCTGGGCGCCCGACGCGCGCCTCGGCGATCGGCTCGCGCGCATTCTCGCCGCCGCCGCCGTCCTGGCCGCCTGGCTCGTGGCGCTGGACGGCCCGGGACTGGACCAGGCGCTCGGCGCCGTCGGCGCGCTCGCGGCCCTTTGCGTGTCCGGCGGCGCGGTCTACGCGCTGGCGGCCGTCCTGCTCGGCGCGGTGCGGCCGGCGGACCTCGCCGCCTGGCGCGCGGCGCGCTGACGCCGCGGTGACGCGCCCGCGCGCCTCGGCTACACCCTCCTCGAAGCCAGAGCCGGAGCCGCGCCCCGTGAAGATCCTCCTCGTCATCGCCGTCGCCCTCGTCGATGCGGACAACCGCGTCCTCATCGCCCAGCGCCCGGAAGGCAAGGCGCTGGCGGGCCTGTGGGAATTCCCAGGCGGCAAGCTCGAGCCGGGGGAGCGCCCGGAGGCGGCCTTGATCCGCGAGCTGGAGGAGGAGCTCGGCATCGTCACGCAGGAGCCCTGCCTCGCCCCGCTCACCTTCGCGAGCCACGCCTACGAGGACTTCCACCTGCTGATGCCGCTCTACATCTGCCGGCGCTGGCAGGGCTTCGCCCAGGCGCGGGAGCACGCCGCCTTGAAGTGGGTCGCGCCGCGAGCCCTGCGCGACTACCCGATGCCGCCGGCGGACGAGCCCCTTGTCGCGACGCTCATCGACACGCTGCTCTGACGGCGGCGGGGACCACGCGCCGCCGCTGCTTGAAAAGCCCGCCGGCCCGGCGCAAGAGGAAGCATGAGCATCGCCGCCCCGGACCGGGTCGCCCCCGGCGCCGCCTCCTTCGGCTTCGTCGCCGGCCACCTGATCGCCGCGGGCCTCTTCTGGGGATCGGGCTTCCTCTTCATCAAGCTCGTCACCGACGACCTCGCGCCGCTGGCGCTGGCCGCCGTGCGCGCGAGCATCGCCGTCGTGGCGCTCGGCCTCGTCTTCGTGGCGACGCGCCGCTCGCTCGTCCCGCGCGGGCGGGAATGGCGCGACTGGGCGTTTCTGGGCGCCTGCAACAGCCTCGTCCCCAACACGCTCACCGCCTACGCCCTGATCGAGATCGGCGCCGGCCTCGCCGCGATGATCCAGGCCGCCGGGCCGATCATGGTCGCGGTGATGGCGCACGGGCTCTACGCGGAGGAGCGTCTCGACCTGCGGCGCGTTCTCGGCGTCCTCGTCGGCTTCGCGGGGATGGGCCTGCTGATCGGGCCCGCGGCGCTGCCGGGGCTGGAGGGCATGAGCCTGCCGCACGCGCTGGCCATGGTCGCCACCGCCTTCTGCTATTCCGTGGGCGCGCTCTACGTGCGGGCGATCCCGAAGGCCGAGCCGATTCGCCTGGCCTTCGGCCAGCAGGTCTTCGGCGCCGTCCCGGGCCTGCTCCTGGCGATCGTGATCATCGGTCCTGCGAGCCTCGCGCCCGCGGCGCAGTCGCCGCTGCCGCTCCTCGCGCTCGGGATCGTCGCCACCGCCGCGCCGATCTTCCTGTTCATGCGGCTCCTGCGCGCGGCCGGCCCGACCCGCGCCTCGATGGTGGGCTATCTCCAGCCCGTCTTCGCCGCCGGTCTCGGCTGGCTCGTGCTGAACGAGACGATCGGCCTGCGCGAGGCCGCGGGCGGCGTCGTCATCCTGATCGGGGTCGCCCTGGTCACGCTGAAGGCGAGGCCGGCGCGCCCCTGAGCCGCTCGAGCGCCGCGCGGGTGTCGGGCGGGATCGGCGTCGGGCGCTGGCTCTCGCGCGCGACGAAGACGTGGGTGAACCGCCCCGCCGCCGCCGCCTCGTCCGCGCCGGCCTTGAAGATGCCGATGGCGTAGGTCACCGAGCTCGTCCCGAGCCGCGCGACGGCGATGCCCGCCTCGAGCGCGTCGGGAAAGGCGACGCTCTCGAAATAGGCGCAGGACGTCTCCACCACGAGCCCGATGGCCGGGCTCGCGGCGATCTCGAGCAGGCCCTCGTCGACGTACCAGCCGTTCACCGCCGTGTCGAAATAGCTGTAATAGACCACGTTGTTGACGTGGCCGTAGACGTCGTTGTCCATCCAGCGCGTCTGCAGCGGGCGGAAGACGCGGAAGGCGGCGCGGCGGGGACGTTCTGGGCGGGACATGGTCGATCTCACCTCGGGCGATCTCAGCGCCGCGCGCGGGCGGCGGCGGCGCGGGCGATGTCGACGACGAGGCGCTCGGTCAGCGCGTCGGCGAGATCCGCCGCGCGCCGCGTGGCGAGCACGGTCTCCTGGATGCGCGCGAGGAGCCGCAGCAGCGCGTCGGGCGTCCACAGGGCGAGATGACGGGTGACCGCCTGCTCCCGCTTGAAATGGAGGCCGCGCCAGCTCTTCACGGCGACGGCCGGCGGGCTGCCGGACGCGACGTCCATGGCGAGCGGCAGCAGCGTCGTGGCGTGGCCCAAGAGCGGCGTGAGGATGCCGGTGGCGCTCGTGCCCTCCTGGCGCAGGCGCCGCAGCGCCTCGTCCGCCTGGCGGGCCTGGCCCGCGAAGGCCGCATCGGTCACGGCGCTCGCCTGCAGGCCCGAGACGTCCGCGAGAACGGCTTCCAGATCCGCCGCGGTGACGGCGCTCTGCCCGTGACAATAGAGGATCAGCTTGTCGAGCTCGGAGCGGGTGGCGAGGCGGTCGCCGCCCAGGCTCTCCACGAGGATCGCGCGCGTGTCGCGGTCGATGGCGAGCCCCGCCTGCTTCAGCGCGTCGTCGACGACCTGGCCGAGATTGCGCCCCTCGTCGGCGTAGCAGGGAACGGCCAGCGCCCGCGGGGCCTTTTCGCAGAGCGTGCGCAGCGGGGCGGACTTGTTCAGGTCCCCGGCCTCGATCACGACGAGCGCCTCGGCGCTCGGCATGTCGAGCACGGCTTCCACCGCTGGCACGAGGGTCTTCGTCGTCGGACGCACCCAGACGGCCCGACGTCCGCCGAACATCGCGACCGTCCCCGCCTCGTCCGCGAGGCGTCCGGGATCGGCGGCGACGACGTCCCCATCGAGCTTCACCAGCTGGAAGGGATCTTCCGGGTCCTCGACCGACCCGCGCGCTGCGCGCCGGGCGCGCTCGGCGACGAGGCCGGTGTCGGGGCCGTAGACGAGGACGACCGCCACACGCGGGTCGAGACGCGCGAGCGCGCCCTCCGCGTCGGCGGCCTTGACGGCGACCATGCCGGGTCAGGTCCCGGTGGCGAGGGTCGCCGTCGGCGGAGCGCTGCGCAGGGCGAGCGCGACCTGCGTCCGGATATCGTCGGCGAGCACCTTGGCGAGGCGGATCTGCGCGTCGCGCTCGGCGCGGACGGTGGCGAAGCGCTGGACCAGCCGTTCGTAGGTGACCGCGCCCTGGACCGAGCCGCGGTCGATCTCCGTGGCGCCGTCGAGCGTGGCGAGGCGATAGCGCGCCGTCCCGGTGAGCGTGGCGACGCTCGCGCGCAGCGTGGTGGCGTCGACGATCGGTGTCCGCGTGGAGACCACCACGTTCGTCTCGAGCCTGTAGGCTTTCGGCCCTTCCGTCGTGGCCCGGCCGGTCCCGTCGAGCGCGAAGACGAGCTCCTGGCGCAGATGATGCGACAGCACCTCCCCGGTCGGCGCGACCGTCACCGGCTCGACCTGGACGGCGCGCAGCGCGTCCTCGAGCCCGACGCCCGACGCGGTGGGCGCGTAGAGCGGCCTCAGGCAGCCGCCGAGCGGCAGCGCGGCGAGACCTGCGATGCCCGCGAGAACCAGGCGGCGGGTCGGGGCGCGATCATCAGGCGACGACATTGACGATCCTCTGCGGGACGACGATGACCTTGCGCACGGGGCGCCCCTCGATGGCGCGCTGCACGTTCTCGATCGCCAGCGCAGCCGCCTCGATGGCGGCGTTGTCGGCGTCGCGCGGGACGGTAACGTCGGCGCGCTTCTTTCCGTTGACCTGCACCGGCAGCACGATCGTGTCCTCGACGAGGAGATCGCGCTCCAGCGCCGGCCAGGGCGCCTCGGCGACGAGCCCCTCGCGACCGAGCGCGGACCAGCTTTCCTCGGCGAGGTGCGGCATCATCGGCGCGATCAGCTGGACGAGGACGCCGAGCGCCTCGCGCAGCGAAAAGCCGAGATCCGGCGCCGGCGTGTCGCCGCCCTTCGGCGCGGCCGCCGAGATCGCGTTGGCGAGCTCGTAGATCTTGGCCACGGCGACGTTGAAGCGCAGCGCCTCGACCGCCTCCTCCACCGCCGCGAGGGTGCGGTGCGTCGCCTTGCGCAGCGCGAGCGCGTCGTCGCCGAAATCCGCGGGACGCGGCGCGCCCGGCGAATCGAGCGGCGTCTCCTTCACGAGCCGCCAGACGCGCTGGACGAAGCGCGCGGCGCCCTGGACGCCCTCCTCCGTCCAGATCACGTCGCGCTCGGGCGGCGAGTCGGAGAGGACGAACCAGCGCGCGGCGTCGGCGCCGACGCTGTCGAGGATGTGCTCGGGGTCGACCACGTTCTTCTTCGACTTCGACATCTTCTCGATGGAGCCGATCGTGACCGGCTCGCCGGTCTTCACGTGGAACGCCCGGCGCTCGCCCTCGGCGGTCTCGAGGCGCACGTCGATGGGCAGAACCCACTTGCCCGCCTGGTCCTTGTAGGTCTCGTGCACCACCATGCCCTGGGTGAACAGGCCGCGGAAGGGCTCGTCCAGGTTCAGGTGACCCACCTTCCGCATGGCCCGCGTGAAGAAGCGCGAATAGAGCAGGTGCAGGATCGCGTGCTCGATGCCGCCGATATACTGGTCGACCGGGAGCCAGGAATCCGCCTGGGCCGGGTCGGTGGGGCGATCCGTCTCGTGCGGGGCCGTGAACCGGGCGAAGTACCAGGACGAATCGACGAACGTGTCCATCGTGTCCGTCTCGCGGCGGGCCGCAGCGCCGCATTTCGGGCAGGGCACGTCGCGCCAGGTGGGGTGCCGGTCGAGCGGGTTGCCCGGCTTGTCGAAGGCGATGTCCTCCGGCAGCTCGACGGGCAGGCTCTCGCGGGGCGCCGGCACCGTGCCGCAGCTCTCGCAGTGGATGATCGGGATCGGGCAGCCCCAATAGCGCTGGCGCGAGATGCCCCAGTCGCGCAGGCGGAAGTTCACCTTGCGCGTCGCCACCGGGCGTCCGTCGCGGGTCTCGCTCTCGAGCCGGCGCGCGACCTCCTCCTTCGCCTCCGGCACGGAGAGCCCGTCGAGGAAGCGCGAGTTGATCAGCCGGCCGTCGCCGACATAGGCCTCGTCCGCGATCGTGAAGGACGACGGCTCGACGTCGGGCGGGCAGACGACCGCGGTGGCGCCGAGCCCGTACTTGTTGGCGAAGTCGAGGTCGCGCTGGTCGTGGCCCGGGCAGCCGAAGATCGCGCCGGTGCCGTATTCCATCAGGATGAAGTTCGCCACGTAGACCGGAAGCGTCCAGGACGGGTCGAACGGATGCACCGCGCGGATGCCGGTGTCGTAGCCGATCTTCTCGGCCGTCTCGATCGCTTCCGCCGAGGTGCCGATGCGGCGGCATTCCTCGGCGAAGGCCGCGAGGCCGGGATCGCGCGCCGCCGCCGCCTTGGCCAGCGGATGGTCGGGGGCGAGCGCCATGAACTTCGCGCCGAACAGCGTGTCCGGGCGCGTGGTGAAGATCTCGAGCTCGGACGCGTGATCCAGGAGACCTTGGGGCGCCGTCGCCGTATCGAGCGGGAAGCGCACCATCAGGCCTTCCGAGCGGCCGATCCAGTTGCGCTGCATCAGGCGCACCTTCTCCGGCCAGCGGTCGAGCCCATCGATGGCCTGGAGCAGGTCCTCGGAATAGTCGGTGATCCGCAGGAACCACTGGGTGAGCTCGCGCTGCTCGACGAGCGCGCCGGAGCGCCAGCCGCGGCCGTCGATCACCTGCTCGTTGGCGAGCACGGTCTGGTCGACGGGGTCCCAGTTCACCTTCGCCGTCTTGCGGTCGACGAGGCCCGCCTCGAGAAAATCGAGGAACATGGCCTGCTGGTGCTTGTAGTAGGACGGGTCGCAGGTCGCGATCTCGCGCGACCAGTCGAGCGACAGGCCCATGGACTTGAGCTGGTCGCGCATGGTGGCGATGTTCTTGTAGGTCCACTCCTTCGGGTGGACCTTGTTCTCCATCGCCGCGTTCTCGGCCGGCATGCCGAAGGCGTCCCAGCCCATCGGGTGAAGCACGTTGAAGCCCCGCGCGCGCTTGTAGCGCGCCACCACGTCGCCCATGGCGTAGTTCCGCACATGGCCGATATGGATGCGCCCGGACGGGTAGGGAAACATCTCGAGCACGTAGTAGCGGGGGCGAGGTTCGGCTCCGGGATCGTCGTTGCGGGCGCGGAACACGTCGGCGCGCGACCATTCCGCCTGCCATTTCGGCTCGGATTCTTTCGGATTGTAACGCTCGGCCTTCATTGCGGGCTCGATCTGGCGACTCGTGTGGGAGATATGGCAGGATGGCGCGCGCCATCGCGACCGGCCGGGGATCCCCGGCGGCGCGCAGGCAATTGGGCATGAATGGGCCCGCCGGTCAACATCGCCGGGGGGCGCCGCAACGTTTCGAGAGGACGGATGACGATGGATGCGGCGGAGTTCGCGCAGGCGCAGGCGCGCGCCGGGGCCGAGACCGTGGCGCGGCTGCGCGCCGTGGAGGCCGGGATCGCCCGCGCCGCGCGGGATTCCGGGCGCGACCCGGCGACGGTGACGCTCGTCGCCGTCTCCAAGACCTACGGCGCCGACGCCATCCGCTCGGTGCTGGACGCCGGCCATCGCGTCTTCGGCGAGAACTACGTGCAGGAGACGAAGGGCAAGTGGCCCGCCTTGCGCGAGGCCCACCCGGACGTCGAGCTCCACCTCATCGGCCCCTTGCAGTCGAACAAGGCCCGCGAGGCGGTGGCGCTCTTCGACGTGATCGAGAGCCTCGACCGGGCCTCGCTCGCCAAGGCGCTGGCCAAGGAGATCGCGCGCGCCCGCGAGGCCGGGGAGCGGGTCCCACGCCTCTACGTGCAGGTGAATACCGGCGAGGAGCCGCAGAAGGGCGGGGTGATCCCCTCGGAGGTCGACGCCTTCCTCGCGGCCTGCCGCGACGAGCACGGGCTCGCCGTCGAGGGGCTGATGTGCATCCCGCCCGCGGACGAGCCGCCCTCGCCGCATTTCGCGCTGCTCGGCGAGATCGCCCGGCGCAACGGGATCTCCGTCCTGTCCATGGGCATGAGCGCCGATTACGAGGCCGCGGTGCAGCTCGGGGCGACGCATGTGCGGGTGGGGAGCGCCATCTTCGGGGCGCGGGGGTGATCCGCCCGTCTCAGATCACCGGCTCGAGCGTCACCTGCGGCACCGGGAACGGGCCGACATAGACGCGCCCGCCTTCGAGCCGCACCGGCGGGAGCGGGCGCAACGCGCCCGCGTCGTCGCCGCCCTGCGCCTGCGCGGGGCCGCCCAAGGCCGCGACGATGGCGTCGGCGACGAAGCCGCCTCGGCCGCCGAGAACCTCCTCGGCGATCGGCCCGAGACCGCGGCCGGAGGCGGCGATGCGGCCTTCGGGCCGGTAGAGGTCGTCGAGGCCGAGCTCGCCGGTGAGCTCGAGCGCGGCGTCGGCGGTCTCGACGGCGACGAGCTGGATGTCGAGCCGTCCGCCGGCCTCGCGCCAGGCGCGGGCCGCGCGCTCCGGATCGCCGCCGCGGCCGGCGGCGAGCGCGAGGAGGCCCGTGGCGCGCAGCTGCGCCTCGACGTCGGCCGGCGCGGCGCTCTCGACGGCCCGATCCAGAGCCGGGATCGTCACGGCGTCGGCGCGCACCACGAGGTCGAGCGCGCCGTCCCGGACGGTGGATCCGGGGCTCGGGCGGGCATAGAGCTCGACACGCTCGGCCTGCGCGTCGACCGTCGTCGGCAGCCCGGGGGCGTCGATCGTGGCCCGCGGCGCGTCCACGACGATCGCGAGCTGCTCGGTGCCGCGCCCGAGATTGCGAATCGACGCCTCCATCAGCGCCCAGTCTCCGCTCAGCGCGCCGTCGCGCGTCTCGACCAGGAAGGGACCGCCGGCGCTGACGATGACGTGACGCGGCTGGTAGACCTGCGCGACCGCCCGGGCCGGGCCGAGATCGAGCGCCAGGCCGTCCTCGGCGCGCAGCCGCAGGGCCGCGCAGGCAATCTCGATGCGGAAGGGGAAACCGGCGATGCTCCGATCCGCGCAGGTCCAGGTCCGTCCCAGCGCCGCCTGGGCGCCGAGCGCGTCGTCGAGCTCCTGGGCGACGCGGTCGCGGATCAGGAACCAGGCGGCGCTCCAGGCGACGACGACGAGGCCGACCAGCACGAAGGGCGCGAGCAGCCAGAACCGCGACGCCCGCCGGGCCGGCGTGGGTCTCGCGCTCTCGTGGTCGCTCGCCCGGTTGCCTGCGTCCATGCCGTGTCCTCCGTGCGCCCTGCCCGCGCCTCGCCCGCCCGCGCGCTCCGCGGCGGCTCTAGCCCGAAACACGCAGCCGGGCAAATGGCGCGCGGGGCGCGATCCGTAAAGGGCGCGGCCCGATGCGGCGTCGGGTTGCCAGAGGCGGGCGCGGCTCGTAAGCCTGCGAGCGTGGAGACGACGGACGCCAGGGAGCGGCGCGTGACGGACGGGATGGCGGCGGGGGCGATCGGCGGCGAGGGCGAGGACCTCTGGGTGTTCGGCTACGGCTCGCTGATGTGGCGGCCGGGCTTCCCGCATCGGGAGCGTCGTCTCGCGCGCATCGCGGGCTATCATCGATCCTTGTGCGTCTATTCGCACGTCCATCGCGGCACGCCGGAGCGACCGGGCCTCGTGCTCGGGCTCGACCGCGGCGGATCGTGCCGGGGCGTCGCGTTTCGCGTGGCGGCGCAGGACGCCGCGGAGACCATCGCCTATCTCCGCGCGCGCGAGCAGGTGACCGCGGTCTACCTGGAACGCCGGGTCGACGCCCGGCTCGCCGACGGCCGCGCCGTGCGGGCCGTGACCTACGTCGTCGATCGCGCCCATCTTCAATATGCCGGCCGGCTCGACGACGCCGAGACGCTGCGCATCGTCCTCCAGGGCGTCGGGCAATCGGGCCGCAACCCGGATTACGTCGTGTCGACCTATGCCCATCTCGTCGAGATCGGCGTCAGCGACCCGCATCTCGCGCGCCTCGCCGCAGCGCTCGCGCGCGGCGCCGACGCGAGCGCGGCCGACGCCGGTCGGCTGAGCGCCTGAGGCCCCTCAGCCGGAGCGCGAGGGCGCCCGCGCCGGCCGCGCCGCCCGCGGCGCCGGATCCGCCTCGCAGCCACCGCGCGGGCGCAGGCGCCGCGACCGGTCGGGCCGCGCCCGCTCGCCCGGCGTGGCGAGATCGGCCCGCGCCGCGAGACGCGCGGCCGGCGTCTCGGCCAGACGATGGACGTGGATCTCGCTCGCGCCGCGGCGCGCCGCGCCCGCGAGCCAGGCGCGACGGCGCGCCTCCGGCGCGTCCCCGCAGGCGGTGGCGACGAGCCGCGCCGCGCCGTCCGGCTCGCGCACGACGGCGAGGACGACGGCGCCGTCCCAGTCCGCCACCTCGGCCTCGGGCAGGGCCTGGACGGCCGCGACGTAGCGCCGACCCGAGCGCCCGCGCCAGGACGTGAGCGCGAGACCGGCCTCGACGCCCGCCGTCGCGCGCAGGCGCGCCTCCCGGACATCGCCCGCGGCCGGCTCGGGGCGGGGCCCGCGCAGGTCCCGAAGGGCGGTTCGCCAGAACAGGGTTCTCTTGTTCCTCATATGTTCCAACCTAGTTCCGCCGACGCGGTTGTCAAGCGCCGGCGCCCGGCCGGGCGCTCGCGCCGGCGCGCCTCACTTGCCGATGCAGAAGGCCCCGAACAGCGCGTCGAGCACGTCCTCGACGTCGACGCGCCCGGAAATCGACCCCACCGCCCGGGCGGCGAGCCGGGCGTCTTCCGCCGCGAGCTCCGTGTCGCCGGCCTCGAGCGCCGCGCGTCCCCGGCGGAGGGCGTCCCGCGCCCGCTCGAGCGCCAGCCGATGCCGTTCGCGGGTGACGACGGCGTCGCCGCCCTCCCCCATGGCGCCGCGCGCCCGCTCCTCGATCGCGGCGAGGAGCGCGTCGACGCCGGCGCCGGTCGCGGCGGAGAGCGCGAGCGCGCCCCTCGATGCGCCGCCGGCGAGATCGGCCTTCGTGCGCACGTGCAGCACCGGCGCCGTCGGGTCGGCCTGCGGCGCCGCCGGCGCGTCGGCCGGATCGAGCCAGACGACGAGGTCGGCGCCCGCGATCTTCGCCCGCGTGCGCGCGACGCCCTCGGCCTCGATCAGGTCCTCGGTCTCGCGCAGGCCGGCGGTGTCGATCAGCGTCACCGGAAGCCCGCCGAGGTCGCAGCGCACCTCGATGGCGTCGCGGGTCGTGCCCGGCACGGCCGAGACGATGGCGACGTCGCGGCGGGCGAGGGCGTTCATCAGGGTGGACTTGCCCGCGTTCGGAGGCCCGGCGAGGACGACGACGTAGCCCTCGCGCAGGCTCTCGCCGCGCCCGGCGCTCGCGAGCGCCGCGGCGATCTCGCCCTCGAGCCCGGCCATGCGCGCGGCCGCCTGCTCCTCGACCTGCGCGGCGACGTCGCCCTCGTCGGAGAAGTCGAGGGCGGCCTCGACGAGCGCCTGCGCCTCGATCAGGCGGCGGCGCCAATCCTCCGCGAGCCGGCCGAGCCCGCCCTCCAGCTGGCGCAGGGCCTGACGTCTCTGGGCCTGCGTCTCCGCCTCGATCAGGTCGGCGAGCCCCTCGACCGCATCGAGATCCATGCGGCCTTCGAGGAAGGCCCGCCGGGTGAACTCGCCGGGCTCGGCGGCGCGCAGGCCCTCGACCCGGCCGAGCGCCGCGAGCACGCCCGCGCGCGTCGCGAGGCCGCCATGGACGTGCAGCTCGGCCTGGTCCTCGCCGGTGAAGGAGTGCGGCGCGGGGAAGAAGGCGACGAGCGCCTGGTCGAGCGCCTCGCCGCGCGCCGGATCGCGCAGGGTGCGCAGGACGAGCCGCCGGGCCTCGGGAACGTCCCCCGCGAGCGCCGCGAGCGCGCGGCGCACGGCCGGGCCGCTGAGCCGGATCACGCAGATCGCGGCCCGGCCGAAGCCGGAGGCGGGCGCATAGATCGTGTCGGTCGGGGCCGAGGGGGGCGCCATGGCGGGTCTCCGAGCCGGCCTCTCCCGCGCGGGCGGCCGTTCCGCCTCGTGTAGCGGATTTCGACGCCCGTGACAGCGCCCCGGCGGTCCACGGCCCGCCGGCGAGGACCGCGGGACGGGGGCTCGCCCTTGCCGCCCGGCACGGCGCTCACTAGGTTGCCCGCAGCCCGAAGACGCGAGCGCGAGAGGCCGGACCACGATGCCGAGCGACGCCGAATACATCGCCGACCGACGCCGGCTGCGGCGCAAGCTGAGCTTCTGGCGTGTCGCCGGCGTGCTGCTCGCCATCGTGGCGGTCGTGGCCATCGGCTGGCGCGTGGCGGACCTCGATCCCTCGCGCCTCCCCGCCGGGCGCGACCATGTCGCGCGGGTGAGCGTCGGCGGGCTGATCACCACGGACCGCGAGGCCGCGGAGATGCTGCGCGAGCTCGCCGAGACCGACAGCGCCCGCGGCGTGATCGTCTCCATCGACAGTCCCGGCGGCACCACCACGGGCGCCGAGGAACTGTTCGCGGCCCTGCGCGATGTGGCGGAGGCGAAGCCGACGGTGGCCTTCATCGACGGCCTCGCCGCCTCGGGCGGCTACATCGCGGCGCTCGGCGCGGATCACATTGTCTCGCGCCAGACCGCGATCGTCGGCTCCATCGGCGTCTTGATCCAGGTGCCCAACGTGGCCGATCTGCTGGAGGAGCTCGGCATCGAGGTGGCGGAGATCAAGTCGACGCCGCTGAAGGCCGCGCCGTCCGCCGTCTCCCCCATCGATCCGGACGCGGTGGAGGCGATCCAGGTCGTGATCGACGACACCTATCGCTGGTTCGTCGATCTCGTCGGCGAGCGCCGGCCGCTCAGCGAGGTCCAGGTGGCGCGCGTCTCGGACGGGCGGGTCTACAACGGGCGTCAGGCGCTCTCGCTCGGTCTCGTCGACGCGCTCGGCGACGAGGAGACGGCGATCGCCTGGCTCGAGGCCGAGCGCGGCGTGCCCGTCGATCTGCCGATCCGCAATTGGGAGCCCGATCGCGACGACGGCGCCTTCGACGTCTTCACCGCCGGCGCCCTCGCCGCGCGCATCGTCGGATTCGACGACCTGGCTGCAACGCTCGCGCGCGCATCGTCCGCCAGGCGCGGTTTGCAGCTTGACGGCCTGCTCGCGCTCTGGCAGCCTCAAATCGAAAACTAAATGTTTTTCAAGCTGCTAGGCGGAAAATGATCAAGTCCGAGCTGGTCATGCGCATTGCGGAGCAGAATCCGCATCTCTATCAGCGCGACGTGGAGAACATCGTCAACGCGATCCTCGACACCATCGCCGATGCGCTCGCGCGCGGGGACCGGGTGGAGCTGCGCGGCTTCGGCGCCTTCTCCGTGAAGAAGCGCGACGCGCGCATCGGGCGCAACCCGCGCACCGGCGAGACCGTTGCCGTCGGCGAGAAGGCCGTGCCCGTGTTCAAGACGGGCAAGGAGATGCGGGTCCGGCTCAATCGCGACGGCGCGGAACCCGACGACGGCGTGGCGCCCATCGCCGCCGCGCGCTAGAGCGCTTCGCGACCTGACGCCGTCGGGTCTGGCGCTCCAGCTCCCTTGCTGAAGCATCATCTGGTTTGCCGACCGGATACCACTCGGCGGGATGATGCTTTAAGCTCGGCCGAACGACGCGCCGATCCTTCGCCGGCGCGCCCCGCTCACGTCCGGAGGTCTCGCCGATGCGGCGCATCATCACGCTCCTGATCCTGATCCCGATCGCGCTCTTCGTGGCGCTGATGGCGATGGCGAACCGCGCGCCGGTCCTGATCAGCTTCGACCCGTTCACCCCGGAAAACCCGGTCTGGTCCGTGTCCGGTCCTGTCTGGATCGTGCTCTTCGCCACGTTCGCGGCCGGCGTGATCGTCGGCGGCATCGCCGCCTGGCTGGTGCAGGGCAAGCACCGCAAGGCGGAGCGCAGCTACAAGCGCGAGGCGCGCGACCTGCGCCGCGAGGTCGATCGCGCCAAGGAGCGCGAGGCCGCGACCGGCCTGCCCGCGCTCGCCGGCCCGCGCTCGTGAGCGGCGAGACCGCTCTGCGTGTCGTCCCGGCCGCGGAGATCGACGGGGCGCTGACCTTTCCCGCCCTCGTCGATGCGCTCGAAGCCGGCTTCCGCGGCGCCATCGTCGCGCCGGTGCGCCACCACCACGAGATCGCGCGGGCCGACGGCGACGCCACGCTGCTGCTGATGCCGGCTTGGACCGGCCACGGGGAGGCGGCGGCCGTCGCCGACGGCTCGGCCGTCGGCGTCAAGATCGTCTCCGTCTTTCCCGGCAACGGCGCGAAGGGCCTTCCCGCGGTCCAGGGCGTCTACTACCTGGCCGACGGCGAGACGGGCGTTCCACGCGCGGTGCTCGACGGCGCGCGGCTCACCCTGTGGCGAACGGCCTGCGCCTCGGCGCTCGCCGCGCGCTATCTGGCGCGGGCCGATGCGACCGAGATGGTGATGGTGGGCGCCGGCGCGCTGGCGCCCTTCCTGATTCGCGCCCATATGAGCCAGCGCCCGATCGCGCGGGTGACGATCTGGAACCGCGATCCCGCCCGCGCTCGCGATCTCGCCGCCCGGCTCGCCGGGGAGGGCCTGCCGGTCGCCGCGAGCGAGGATCTCGAGGCCGCGGTGCGGCGGGCCGATCTGGTCTCCTGCGCGACCCTCTCCCGCGCGCCGCTCGTGCGCGGCGCCTGGCTGCGGGAGGGCGCTCATCTCGATCTCGTCGGCGCCTTCAATCTCGCCATGCGCGAGGCCGACGACGAGGCGCTGCGGCGCGCCGCGGTCTTCGTCGACACGCCGGCCGCGCTCGCGGAGGGCGGCGACGTCGCGGTCGCGATCCGGGACGGCGGGATCGCGCGCGAGCACGTGCGGGGCGACCTCTTCGGCCTGTGCCGCGGGGAGACGGCCGGGCGCGGCGGCGATGCGGAGATCACGCTGTTCAAGTCGGTCGGGGCCGCGCTGGAGGATCTCGCCGCCGCGATGGCGGTGATGCGCGGGCTCTGAAGCGCACCGCCGCGCCGCCATCCCGAAAGCGAAACGCCCGGCTCTCGCGAGCCGGGCGTTTTCACGTCTCGTGTCTGAGGCGACGCTCAGCTGGCGAGGCGGCCGCGGATCTGGGTGAGGCCGTCGCGCAGGAAGCGCTCGCCCTCGGGGCCGCTCGCCTGCTCGCGCAGCACCCGCTCGGAGGCGCCGACGGCGGAGGCGATCGCCGCGTCCCGGACCTCGATCATCGCCTGCTGCTCGGCGGCGGCGATCTTGTCCTCGGCGGCCTTGGTGCGGCGCGCCACGAAGGCGTTCAGCCGCTCCTCGGCCTCGCGGGTCATGCGCTCGGCCTCCTCGCGGGCGGCCGTGACGATCGCCTCGGCCTCCTTCTCCGCGTTGGCGCGCTTGACCTCGTACTCGCGCAGCAGAGCCTCGGCGTCGCCGCGCAGGCGCTTGGCCTCGTCGAGCTCCGCCGCGATGCGCTCGCCGCGCTTGTCGAGCGCCGCGCCCATGCGGTGGAAGACCTTGTAGTGCCAGAGCACCCAGATCAGCGCGATCGTGGAGAGCGCCTGCCAGAAGTAGGTGGAGCCGAGAAAGTCCATGGTCGTCCCTCCTCAGCTCGCCGCGCGGGCGGTGGGCGTCGCGCCGTCGAGCGCCTGGGCGACGCTGCCCGGCGCGGGCGCCGTGCCGGTCACGCGCTCGATGATGGCCGTGGCGGTCTCCTCCGCGATGCCGCGGACGTTGGACATGGCCTCCGCCTTGCGGCCGGCGATCTGCGCCTCGGCGGCGGCGAGCCGCTCGGCGAGATCGTCCTCGAGCGCCTTGCGCTTGGCGTCGGCCTCCGCCTGCATCGCGTCGCGGGTCTTGGCGGCGATCGCTTGCGCGTTCGCCTTGGCCTGGGCCAGCGCCTCGTCGTAGGCGGCGCCGGCCGCCTCCGCGTCGCGCTTGGCGGTGGCCGCCGCATCGAGATCGCGGGCCACCGTGACCTCGCGCGTCTCCACGATGCCGTGGAAGCGCGGCACGATCACGCGGTTCATCACGTAGTAGAGCAGGCCGAACGCGATCGCGAGCCACAGAAGCTGCGAGGGGAACGTGCTCGGCTCGAAGGGCGGGAACGCGCTGCCGCCGTTTGCGACGACCTCGCCCGCCTCTTGCGTCGGAGATGCCATGGCGTCAACGCCCTTTCAAAGCGCGAGCCGGGCGTGTGCGGCCCGGCGCGTCTCGTATGCCGTCGAGGCGGCCTCCCGCGGACGGGAGGCCCCGAACCACGCCCTTCGTCAGGAGACGAAGAGGAGGACCAGCGCGACGACGAGGCAGAAGATGCCCAGGCCTTCGGCGAGGGCCGCGCCGATGAACGCGCGGGCGAACTGGCCGTCGGAGGCCGACGGGTTGCGCAGGGCGCCGGAGAGGAAGTTGCCGAAGATGTTGCCCACGCCCATGGCGGCGAGGCCCATGCCGATGGCGGCGAGGCCGGCGCCCAGATACTTGTAGGCGTCGCCGGCGGCGGTGATGACTTCGGTCTCCATGACGTACTCCTTGAGGGGAAGGCGGAAGGTGGGAGGGGTTCGGACGAGTGCGCCGGCCGGGTCGATCAGTGCCCGGGATGCAGCGCGTCGTTCAGGTAGATGCAGGTGAGCACCGCGAAGACGTAGGCCTGCAGCGCGGCGACGAAGATCTCGAAGCCGACCATGGCGAACGTCATCAGCAGGGGCAGGGGCGACAGCACCGCGACCAGCCCGCCGGCGCCGAGCAGCGAGACGATGAAAGTCGCGAAGACCTTGAGCGCGATGTGGCCCGCCAGCATGTTGGCGAACAGGCGCAGGCTCAAGGAGATCGGGCGGGAGAGGAAGGAGATCACCTCGATCAGCGAGATGAAGGGCAGGAGCCAGGCGGGCACGCCCGACGGCACGAACAGCCCGAAGAAGTGCAGGCCGTGCTTGACGAGGCCGAAGATCACCACCGTGCCGATCACCAGCATCGCCAGGGCGAAGGTGACGATGATGTGGCTCGTGATGGTGAAGGCGCCCGGCACCATGCCGACGAGGTTGCCCACGAGGACGAAGAGGAACAGCGAGAACACGAGCGGGAAGAAGGTCATGCCCTCCTTGCCGGCGGCGTCCCGCAGCATGTTGGCGACGAACTCGTAGAGCGTCTCGCCGAAGCTCTGCCAGCGATTGGGGATCAGCGCGACGTTGCGGGTCGCCACGCTCATGACGCCGAGGATCACGCCGACGACGATCAGCATGTAGAGCCCGGAATTGGTCAGGGCCAGCGGCGCGTCGCCGATCGCCCCGAAGCTGACGATCTCCTTGATCTCGAACTGCTCGACCGGGCTCGCCATGTTCTCTCAGTCCTCGCTGCGCGCCGCGCGCTCGTCTCGGCCTTCGTCGGGCCCGCGATCGTCCGCGCCTTTTCGTTCGCCGTTGTCGCCCGGGGACCTACCCGAGCGCGGCTTGCGATTCAACTCCCCTGCGGCGCGCATGATGTTCAGCATGCCTGCGCCGAAGCCGAGCAGAAGACCGACGATCATCCCCCACGGCGACGTTCCGGCGACCTGGTCCAGCGCCCAGCCGACGCCGACGCCCGCGATCACGCCCGCGATGAACTCCGCGGAAAAGCGCAAAGCCTTTCCGAGGCCGGACATGTCGGACGCCGCACGGGAGCCGGCTCGGGTCTCGTGATCCCGCCGTGACGATGCCTCGCCCAGGCGCGATTCGAGACGTCGGAGCCTCGCGGACAGGTCGGCCTCGTCGCCGGAACCGGACCCCTCGCCGTTCTCGTCGTTCCGCCCCGTGGGATCGCCCATGATCGTGCCGATGCGGACCGAGAAAACGTGAAAAGCCAAGCCCCTGAAGCCGGGCGCACCATATGTGCGGGTCCCTCCCCTGTCAAGGACGCTCGCACTTGCGTTAAGTGTTTGAAATTCCGTAATATTCGCGCTTCGGCGACGATATTCTTACCCGCGTCCGCACGCCTCACGACGCTTCCGCGAGCCGCTCGGCGCGCTCCAGGTCGACCGAGACGAGCTGCGAGACCCCGCGCTCGGCCATGGTGACGCCGAACAGGCGGTCCATGCGCGCCATGGTGATAGGGTTGTGCGTAATGACGAGAAATCGCGTCTGAGTCGTAGCGCGCATCTCGTCCAGCAGGTCGCAATAGCGCTCGACGTTCGCGTCGTCGAGCGGGGCGTCGACCTCGTCGAGCACGCAGATCGGCGAGGGATTGGTGAGGAAGACCGCGAAGATCAGCGCGGTGGCGGTCAGCGCCTGCTCGCCGCCGGAGAGCAGCGTCATGGTCTGCGGCTTCTTGCCCGGGGGGCGCGCCAGGATCTCGAGGCCGGCCTCCAGCGGATCGTCCGAATCGACCAGCGTCAGCTGCGCCGTGCCGCCGCCGAACAAGGTGGTGAAGAGCTTCTCGAAGTGGCCGTTGACCACCGCGAAGGCGGCGAGCAGGCGCTCGCGGCCCTCCTTGTTGAGGCTCGCCACCGCCCCGCGCAGGCGGCGGATCGCCTCGACCAGGTCGTCGCGCTCGGCCGCGAGCGAACCCTTCTTGTCCTCCAGGTCGGCGAGCTCGTCCTCCGCGCGCAGGTTGACCGCGCCGAGCCGCTCGCGATCGCCCTTGAGCGAGAGCAGCTTCGCCTCCGTCCCGGTGGCGTCGGGCAGGGGATCGCCGGGCTCCAGGCCGGCGAGGGCGTGGAGACCCGCGACGTCGGTCTCGAAGCCGTCGCGGATCGCCTGCACGAAGGCGAGGAGGCGCGCCTCCAGCGCCTCGCGCCGGGCTTCCGAGCCGGCGGCGGCCTCGCGGGCCGCGGAAAGCGCGTCGAGCGCCGCGCGCGCGGCGCGGTCGGCGTCCCCCGCGAGCCGCTCGCCCTCGACGAGCCGGTCCGCCGCGGCGCGCCGGGCGGCCTCCGCCGTCTCGATCTCGGAGAGCAGACGGCGGCGGCGCAGCGCGAAGTCGTCGGGCGCCTCGCGCAGCGTCTCCAGCTCCTCGTGCGTCGCCTCGATGCGCTCGGCGATCTCCTCGACGCTCTCGCGGGCGCGGGCGTCGCGGTCGCGCCAGGAGGCGATCTCGCCCTCCAGCGCGCGGCGCCGCTGCCCGGCGAGATCCGCCTCGCGCACCAGGCTCTGCAGGGCCGAGCGCCGCTCCGCCGCCTCCGCCCGCGCCTCCGCGACCCGCGCGCGGGCCTCGGCGAGCTCCGCCTCGAGCTCCGGCGCGGGCGCGAGATCGTCCAGCGCCGCGCGCGCCTCCTCGGCGCGCTCGCGGGCCTCCTCCAGGCTCTCCGCGACCCGCGAGGCGGCGTCGGCGAGGCTCTCGCGCTTGGCCGCGAGATCGGCGGCGCGGCGTTCGGCCGCAGCGGCGCGATCGCGGGCCTCGTCGAGGGCCCGGCGGGCGGCGCGGGCCTCCTCCAGCGTGCGCGCCTCGAGGCCGGCGGCGTTCCGGGCCGCGGTCTGCACCCGGTCGAGATCGCGGCGCAGCTCGTCGGCGACGTCGTGCGCCCGGGCGGCTTCGGTCTCGAGATCGGCCAGACGATTGCGCTCGGCGAGACGCCGCGCCGCGGCGGAGGGCGCCTCGGCCAGCGCGCGATAACCGTCCCAGCGCCAGAGGTCGCCCTCGCGGCTCACCAGCCGCTGGCCCGGCGCGAGCGCCTCCGCGAGGCGCGCGCCGTCCGCGCGGGCGACCACCCCGATCTGCGCGAGACGCCGACCCAGCGCCGGCGGGGCCTCGACGACGGAGGCGAGCGGCGTCGCGCCGCCCGGCAGCGCCGGATCGCCCGCGCCGGCATCGGTCTCGACCCAGTGCGCCGGCGCCTGCGGGTCGCTCGAGGCGTCGAGGTCCTCGCCGAGCGCGGCCGCGAGCGCGGTCTCGTAGCCCTTCTCGACCCGCACCTGATCGAGCATCGCGCGAAAGCGCGCGTTGGCCGCGGGGGCGAACAGCTTGCGCAGGGTCGCCGCCTCGGTGTCGAGCTTCTGCGCCGTGCGCTCGGACTCGGCGAGCGGGCCGCGGGCGCGCGATTCCGCCTCGCGGGCGCGGGCGAGGAGGGCGCGCGCCTCGGCGGCGCGGGTCTCGGCCTCCTCCAGCGCCTCGGCGGCGGCGTCCCGGGCCTCCAGGACGATGTCGAGATCGGCCGGCGCGGCGGCCTCGAGCGCGGCGCGCTCGCGGGCGAGCCGCTCGGCCTCCCCGGCGAATCGGGCGACGCGCGCCTCCTCCTCGCGCGCCGTGCGCTCGAGGGCCGCGCGACGGGCGTTGAGGTCCGACACCCGGGCCTGCAGCTCCGCCATGGCGGCCTCGGCCGCGGCGAGCGCGCGTTCCGCCTCCGCCTGCGCCACGCGCGCGGCCTCCTGCTCGGCCTCGCTGCGGCCGGTATCGGCGAGGGCCGCGTGCTCGGCCTCGAGCCGCGCGATCGACTGCGCCGCGTCGGCCCGCACCGCCTCCTGCCGCGACCGGTCGCGGGCGAGCTCGCCCGCGCGGCGCTCGAGCGCGGCGAGCTTGTCCTTCGTGCGGGTCTCCTCGCCGTCGAGCTCGGCGCGGGCGAGGACGAGCCGCTGAAGCGCCGCCGCCGCCGCGGCCTCCGCCTCGCGCAGGCCGGGGAGCGCATGCGCGGCGATGGCCTGCTCGCGGGCGGTGCGGGCCTGCACCTCGGCCCGCTCCGCCACCTCGGACGCGCGGACCCGCGCCTCGGAGGCCGCCGCGGCCGCCTCGTCCCGCGCCGCCGCGTGGCCGATCAGCTGGATCAGGGCCTCCAGCCGGCGAATCTCCGCCGCGACCGCGCGATAGCGCGCCGCCTGCCGGCTCTGCCGGCGCAGGCCCTCGATCTGCCCGTCGAGCCCGGAGAGCACGTCCTCGACGCGCACGAGATTGTCCTCCGCGGCCTTCAGCCGCAGCTCGGCCTCGTGCCGGCGCGCATGGAGCCCGGCGACGCCGGCCGCGTCCTCCAGGATGCGCCGGCGCGCCTGGGGCTTGGCCGCGATGATCTCGGAGATCTGCCCCTGGCGCACCAGAGCCGCCGAGCGCGCGCCCGTCGCGGCGTCGGCGAAGAGCAGCTGCACGTCGCGCGCGCGCACCTCGCGCCCGTTGATGCGGTAGGTCGAGCCCGCCTCGCGGGCGATCTTGCGGGAGATCTCGAGCAGGTCCGAATCGTTGAACGCGGCCGGCGCGGTGCGGCCGGAATTGTCGACGCTGACCGTGACCTCGGCGGCGTTGCGGGCCGGGCGCCCGCCCGAGCCCGCGAAGATCACGTCGTCCATGCCGGACGCGCGCATCGCCTTGTAGGAATTCTCGCCCATGACCCAGCGCAGGGCCTCGACGAGGTTGGACTTGCCGCATCCGTTGGGCCCGATGACGCCCGTGAGGCCGGGCTCGATCACCACCTCGGTGGGCTCGACGAAGGTCTTGAAGCCCACGATGCGAAGCCGCGTCAGCTGCATGCGGCGCGGCTTTCATGCCCGGGCAACAGAGCGCGGCCCGGCTCAGCCTTCCAGCATCGGGTCGACGATGTCGGCGAACTCGTCAATGGTGAGCGCTCCGCTGCGCATCTCGTCGTTGAAGAAGAAGGTCGGCGTCGCGCGCACGCCGAGCTCCTCCCCGCGGGTCTTCACGTCCTGGATTGCATCGAAGAGCGCCTGGTCGCGCAAGCAGGTCTCGAACTTTTCCTGTGAGAAACCGGCCTGGCGCATCAGCTGGGCCAGCGTGTCGACCGGGCGGTCGGAGAAGGCCCATTGCCGCTGCAGCTCGAACAGCATGTCGACGATCGGCCAGTACATCTCCGGCTCGCAGCGCGCCAGCATGAAGCCCGCGGTCGCCAACGGATCGAGCGGGAACTCGCGCAGGACGAAGCGCACCTTGCCGGTCTCGATGTACTGCTCCTTCACCGCGGGCCAGGTCTGATTGTGGAACGTGGCGCAGTGGCTGCAGGTCAGCGAGGCGTATTCGTAGACCGTCACCGGGGCGTTCTCGTCGCCGAGCGCCATCTCGCCGAGCGGGCCGGACGTCGCGAGGAGCTCGGGATCCGCGGTCTGCGCGAGCGCCGGGCGGCCGACGAGCACGGGCGCCGCGCCGGCGGCGGCGAGGAGGGCGAGGGTCTGGCGGCGCGTGAACATTCTCGTTGTCTCCGTCGGTCGAGGAGCGGCCTTGGACGGCGCGTTTCACGCCAGAACTAGGCCGAGAGTGAGGCGGCGGGCAAGCGCGCGCCGCGCGCGGAGGCTCACGGGCGGCTCAAACTTTCGTGTTCGGCCGGGTCTCGCGCGCCGTGATCTCCCGCCCGAGCCGCGCCAGCGCGGCGCGCAAGGCCTCGTCGGAGACGTCCGAGACCGCGCCCGCGATGACCGCCTCCTCCTGCGGCGCGAGGGGCCGCGCCGGCGGGCGCTTCGGCGGCGGGCGCCGCACCGGTCCCTGCTTGAGCACGATCCGGCCGACGCAGGCCCAGCCGTAGAGCGCGTTGATGCGCTCGATCAGGAGCGGCGCGAGGTGCTGGGCCTCGAGCGCGAAGGCGCTCTCCACGCGCACCACCAGCGTCGCGGGGGGCGGCGGCGCGTCCGGCTCCGGCCGCGCGCGTTTGGGCCATTCCATCTTCACCGGCTGCGAATAGGAGGCGAGCGGCTCGCCGGCGATGTCCGGCCACGCGGCGATCACGTCGGCGGAGGCGAAGCCCTGGCGGGCCAGCGCCTCGCTCATGCAGCTCTCGACCAGCTCGGCGAGAGGGGTCAGGCGCGCCATTTCGACTCGTGTCCCGCGTTTGGCAGCCGACCGCGCGATCGGCTATGTCTCGATGCGCCATCGTAGCCCCGCCGCCCACCGGCCGTCATCTCGATTCGCGTCGATCCCTCGAAGAGTCGCGCATGCCAGAACCCCGCGCCGACGACCTCCTCGCCTGGTACGATCGCCACCGCCGCGCCCTGCCCTGGCGCGCGAGGCCCGGCGAGCGGCCGGACCCCTACCGGGTGTGGCTCTCGGAGGTCATGCTGCAGCAGACCACCGTGATGGCGGTGAAGCCCTATTTCGAGCGCTTCCTCGCCCGCTTCCCCGATGTCGAGGCGCTCGCCGGCGCGCCCTCGGAGGAGGTGATGAGCGCCTGGGCCGGGCTCGGCTACTATTCCCGCGCCCGCAACCTGCACGCCTGCGCCAAGGCCGTCGTCGCCGACCACGGCGGGCGCTTCCCGGACACCGAGGACGGCCTGCGGACGCTCCCCGGCATCGGCGCCTACACCGCCGGCGCCATCGCCGCGATCGCCTTCGACCGGGTCGCGGCGGCGGTGGACGGCAACGTCGAGCGGGTGATGACGCGGCTCTTCGCGATTCGAGAGCCCATGCCCAAGGCCAAGGCCGCCGTGCGCGAGGCGACGCTCGCCCTCGTGCCGCAGGACCGGCCCGGCGATTTCGCGCAAGGACTGATGGATCTCGGCGCGACGATCTGCACGCCCAGGCGTCCCGCCTGCGCGCTCTGCCCCTGGATGGCGCCCTGCGCCGCCCGCCGCGCCGGCGAGGCCGCGCTCTATCCGGTGAAGGCCCCGAAGAAGACCCGCGAGACCCGCCGCGGCGCCGCCTTCGTGGTCGAGCGCGCCGACGGCGCGATCCTGCTGCGCACCCGCCCGCCGGAGGGGCTTCTCGGCGGCATGGCGGAGCCGCCGGGCAGCGCCTGGGAGGTCGGCTACGACCCGAAGCACGCGATCCTGGACGCCCCGCTCGACGCCCGCTGGAAGCGTCTCGACGGCGTGGTGCGCCACGTCTTCACCCATTTCGCGCTGGAAGTCACGGTGCTGGCGGCCCGCGTCGCCCCGGGGACGATCGCGCCGGAAGGCATGCGCTTTTCGCCGCGCGAGACGCTCGCCGACGAGCCGCTGCCGAGCGTGATGAAGAAGATCCTGGCTCACGCGCTCGGGCCTGCGCTCGCGCCCGCCGCCGCGACGCAGGCGGCCGAGGCGAAGCCGAAGCCGAGACGCGGGCGCGCGGCGTGAGCCGGACCGGCTCAGCGGCCCGTCGACATCGGGTCGGACTGCCCCCAATAGGGCGTCGCGTTGTAGTAGCGGTGGACGTGCTCCTCCCACTCGCGGGAGAAGGACGCATCGTGATGCTCCGCCGTCTCGCGCGGGGCCTCGCGGATCTGGTCGTCGGTGAGGTTGAGCTCGTAGCCGCCGAGCTCGGTGTTGTAGTGGAGCACGCCCCAGGGCATCGTGAACTGATGCTGGTTGAGCCCGAACAGGCCGCCGCCGACGCTCATCACGGCATAGGCGACCTTGCCCGAGACCTTGTCGATCATCACGCGCTCGATATGCCCGATCTCGTCGCCGTTGGAGCGCTTCACCGGCGTGCCCTCGACGCGGTCGCTGGCGATGAGATGGTGGTCGGGACGATGTGCGGCGCCGCTGGCCATGCTGGTCTCCTCGGATCGGCGCGGGCGCCGCGTCGCGGCGGCGTTCTCGCGCTGGAAGGTCATGGGCCGTCAACGCGGGGCGCGGCGCGGCCGTTCCGACGGGGCGCCCGACGCCGGGGGATCGGGGCGCCCACGCGCGCGGCAATCTTGACGGGCGGGGTTGTTCCTGTTACGTTCGCATGTGATCGGGGCCGGGGAGGGGCGAGGTGACACGGGTCTTCAGCATTCCCCAGAGCGCGCCGTTTCTCGAGACGCTGGCGCAGGCGCTGGTCGACGGGCGGCTCGCCCCGGAATTTCTCGGGGAGGACGCGCCGACCGCGCTCGCCGCGGCGACGATCTTCCTGCCGACCCGCCGCGCCGCCCGGGCGCTCGGCGCCGAGATCGCGGAGCGGGCCGGAGCCCGCTTCGGCCGCGAGGCGCTGCTCCTGCCGCGCATCGTGCCGCTGGGCGAGGCGGACGACGCCGAGCTCGCGCTGGCCGCCGGCGCGCTCGAGACCGGCGAGGCGGCGCAGGCGCTGGCGCCGCCCATCGCGCCGCTGGAGCGCCGGCTCCTGATCGCGCGGCTGATCCAGCGCTGGTCGCGCGCGCTCGATCCGCGCACGGCGCGGCTCGAGGCGGACACGCCCTTTCTCGTCCCCGCCTCGCCGGCCGACGCCGTGGCGCTCGCCGGCGAGCTCGAGGCCCTGATGGACGACATCGGCTACGAGGGGATCGACTGGCGCGCCATCCCCGCCGCGGTGGACGGAGACTTCTCCCGCTATTTCGAAATCACCCTCGATTTCGTGCGCATCGCCTTCGAGGCCTGGCCGGCGATCCTGGCCGAGCGCGGCGCGAGCGACCCCGCCCGCCGGCTCTCCGCCCTGATCGACGCGGAAGCCGCGCGTCTCGCTGCCGCGCCCCCGCGCGGGCCGGTGATCGCGGCGGGCTCCACGGGCTCGATCCCCGCGACCGCGCGGCTTCTGGCGGCGATCGCGAAGCTGCCCAACGGCGCCGTGGTGCTGCCGGGCCTCGACCGGGATGGCGACGCGGAGGCCTGGCGCGCCGTCTGCGGCGACCGGGAGACGGGCCTCGCCCCGGCCCACGGCCATCCCCAGGCGGTGATGGCGCGGCTCTTGTCGGAGTCGCTGCGCATCGCGCGCGAGGACGTCGCCGTGCTCGGCGAGGCCGACCCTGCCGGCCGGGCCCGCGAGGCGATGCTGTCCGAAGCCATGCGCCCGGCCGAGACCACCGAGGCCTGGGCGGCCCTCGACCCCGCATTCCGCGCGCGGCTCGCCGAGGACGGCTGCGCCGGCCTCGCGCTGGTCGAGGCCGCGGACGAGCGCGAGGAGGCGCTCGCCATCGCGGTGGCGCTTCGCGAGACGCTGGAGACGCCCGGCCGCACCGCCGCCCTCGTCACGCCGGACCGCGGGCTGGCGCAGCGCGTCTGCGCCGAGCTCGCCCGCTGGGGCGTCGCGGTGGACGATTCGGCGGGGACCAGCCTCGCGGAGGCCGAGGCCGGCAAGCTCGCCCGCCTCGCGGCGGAGGCCGCGGCCGAGCGCTTCGCGCCGCTCGCCACGCTCTCGCTCCTGCACCATCCGGCGGTGCGGCTGGGGCTCTGCGCGGAGGATCTCGCCCGCGGGCGCGCGGCGCTGGAGATCGGCGTCCTGCGCGGGCCGGAGCCGCGGCCCGGGCTCGACGGGCTGTCCGCCGCGCTCGCCCTGCGCCGGGTCGAGACGGCGCGCGATCACCGCGCCCCCCGCCCGCGCAAGCGCCTCACGCGTGAGGACTGGGACCTCGCGCAGGCGGTGCTGGACGCCCTCGGCGAGGCCTTCGCCGGCTTCGAGCCGGACATGGCGCGGGGCGTCCGTTCGCTTCCTGCCCTGGCCGCGGCGCATCGCGCAGCGGTGGAAGCGCTGGCGACGCCGGCCCCGGGCGCGGAGCTCGACACCGACCTCTTCGCCGACGGCTCGGACGAGGCGCTCGCCGCCCTGTTCGACGACCTCGCCCTGGTCGACGCCGACGCGGCGCTGGAGGGCGTCTTCCTCGACTATCCCGGCTTCTTCGCCACCCTCGCCCGCCAGCGCCGTGCCCCCGGCCGCGCGGAGGCCACGCATCCCCGGCTGAAGATCCTGGGCCTCCTCGAGGCGCGCCTGATTCGCGCCGACCGGGTCGTGCTCGGCGGGCTCGACGAGGGCGTCTGGCCGCCGCGGGCGAAGACGGACGCCTTCCTCAACCGGCCTTTGCGCGAGGAGATCGGCCTGCCGCCGCCCGAGCGCCGGCTCGGCCAGACGGCGCACGATTTCGTCCAGGCGCTCGGCGCCCACGACGTGGTGATGACCCGCGCGGCGAAGCGCGACGGCGCGCCGACCGTGCCCTCGCGCTTCCTGCAGCGGCTCGAGGCCTTCGCCGGCGCCGAGCGCCACGCCGCCATGGCGGCGCGCGGCGAGCGGCTCCTCGCGTTCGCGGCCCGGCTCGACGCGGCGCCGCCCGCTCCGCCCCTGCCGCAGCCGGCGCCGAAGCCCGACCCCGCGCTCTTCCCCCGCCGCCTTTCGGTGACCGAAATCGAGACGCTCCTGCGCGATCCCTATTCCATCTTCGCCCGGCACGTGCTCGGCCTCGATCCGCTGGAGGAGATCGCCGTCGCGCCGGGCGCAGCCGAGCGCGGCACGCTCATCCACGACACCTTCGCCCAATTCGTCGAGGCCTACCCGTCGGCGCTCCCCGCCCCCGAGATCGCGGCGGCGAAGCTGCGCCAGATCGGCCTCGACCTGTTCGCGCCGCTGGAGGAGGCCTATCCCGAGGTGCGCGCCGAATGGTGGCCGCGCTTCGAGCGCGTGATCGACGGCTACCTCGCCTGGGAATACGCCCGCCGCCCGGCTCTCGCGGCGATCGCGGTGGAGCGCCCGGGCAAGCTTTCGATCCCGATCGGGGCGGAGACCTTCACGCTCTCCGTGCGCGCGGACCGGATCGAGACCGGGCGGGACGGATCGGCCACGATCGTCGACTACAAGACCGGGACGCCGCCCACCTCGAAGATGGTCTTCGCCGGCTTCTCGCCGCAGCTGACGCTCGAGGCGGCGATGCTGGCGCGTCGCGCCTTTGAGGGCGTGGCGCAGCCCGAGGAGCCGCCGGAGCTGCTCTACGTCCACGCGTCCGGCGGCAAGGACCCGTTCAAGCCCTGCCCGATCGCCCCGCCCAAGGACGAGGAGCGCGACGTGGCCGATCTCGTCGAGGAGCATTTCGAGCGGCTCGCGGGCCTCGTCGCCCGCTTCCTTTCCGGCGATTACGGCTACGTCTCGCGGCCCTATCCGCAATACGCGCTGCGCTATTCGAGCTACGACCACCTCGCGCGGGTGAAGGAATGGTCGGCCGCCGGGGCCGAGAGCGGGGAGGGCGAAGCGTGAGCGGCGGGGCCATCATGAAAATCCCGCCGCAGGTGATCGCCCACCAGCGCCGCGCCGCCGATCCCGGCCTCTCGGCCTGGGTCTCGGCGAACGCCGGCTCGGGCAAGACCAAGGTCCTCACCGACCGGGTGATGCGGCTGATGCTGGAGGGCACGCCGCCGGGGCGCATCCTGTGCCTCACCTTCACCAAGGCCGCGGCGGCCAACATGTCGATCCGCATCTTCGACACGCTCTCGCAATGGGTGAGCCTCGACGATTCCGGGCTGTCCGCCCGGCTCGAGGCCCTCGACGGCCGGCGCCCGGACGCGCGCCGCCTCGTCGCCGCCCGCCGGCTGTTCGCGCGGGCGGTGGAGACGCCGGGCGGGCTCAAGATCGAGACGATCCACGCCTTCTGCGAGCGGCTCCTGCACATCGCGCCGTTCGAGGCCAACGTGCCGGCGAGCTTCGTCGTCCTCGACGACGACCAGGCGAACGAGCTGATGCAGGCCGCGAAGAAGGGCGTTCTCGCCGCCGCGGCGCTCGGCGACGGCGCGGCGGCGGAGGCCTTCGCCGCGGTCAACGCCCATGTCGCCGGCGATCGGCTCGACGGCGTCCTGCGCGAGGCGCTCGCCTGCAAGGACGTGCTCGGCGCGCCCGAGAGCCGGGCCGATGCGCTCCGCCGGCTCGCCGCGGCGCTCGGCGTCGCCGAGGGCGAGGACGAGGCGGCGATCGAGGCCGCCATGCTCGCCGGCGCGCTGCCCGCGGGCGAGCGCGCGGAGCTCGCCTCGGCCTTCCTCGCGAGCGGCGCGTCGACCGACGCCAAGCAGGCCGCCTGCCTGCAGGCGATGGCCGAGGCGCGCGACGACGCCGCCCGGCGCGCCGCCTATCGCGGGCTGTTCTTCGGCAAGAGCGGCCCCAAGGCCGACCGCAGCCTCGCCACCAAGGCGCTGGGCGAGGCGGTGAAGGCCCGCCTGATCGGCGAGCGCGACCGGCTCGTCGCCCTCGACGAGCGTCGCCGCGCCGCCGCCGCGCTCTCGCGCACGAGCGCGCTGTTCGCGCTGGCGGGCGCGATCTTCGAGCGGGTCGAGGCGGAGAAGCGCCGGCTCGGCGCGCTCGACTTCGACGACCTGATCCGCAAGACGCTGGAGCTGCTGCGCCGCGGGGAGGCGGCCTGGCTGCTCTACAAGCTCGACCGCGGCATCGACCACGTCCTCGTCGACGAGGCGCAGGACACCAATCCCGAGCAATGGGAGGTCCTGCGCCACATCACGCAGGACTTCCACGCGGGCGCCGGCGCCGCCGGTGAGAGGCCGCGCACGATCTTCGCCGTGGGGGACCCGAAGCAGTCGATCTACTCGTTTCAGGGGGCGGATCCGCGCCGGTTCGAGGAGAGCCGCCGGCACTGGAGGGGCCTCGCCGCGGCGGGCGGCTACCCGTTCGAGGAGGTGCCGCTCACCGTCTCCTTCCGCTCGGCGCCCACCGTGCTGCGTGCCGTCGACACGGTCTTCGCCCTGCCCGCGCATTATCGCGGCCTCGACCCGTCGGACGATGCGGTCGGCACCGTGCACGAGAGCGTGCGGCCCGAGGCGCCGGGCCTCGTCGAGCTCTGGCCCTGCGAGCGGCCGAGCCCCGCGGCCGAGCCCGACGCCTGGACGCATCCGGTCGACGCGGTGGAGGCGCACGCGCCGGCCGTCGTCACGGCGCGGCGCATCGCCAAGGCGGTTTCGACCTGGACGACGACGGGCGATCATTGCGGGCGCGTGCGCCGGCCGGGCGACGTGCTCGTCCTGGTGCGCAAGCGCAACGCCGCCTTCCACGCGGTGATCAAGGCGCTGAAGGACCGCGGCATCCCCGTCGCCGGCGCCGACCGGCTCTCGCTCACCCGCCACATCGCGGTGGAGGACCTGATCGCCGCCGGCCGCGCGGCGCTCCTGCCCGACGACGATCTCACCCTCGCGACCGCGCTGAAATCGCCCCTCGTCGGCCTCGACGACGACGATCTCGTGCGCATCGCCGCGCGCCGCGGCGGGGAGACGAGCCTCGCCGCCGCCCTCGCCCGGGCGGCCGAGGCGGGCGACCCCGCCGCGCGGCGCGGGCGCGAGGCGCTCGACGCCTGGCGCGGGCTCGCCGCCGCGCACGGGCCGTTCGGCTTCTACGCCGCCCTGCTCGGCCCGCGGGGCGGGCGGCGCGCCCTCGTCTCCCGCCTCGGGTCGGAAGCCGGCGACGCCATCGACGCCTTCCTCGGCCTCGCCCGGGAGGCGGAAGCGCCGGAGGCGCCGTCGCTGGCGCGCTTCCTCGCCGGCTTCGAGGGCATCGAGCGCGAAATCAAGCGCGACCTCGAGAGCGTCGCCGACGAGGTGCGCGTGATGACGGTGCACGGCGCCAAGGGGCTCGAGGCCCCGGTCGTGATCGTGCTCGACGACGCGGGCGCGCAGGCGGGCCGGCTCTCGGCCCTGCTCGAGCTGGCCGACGATCGCGACGAGCCGCTGCCGGTCTGGGCCCCGTCGAAGGAGCTCGATTGCGCGCCCCTCGCCACGGCCCGCGAGGCCGCCAAGGCCCGCGCCGCCGAGGAGGCGAACCGCCTCCTCTACGTCGCCCTCACCCGCGCCGAGAGCCATCTCGTGGTCGCGCCCTTCCTCAACCGCGCCGACCGCGACGAGCCGGAGACCGCCTGGTCGACCATGGTCCGCGTCGCGCTCGCGGACGCGCCCGGCCCTGCCGAGGCCGACCTGCCCTATGTCGCGGGCGCCCTCGTCTGGCGCGAGAACGCCGACGTGCCGGCGGGTTCCGGCGCGCCCGGCGCCAGCGAGGCCCCCGCGCCCGCGCCGGCGGAGCCCCCCGCCTGGCTCTTCGCCCCCGCCGCGCAGGAGCGCGAGGCGCCCCCGCCGCTGCGCCCGTCGAACGCGCTCTCCGCCGCCGATCGCCGGCCGCGCCCGGCGGACAAGCCCTTCGTCGCCGCCGCGCGCCTGCGCGGCACGCTGATCCACGCCCTGATCGAACGCCTCCCCGCCCTGCCGGAGGCGGCGCGCGCGCAGGCGGCGCGCGCCTTCGTCGACGCCCGGGCCAGGGGCCTCGACGAAAACACGCGCGGGGCGATCGTCTCCGACGCCTGCGCCGTCATCGCCGACCCCCGGCTCGCGCCCCTGTTCGCCCCCGAGGCCCTGGCGGAGGCGCCGGTGGCCGGCCGGGTGCGCCTGCCGGACGGCGTCGAGATCGCCGTCGCCGGCCAGATCGACCGGCTCGCGATCACGGACGAGGCCGTGTTCTTCGCCGACTTCAAGACCGCCGCGCGCCCGCCCGCGCCCGACGCGCCGCTCCCCGAGACCACGCGCGCGCAGCTCGCCCTCTATGCTGCGCTGCTCGCGCGGATCTGGCCGGAGCGGCGCATCGAGGCCCGCCTCGTCTGGACCGCGGGCCCCACCGTGCGGACCCTCTCGCCGGCGGAGCTGGAGGAGGGCCTCGCCATCGCCGCGCGCCGCCGCCGGGAGGCGGGCGGTTGAGGCCCGCCCGGGACCCGCCGCCCGCCCGCATGCGCAATCCCGCGCGCTTGATCGGCGCGCGGGCGACGCCTACCTTGCGCTCAACACGCGCAGACAGCGGGCGGCGCGCGGCCGCCCCGACAAGCAAGGAACCTATTCCATGGCGACGATGAAGGTGACCGACCAGAGCTTCGAGGCGGACGTGCTGCAGTCCGGCGAGCCCGTGGTCGTGGATTTCTGGGCCGAGTGGTGCGGCCCCTGCCGGATGATCGGCCCGGCCCTCGAGGAGATCGCCGGCGACATGGCCGGCAAGGTCAAGATCGCCAAGATCAACGTCGACGAGAACCCCGGCGTCGCCGGCCAGCTCGGCATCCGCTCGATCCCGACGCTGATGATCTTCAAGGGCGGCCAGCTCGCCTCCCAGAAGGTCGGCGCCGCGCCCAAGGGCGACCTCCAGCGCTGGATCGAGGCGAACGTCTGATCCCGCCCACGCTTGACGGGCCTCTCGCCCCTCTTGCATGAGAGTTCCGCGGCCCGCCCCTCCCCGGCGGGCCGCGCGAGAGACCCGGACCCATGCTCAAGACCCGCCTGATCCCCTGCCTCGACGTCAAGGACGGCCGCGTCGTCAAGGGCGTGCAGTTCGTCGACCTGCGCGACGCGGGCGATCCCGTCGAATGCGCCGTGGCCTACGACCGGGCGGGCGCGGACGAGCTCTGCTTCCTCGACATCACCGCGAGCCACGAGGATCGCGGCATCCTTCTCGACGTCGTCACCCGCACGGCGGAGGCCTGCTTCATGCCGCTCACCGTGGGCGGCGGCGTGCGCACGGTGGACGACATCCGCGCGCTCCTGCTGGCGGGGGCCGACAAGGTCTCGATCAACACCGCCGCCGTCGCGGACCGCGATTTCGTCCGCCGCGCCTCGGAGAAGTTCGGCGCGCAGTGCATCGTGGTGGCCATCGACGCCAAGCGCGTCTCTGCCGAGGGCGAACCGACCCGCTGGGAGATCTTCACCCATGGCGGGCGCAAGGCCACCGGCCTCGACGCGATCGCCTACGCGAAGGAGGTCGTGGCGCTCGGCGCCGGCGAGCTCCTCGTCACCTCCATGGACAAGGACGGCACCAAGTCCGGCTACGACGTCGCGCTGATGCGCACGATCGCCGACGCGGTCTCCGTGCCGGTCATCGCGTCCGGCGGCGTCGGCACCCTCGACCATCTCGTCGCCGGCGTGCGCGACGGCCACGCCAGCGCCGTGCTGGCCGCCTCGATCTTCCATTTCGGCGAGCACACGATCGGCGAAGCCAAGCGCGCCATGGCCGACGCGGGGCTCCCCGTGCGGCTCGACGCCTGACCCCGCCCGGCGAGCGCTTCCGATGACCGGCTTCACCCTCCCCGATCTCGCCCGCATCCTCGCCGCGCGCGCGGCCGCCTCGCCGGACGAGTCCTACACCGCCCGGCTCGTCGCCGATCCGCAGCGCGCCGCCAAGAAGTTCGGCGAGGAGGCGGTCGAGGCCGTCATCGCCGCGACGGCGGGCGACCGCGCGGCGCTCGTCTCCGAGAGCGCCGACGTGCTCTATCACCTGCTCTGCCTGCTCCAGGCCCGCGGCGTCGCGCTCGACGAGGTCATGGCCGAGCTCGAGGCGCGCACCGGCCGTTCCGGCCTCGCCGAGAAGGCCGCGCGTACGGAGGACGGCGTGCGCGCCCCCGATCCGGCCGAGGGAGGCCGCCCGTGAACCCGGTCGATCCCGCCCACCGCGAGACCCTCGCCGAGGCCGCCCAGCGCGGCGACATCTCGCCCTATCGCCGCTTCACCCGCGACGAATGGGCATCCTTGCGCGCCGACACGCCGCTGACCCTCACGGCGGAGGAGGTCGACCGGCTGCAATCTCTCAACGACCCGATCTCCCTCGACGAGGTCATCGCCATCTACCTGCCGCTCTCGCGGCTGCTCTCGCTCTACGTCGCGGCGACCCAGGGGCTGTTCAAGGCGACGCAGCGCTTCCTCTTGGCCGAGAACGAGGTGAAGTCGCCCTACATCATCGGCGTCGCGGGCTCGGTGGCGGTGGGCAAGTCGACCACGGCGCGCGTGCTGGAGGCGCTCCTCGCCCGCTGGCCGAACACGCCCAAGGTGACGCTGGTCACCACGGACGGCTTCCTCCTGCCCAACGCCGAGCTGTCGCGGCTGGGGCTCATGGAGCGCAAGGGCTTTCCGGAGAGCTACGACACGGCGGCCTTGCTGCGCTTCCTCAACGCCATCAAGTCCGGCGAGAGCACCGTGCGCGCGCCGCTCTACTCGCACCTCGTCTACGACGTCGTGCCCGGCGAGGAGGTGGTCGTCGAGCGCCCGGACATCCTCATCGTCGAGGGGCTGAACGTGCTCCAGCCGGCGCGCCTGCCCAAGGACGGCACGGCGATCCCGTTCGTGTCCGACTTCTTCGACTTCTCGATCTATCTCGACGCCGACGAGGCGGATCTGCACCGCTGGTACGTCAACCGCTTCCTGCGGCTGCGCCACACGGCCTTCCGCGACCCGCGCTCCTTCTTTCGCCGCTACGCCGAGCTCGACGAGGCCAAGGCGATGGAGATCGCCGACGGGCTGTGGAACCGCATCAACCTGCCGAACCTGCGCGAGAACATCCTGCCCACCCGCCAGCGGGCGAGCCTGATCCTGAAGAAGGGCGCGAGCCATCGCATCGAGGACGTCTCGCTGCGGCGGCTGTGAGGCGGATCGGCCGCGCGGTCGACCGCCGGGCCGTTGGAAATTCCGGCCGCGCTGCTTAAGTCACCCGAGACGCCGATCCATCCCAACGGAGCCCGCCTCGTGTCGCACGACGATTCCGCCGCCCCACGCATGCACGCCACCACGATCCTGATGGTCCGGAAAGGCGGCACGCTCGTCATCGGCGGCGACGGGCAGGTGAGCCTCGGCCAGACCATCGTGAAGGGCAACGCGCGCAAGGTGCGTACGCTGGCCAAGGGCTCGGTGATCGGCGGCTTCGCCGGCGCCACGGCTGACGCGTTCACGCTGTTCGAGCGGCTCGAGGCCAAGCTCGAGCAATATCCCGGGCAGCTGGTGCGCGCCTGCGTCGAGCTGACCAAGGACTGGCGCACGGACCGCTACCTGCGCCGGCTGGAAGCCATGATGCTCGTCGCCGACAAGGACGTCGGGCTCCTCCTCTCCGGCGCGGGGGACGTGCTGGAGCCGGAGTCGGGCGTCATGGCCATCGGTTCCGGCGGCAACTACGCGCTCGCCGCGGCCCGCGCGCTGGCCGACACCGATCTCGACGCCGAGACCATCGTGCGTCGCTCGCTGCAGATCGCGGCCGACATCTGCGTCTACACCAACGGCAACCTCGTCGTCGAAAGCCTGGAGAGCGCCGTCTGATGCCGGCCGGGCACGCCGCGATCGCGCCCTCACGCCTCCGGGCAGGGCGGCATGGCGTCGAGCGCCTCGGCGAGCGGCGGCGGCAGGCCGGCGGTCTCGCCGCGCAGGGCGATGCAGCCGCCTCGGCCCTCGGCGACGATGGTCGGCCTGGCGTCGGCGGCGAAGACGCGCCACAGATCGGCTTTGCCGGCATAGCTGCCGAAATTCGCGAGCGAGCGCGCCCAGCGGCGGCGCGCCTCGGCCTCGGGCACGTCGTGCCCGCCTTCCGCGACGCGCCGGGCGATGCGGCCGAGGCAGGTCTCCACCCGCGCCACCGCGAAATACAGGATCGCGACCTCCATCCCGGCCGCATGCGCGGCGTCGATCGTGCGCAGATGCGTACGGCCGGCGAGCGTCGTCTCGACCGAGAACGAGCGCCGGGCGGCGATCAGGTCCTCGATCAGGCCGACCGCCGTCCGCGACGCCCGAATTCGGCCCTTCTCGACGTTCAGCGGGGAGATGCCGCGGGCGAGCTCGTCGAGATTCACGAATTCGTCGGAACCCGACACGGCGCGGATATGGCGGAAGGCGTAGGTCGTCTTGCCGACGCCGTTCGCCCCGGCGATCAGCCACAGTTTGGGCGCCATCGCGTTCCCCTCTTCACAGCGCACCGATCATCACAGGATCCGGCATGACCACCTTCTCCCCCCGCGAGATCGTCTCCGAGCTCGATCGTTACATCGTCGGGCAGACGGACGCCAAGCGCGCGGTCGCCATCGCGCTGCGCAACCGCTGGCGTCGCCAGCAGCTCACCGGTCCGATCAAGGACGAGGTGATGCCCAAGAACATCCTGATGATCGGCCCCACCGGCTGCGGCAAGACCGAGATCGCGCGGCGCCTCGCCAAGCTGGCCCGGGCGCCCTTCCTCAAGGTCGAGGCGACGAAGTTCACCGAGGTGGGCTATGTCGGCCGCGACGTCGAGCAGATCGTGCGCGACCTCGTCGAGATCGCCATCGGCCTCGTCAAGGAGGAGCGCCGGCGCTCGGTGAAGGCCAAGGCCGAGATGGCCGCCGAGGAGCGCGTGCTCGACGCCCTCGTCGGGCCGTCCGCCAGCCAGGCGACGCGGGATTCGTTCCGCAAGAAGCTGCGCGAGGGCCTGCTCGACGACAAGGAGATCGAGCTCGAGATGCAGGCGGGCGCGTCGGGCATGCCGATGTTCGAGCTCCCCGGCATGCCCGGCGCGTCGGTCGGCGCGATCTCGCTCGGAGACATGTTCGGCAAGGCCTTCGGCGGGCGCACCAAGCCCCGCCGCATCACCGTGGGGGACGCCTATGAGCCCTTGATCGCCGAGGAGAGCGACAAGCTGCTCGACCAGGAGGCGCTGACCCAGGACGCCATCCGCGAGGTGGAGAACGCCGGGATCGTCTTCCTCGACGAGATCGACAAGGTCTGCGCCCGCGAGGGCCGCCAGGGCGCCGACGTCTCCCGCGAGGGCGTGCAGCGCGACCTGCTGCCGCTCATCGAGGGCACCACCGTCGCGACCAAGCACGGGCCGGTGAAGACCGACCACATCCTGTTCATCGCGTCCGGCGCCTTCCACGTCTCGAAGCCCTCCGACCTCCTGCCGGAGCTGCAGGGGCGCCTGCCGATCCGCGTCGAGCTCTCCCCGCTCGACGTCGACGACTTCCGCCGCATCCTCACCGAGACGGAGGCGAGCCTGATCAAGCAGTCGGTGGCGCTGATGGAGACCGAGGGCGTCACCCTCGCCTTCACCGACGACGGCATCGACGCGCTGGCGCGGATCGCGGTGGAGGTGAACTCCAACGTCGAGAACATCGGCGCCCGGCGGCTCCAGACCGTGATCGAGCGCACCCTCGACGAGATCTCCTTCGCCGCGCCGGAGAAGGCCGGCGACACGGTGACGGTGGACGGGGAGTACGTCCGCTCCCGGGTGGCGGACCTGGCGAAGAACGCGGATCTGAGCCGGTTCATTTTGTGAGGGGAGGCACGACGATGGCAGAAGGTGTGCTTCGCGCTAGCGGCCTACGCGCAATGTTCTGCTGTGCTGCACTTTACACACGATGCGATCCTTCGTTATGTTCGTCGTGGAGCGTATCGATTCTTTGGGGGCATAAATGGCGAAGCGAGCGGCTCGGGGAAAAAGGATCACGGTCGGCGGTGTTAATGTCGTCACCCATCCTCACAGTGCGGATACATACATTGCCTTATTCAACTCAGCTTTTGAGCTCAAGCTCACAGTCGCCGTTTTCGGCGAGCAGAGAATGTTGCTGAGCTCACTTAACTTCAGTCGTGCCGATGAAGGTTTCATTACGGGAACAATTGCCAGGTTTACTGAAATAGACTTTGATCTTCCTTGGTTTGATTCCGAGAATATGGATATTGCGTCTGAGAACGCAACGAAGAGTATTTCGATACCAGCTTCTCTGAAGCCGAACTATGTACCACTGAATTTCGTCTTTTTCACGAACGAACACACATTTGTGTTCGTTCAGAAAGCCGAGCAAGTAACGGTTAGCCCAGGAATTATGTTCCGCTATCTGGAGCGCCTGTTTGCGTCCACTCAACTTGCAGAAAAATATGGACCGGTCGAGATCACCCTCATAGCGGATAAAGAGCGACTCCATGAGATTGTGGGTATAAAGTACCTTCGAGAGCTCAGGATCTTTGTCAAACGTCCGAATCCCGATGACCTCGGCAGCTATGATGATGAGATCGAACGGCGCTTGGCGCGGATGCGGGCTTCTTCAGCCGAAGTAGTATACAAAACCGATCGTAAGGAGTCTCTGGTTGCTGATGATGCAACGATGGAGCTTGCAGATGTTGCGACCAGGAATGGTCGCGTTGAGGCGAGCGGTTATGATGAAGAAGGACTGCCGGTCAGACGATCGACTGCGGAACATCCGCTTCTTGTCAGCGAGTGGTTCGCGGATCGGGGCTCTATCGGAATTGGTGAGCTCCTCGATGCTGGAAAGAAGTTGCTTTCTATTATGACTCGGAAAAACGGAATGGATGAATGAACCTGTATCCGCAACGTTATCGTCGGTTTCAGCGCTCATTTGGGCAATACTGGCGCGCGTATGGCGGTATCAAAGAAGTTTTATCCTCTCCTTATCTTCATGTTTCATTCTTGTGTACAATCCTAGCGCTTGGACTGTGGTCCAAGCCTGGCTGGTGGTCCATTCCGCTTGGGATTTTGCCGAGCCTGCTTGGGTTTACCCTGGGCGGCTATGCGATTCTTATGTCTTTCGGAAACCAAAGATTTCAGGAAATGATAAGGGGCAGTGGCCCGGACGGAACACAGAGCCCATTCATTGGCATCAGTGCTACGTTTGCTCACTTTGTAGTGATGCAGATATTTGCCCTTTTAACGGTAGTAATTCTTTCTACACGGCCACTGAGTTCGTTGGCAATTATCTTTCCTATCATTGACCAAGTACTTCTCCCCGGATCGGCGATGAGAGTAGTTTTTGTGACAATCGCTTGGGGTTTGTCATTTATGATATTCATGTATTCAATAATTTTATCCTTAGCGGCAACTCTAGCAATTTTTCGACTCTCGGCATGGTATGATCAGATGCCGCCCCAGAATGATCAAACGTAATCTCTCGGCCCTACCGGTCCGAAGTGCTTAACCTTGACGCCATATCAAGGTTGATGAATCCCTAACGCTCCGCTCTCCTGCGCCCGTTCTCGAACGCGGGCGGAGGGCGCATGGGACGAGTCGCGGGCATGCTGGCCGGAGCCGCGGCGATGGCGCTCGTCCTCGCCGCCATGCCCGCAGCCGCGAACCCGTTCGCCGACGGCGACGCGACCCTGCGGCCCGGCGACGTCATCGTGACCGTCGACGGCGCGCGGGTGGTGCAGGCGGACGGGTCGCTGCCGGCCTACGACGCGCCCGGCGCGGCCTCGCCCGCCCTGCGGGCGCTGGTCGCCGCGCGGCTCGGGCCCCGCCACGCCGCCTTCTGGCGCGCCTATGTGGCCAGCCGGCCGCGCGTGGAGGCGCGGGTCGCGACGGCGTCCGTCGCGCCCGCCCGTTTCCTGCCGCCGCGACGTCCCGGAGCGACGGTCGTGCTCGCCGCCGCACCCGCGATCACGGGATCGGTCCCGCCCGGGCCCGTCGAGCCGCGCGCGCCCGGGTTCCGCACGGCGGAAGCCGCCCCCCGGCGCGGCGCCTTCCTCGCCCTGAACTGAGGCTCTCACCCCCGCGCCGGCGTGAACAGGGCCCGGATCGTGGTGCGCAGCGTCAGGATCTGCCGCTCGAGCGTGCGCGGCTCGGCCAGCGCCTTCGAGAGCACGATGCCGCCTTCCAGCACGGAGGAGACGAAGTCGGCGAGGTCGTCGAGGTCCACCGGCTCGCGCGGCGGGTGGACGGCGGCGATCTCCTCCAGCATGGCGCGGAAGCGCCGGCGCCAGAGCAGGGCGGCCTCGCGGTTGATCTCGCGCACCGTGCGGTCGAACAGCCGCTCGCCGTAGCAGCTCACCGCGACGAGGCAGCCGGGATGGCCGCTCGGCAGGTCCGCCATGCGCTCGGCCAGCAGCTTGAGGCCGACGAGGAAGCTCTGCAGCGGGTCGTCGGCGAGCTCGCGGGCGCGGCCGAAGACCTCGTCGTAGACCTGCTCGTCCTGGTCGACGTAGCGCAGCAGCAGCGCCCGGGCGAGCTCGTTCTTGTCCTTGAAATGGTAGAAGAAGCCGCTCTTCGTCAGGTCGGTGGCGGCGATCAGCTCGTCGATCGAGGTCGCGCCGAAGCCCTTCTCGAGCACGAGGCCTTCGGCGACGTCCAGGATGCGCCTGCGGGTCTCCTCGCCCTTGCGCATGCGGCCCTCCGTTTCCGTACGGCCGGTGCGGTTCTCGCGCGCGCCGGCGGCGGCGCGCGGCGCGCCCGACGCCTGAGCATGCCCGGCAAGCGCATGCCGCGCCAGCAGAAAGCAGCGTGCGGCACGGTTCCGGACCATGCGTTCCCTCGCGCAGGCCGCCCCACCCCGGCGGCGCGGGGCGCGGGACTCGCCGCAGAAAAAAGCCCCGCGCGAGGATCGCTCGCGCGGGGCTCTTCGTTTCGGTCGGGGCGCGCCGGTCGCCCGGCGCGTGACCTCACTTCTTGTCGCGGGCCTTGAGGGCCGCGCCGAGGATGTCGCCGAGCGAGGCGCCGGAATCGGTCGACCCGTACTGGGCGATCGCCTCCTTCTCCTCGGCCACCTCGAGCGCCTTGATCGACAGCTGGACGCGGCGCGCCTTGCGGTCGAACTGGGTCACGCGAGCGTCGAGCTTCTCGCCGGGGGCGAAGCGCTCGGGGCGCTGGTCGGCGCGGTCGCGCGCGAGCTCGGCGCGACGGATGAAGGTGCCGAGATCGGTGTCGACGATCTTCACCTCGATGCCGGCTTCCTTCACCTCGAGCACCTCGCAGGTGACCACCTGGCCCTTGCGGATCTCGCCGGCGTCCGCGAAGGGGTCGCCCGCGAGCTGCTTGATGCCGAGCGAGATGCGCTCCTTGTCGACGTCGACGTCGAGGACCTGGGCGCGCACCATGTCGCCCTTCTTGAACTCCTCGATCACCTGCTCGCCGGGACGGTTCCAGTCGAGGTCGGAGAGGTGGACCATGCCGTCCACGTCGCCCTCGAGGCCGATGAACAGGCCGAACTCGGTCTTGTTCTTGACCTCGCCCTCGACCACCGAGCCCACCGGATGAGCCTCGGCGAAGGCGTCCCAGGGGTTCTGGAGCGTCTGCTTGAGGCCCAGCGAGATGCGGCGCTTGACCGGATCGACCTCGAGGATCTGGACCTCGACCTCCTGGGAGGTGGAGACGATCTTGCCCGGATGGACGTTCTTCTTCGTCCAGGACATCTCGGAGACGTGGATCAGCCCCTCGATGCCCGGCTCGAGCTCGACGAACGCGCCGTAATCCGTGATGTTGGTCACGCGGCCCTTGAAGCGGGCGTTGACCGGGTAGCGGGCGGCGATGCCCTCCCACGGATCGGCGAGCAGCTGCTTGATGCCCAGCGAGATGCGGTGCGTCTCGTGGTTGATCTTGATGATCTTGACCTTGACGGTCTGGCCGATCTGCACGACCTCGGACGGATGGTTGACGCGACGCCACGCCATGTCGGTGACGTGCAGCAGGCCGTCGATGCCGCCGAGATCCACGAAGGCGCCGTACTCGGTGATGTTCTTCACCACGCCCTCGATAACCTGGCCCTCCTCGAGGTTGGCCACCAGCTCCGAGCGCTGCTCGGCGCGGCTCTCCTCGAGCACGGTGCGGCGCGACACCACGATGTTGCCGCGGCGGCGGTCCATCTTCAGGATCTGGAACGGCTGCGGCACGCCCATCAGCGGGGTGACGTCGCGCACCGGCCGGATGTCGACCTGCGAGCGCGGCAGGAACGCCACGGCGCCGTCGAGGTCGACCGTATAGCCGCCCTTCACCTGGTTGAAGATCATGCCGGAGACGCGCTCGTTGGCCTCGAAGGCCTTCTCGAGCTTCACCCAGCTCTCCTCGCGGCGGGCCTTCTCGCGCGAGATGACCGCCTCGCCGAGCGCGTTCTCGACGCGATCGACGTAGACCTCGACCTCGGAGCCGACGTCGATCGGCTCGTCGCGGCCGGGGCCGACGAATTCCTTGAGGGCGACGCGCCCTTCGGTCTTCGCCCCGATGTCGATGACGGCGACATCCTTCTCGATGGCGACGACCTTGCCCTTGACGACGGAGCCCTCGGCCACCTCGTTCTTCTGGAACGATTCCTCGAGCAGCGCCGCGAAATCCTCACGGCTGGGCGCGGTTTGCATGGAAGCGGACATTCAATCTCCTTGTGCCCTGTCGGGCGTGCGCCGACGGTTGGCGTTGCGGTTCGTCTCCGCTCGCCGCGCCCTCGAGGCTTCCGGTGCGCGAAAGCCGCTCGGGCTGCCGCTCCCCTGAGGAGCGGGCCGGCGCTAGGACGGCGGGCGGTGACGGTCTCGTCCGAACGGCGCGCCGCCGCGTCGCGGCGCAGCCTCGCCCGCGTGCGCACACGCGTGGGTGAGACGGCGCCCGGGGGCGTCCACTCGGATCGGCGCGTGATAGCGGAAAAAGCCTGGACAGGCAAGGCGTCTGCGTGCATTTGGGCGCGCCGGGCGGGTGCGGCGGGCCGGCGCGCGAAAATCGGGCCCGATCCCGACGTTGCGCCGTAGCGCCCGAGGAAGCCTTGCATTAGGAATAATCCGGACTCCGTCCGAGCCGCAGGGAACGGCTCGGCTCGGCGGGGAACCAGAGACGAGGGAGAGAGCGAACATGAAGAAGCTTCTTCTGGCCACGGCGGCCGCGACGCTGGCGGCGTTTCCGGCCACGGCGCAGGACGGCCCCGTGCCCGTGGGGATCATTCTCGGCTTCACCGGACCGATCGAGTCCATCACGCCGAACATGGCGGCCTCCGCCGAGCTCGCCTTCGAGGAGGCGTCCGACAGCGGCCTGCTGCTCGGCGGCCGCACCATCGAGCCGGTGCGCGGCGATTCCACCTGCATCGACGCCGCCGCGGCGACCGCCACGGCCGAGCGCCTGATCACCTCCGACAACGTCGTCGCCATCATGGGCGCGGACTGCTCGGGCGTGACCACCGCCATCGTCAACAACGTCGCCGTCCCCAACGGCGTGCCGATGATCTCGCCCTCGGCCACCTCGCCGGCGCTGTCGACCATCGACGACCAGGGCCTCTTCTTCCGCACGGCCCCGTCCGACGCCCGCCAGGGCGAGGTGATCGCGAACGTGCTCGACGAGCGCGGCATCGACGAGGTCGCCGTCACCTACACCAACAACGACTACGGCAAGGGCCTCGCGGACAGCTTCACCTCGGCGTTCGAGGCGCTGGGCCACGCGGTGCTGATCTCGGCCGCCCACGAGGACGGCCGGGCCGACTACTCGGCCGAGGTCGGCGCGCTCTCGGCCTCGGGCGCCGACACGCTCGTCGTCTTCGGCTATCTCGACCAGGGCGGCCGCGGCATCGTCCAGGCGGCGCTCGATACCGGCGCGTTCGACCAGTTCGTCTTCGGTGACGGCATGCACGGCCAGTCCATCGTCGACGCCATCGGCTCCGAGCTCTACGGCAAGGTCGTCGGCGCGGTGCCGGGCTCCGACAATCCGGGCTCCGAGACCTTCCAGAAGATGGCCGACGAGGCCGGCTTCCAGGGCTCGGCCACCTATACCGGCGAGAGCTACGACGCGGGCGCGTTGCTGGCGCTCGCCATGCAGGCGGCCGGCTCCACCGATCGCGCCGCCATCGCCGAGGCGGTGACCGCCGTCGCCAACGAGCCGGGCGAGGTGATCCTGCCGGGCGAGCTCGCCAAGGGCCTCCAGATCCTCGCCGACGGCGGGGAGATCGACTACGAGGGCGCGACCGGCGTCGAGATGATCGGACCGGGCGAAGCCGCCGGCTCCTATCGCATCTTCGAGATCGAGGACGGCGAGATCGTCACGGTCGGCTTCCGCTGATCGCGTGAACGCGCGCCGGCCCGGGCCCGCCCGGGCCGGCGTCGCACGAGGGATGTGCGTCATGATCCGCGTCGACGACCTGCACTTGAGCTTCGGCGGCATCAAGGCCGTCAACGGGGCGAGCCTGAAGATCGAGAAAGGCTCGATCACCGGGCTGATCGGCCCCAACGGCGCCGGAAAGACGACGCTGTTCAACGTCATCGCCGGCCATTACGCGCCGACGGCGGGGCGCGTCTATCTCGACGGCGAGGACGTCACCGGCTTGCCGCCGCACGCCCTGTTCCGCCGCGGCCTGCTGCGCACCTTCCAGATCGCCCACGAGTTCCCGACGCTCACGGTGCGCGAGAACCTGATGACGGTGCCCGATCGCCAGACCGGCGAGACGCTGTGGAACGCCTGGTTCCGCCGCAAGGAGATCGCCGCCCAGGAGCGGGCGCTCTACGAGAAGGCGGAGGAGGTTCTGCACTTCCTGCACCTCAACCACGTCGCCGACGAGCTCGCCGGCAATCTCTCCGGCGGCCAGAAGAAGCTGCTCGAGCTCGGCCGCACCATGATGGTCGACGCCAAGATCGTCTTCCTGGACGAGGTCGGCGCGGGCGTGAACCGCACGCTGCTCAAGACCATCGGCCACGCCATCGAGCGGCTCAACCGCGAGCGCGGCTACACCTTCTGCATGATCGAGCACGACATGGACTTCATCGGGCGCCTGTGCGACCCCGTCATCGTCATGGCGGAGGGCTCGGTCCTCACCCAAGGGCATCCGGACGCCGTGCGCGCCGACGAGCGCGTGATCGAGGCCTATCTCGGGCGGGGCCTGAAGAAGCGTCGCCCGCGCACGGAGCGGCCCGATGCGCCCGCCGCCCAGCCGGGAGCGTCCGCATGAGCTTCCTCGCGGGCGCGCACATGACCGGCGGCTACGGCGGCGCCGACATCCTCCACGACTGCACGATCGGGGTGGAGAGGGGCGAGATCGCCGTCATCGTCGGGCCGAACGGCGCGGGCAAGTCCACCGCCATGAAGGCGATCTTCGGCATGCTGTCGCTGCGGCTGGGATCGATCACGCTCGACGGGCGCGACATCTCCGCCCTGTCGCCGCAGGAGCGGGTCGTCGCCGGGATGGGCTTCGTGCCGCAGACGAACAACGTGTTTCGCGCCCTCACCGTCGAGGAGAACCTCGAGATGGGCGCCTACATCCGGACCGACGACTATCGGGAGACGATGGAGCAGGTCTTCGCGCTCTTCCCCATCCTGCGCGAGAAGCGCCGCCAGCCGGCGGGCGAGCTCTCCGGCGGGCAGCGCCAGCAGGTGGCGGTGGGCCGCGCGCTGATGACGAAGCCGAAGGTGCTGATGCTCGACGAGCCCACCGCGGGCGTCTCGCCCATCGTGATGGACGAGCTCTTCGACAAGATCCTCGACGTGGCCGCGACCGGCATCGCCATCCTGATGGTGGAGCAGAACGCCCGCCAGGCGCTCGAGATCGCCGACCGGGGCTACGTCCTCGTCCAGGGCCGCAACCGCTACACCGACACCGGCGCCGCGCTGCTCGCGGATCCGGAGGTCCGCCGCACCTTCCTCGGAGGCTGACGACCCGTGGAGAATCTCCTCAACGCCTTCGTGGTGCTGTCGAATTTCGTAATCATCCCGGCCGCCGCCTACGGCGCGCAGCTCGCGCTCGGCGCGCTCGGCGTCACCCTGATCTACGCCGTCCTGCGCTTCTCGAACTTCGCGCACGGCGACCTGATGGCCTTCGGGACCATGGCGACGATCCTGGGAACCTGGTGGCTGCAGGCGATGGGCATCGGCATTCACCCGCTGCCGACGGCGCTCCTCGTCCTGCCGCTCGGCGTCCTCGCCGCCGTGCTGCTGGCGCTCGGCACCGACCGGGTGGTCTATCGCTTCTACCGCCAGCGGCGCTCGGCGCCGGTCGTCTTCGTCATCGTCTCCGTGGGGGTGATGTTCGTCTACAATGCGCTGGTGCGCTTCTTCATCGGCGTCGAGGACCGACGCTTCGAGGACGGCGAGCGCTTCATCATCCGCCCCAACGAGTTCGAGGCCCTCACCGGGCTCGACGAGGGCCTGGCGCTGCGATCGAGCCAGCTCCTGACGGTCGTCGTGGCCATCCTCGCGATGCTGGCGCTGTTCTGGTTCCTGCAGCGCACCCGCACCGGCAAGGCGATGCGCGCCTTCTCGGACAACGAGGACCTGGCGCTGCTCTCCGGCATCGATCCCAAGCGCGTGGTGCTGATCACCTGGGCGCTGGCGGCGACCCTCGCCACCCTCGCCGGCGTGCTCTACGGGCTCGACAAGAGCTTCCGGCCGTTCAACTATTTCCAGTTGCTCCTGCCGATCTTCGCCGCCGCCATCGTGGGCGGCATCGGCAAGCCCTTCGGCGCGGTGATCGGCGGCTTCGTCGTCGCCTTCTCGGAAGTCGGGCTCACCTACGCCTACCGCCGTGTGCTGCAATACGTCGTTCCCGAGCAATGGATGCCGGACGGGCTCGCCCAGCTGCTCTCGACGGACTACAAGTTCGCCATCTCCTTCATCATCCTGGTCCTGGTCCTGCTCATCCGGCCGACCGGCATCCTGCGGGGACGCGTGATATGAGCCCGGCGCTTCGCACTCCCCTCGCCTTCGCCGCGATGGCGGCGGCGCTCCTCGGCGTCGGGTTCTTCCAGAGCTGGACGCTCGCGCTCGCGATCCTGAACCTGTCGCTGATCTCGGCGATCATGGCGCTCGGCGTGAACATGCAATGGGGCTATGCCGGCCTCTTCAACGTCGGCGTCATGGGCTTCGCCGCGCTCGGCGGCGTCGCGGCGGTGATCGTCTCGATGCCCCCGGTCCCGGGCGCATGGGCGGCGGGCTCGTGGAACCTTCTCTTCGCGGCCTTGGCGCTGCTCGCCACGATCGGCGCGGCGCTCCTGGTGCGGGCGAAGCTGCCGAGCGGCCGGCGCACGCTCGCGACCCTGCTCGTCGTCGTGGTCGGGTATTTCGTCATCCGCTTTTTCGGCGACCAGGCGACGGAGGCGATCGAGGGCTACGAGAGCGCGTCGACCGGCTATCTCGGCGGGCTGGGCCTGCCGATCCTGCTCGCCTGGATCGTCGGCGCCTTGTTCGCGGCGGGCGGGGCCTGGCTGATCGGCAAGGTGGCGCTCGGCCTGCGCTCGGATTATCTCGCCATCGCCACGCTCGGCATCTCCGAGATCATCCTCGCGCTTCTCAAGAACGAGGCCTGGCTCACCCGCGGCGTCAAGAACGTCACCGGCCTGCCGCGCCCGGCGCCCTACGAGATCGCGCTGCAGCAGGACCCCGCCTTCGTCGATTTCGCCACCGGGCTCGGCCTGCCGGCGACGACGGCCTCCTCGCTCGCGGTGTCCCTCGTCTACACCGCGCTGTTCGCCGTCGTGCTGATCGTGCTGCTCGTCCTGGCCGAGCGGGCGCTGAACTCGCCCTGGGGCCGGATGATGCGCGCCATCCGCGACAATCGCGACGCGGCCGCCGCCATGGGCAAGGACGTCACCCGCCGGCATCTGCAGGTCTTCGTCATCGGATCGGCCGTGGTCGGCCTCGCCGGCGCGATGCTGGTGACGCTCGACGGCCAGTTCACGCCGGGCACCTACAACCCGCTGCGCTTCACCTTCCTGATCTGGGTGATGGTGATCCTCGGCGGGTCGGGCAACAACATGGGCGCCGTGCTCGGCGCCTTCGTGATCTGGTTCGTCTGGGTGCAGGCGGAGCCGGCGGGCCTGTGGCTGATGAGCACGATCACGGCCGGGATGGAGCAGGGCGACGCGCTGCGCCAGCACCTGATCGATTCCGCGCCGCACCTGCGCCTGTTCCTGATGGGCGCGATCCTGCTCACCGTGCTGCGCTTCTCGCCCCGCGGCATCCTGCCGGAGAAGACCGGCACGGCCCGCCCGCCGGTGTGAGAGGTCGAGCCCCTCGCGCGCCGGCCGGCGTCGTTCAGAGATTGAGCCGGATCGCCACCGAGCGCGCGTGGCCGTCGAGGCCCTCGCTCTTCCCCAGCGCGATCGCCGCGGGCCCCAGCGCCCGCAGGGCGTCGGGCGTGCAGGAGAGGATCGACGAGCGCTTCATGAAGTCGAGCACCGAGAGGCCCGAGGAGAAGCGCGCCGAGCGGGCGGTGGGCAGCACGTGGTTCGGCCCGCCGACATAGTCCCCGATGGCCTCCGGCGTATGGGCGCCGAGAAAGATCGAGCCGGCGTTGCGGACCTTCGCGGCCAGGCGCTCGGGGTCCGCCGTCTCGATCTCGAGATGCTCCGGCGCCAGCCGGTCGACGAGCGGGATCGCGCCGTCCAGATCCGGCACGACGACGATGGCGCCGTAGTCCCGCCAGGAAGCGCGGGCGATCTCGGCGCGGGACATCGTGGCGAGCGCCCGCTCGACGGCGGCCTCCACCGCGTCCGCCAGGGCGGGGCTGTCGGTGACGAGGATCGCCTGCGCCGCCGTGTCGTGCTCCGCCTGGGCGAGGAGGTCGGCCGCGACCCAGTCCGGGTTGGCGTCGCCGTCGGCGAGGATCAGCACCTCGGAGGGGCCGGCGATCATGTCGATGCCCACCTGCCCGAAGACGCGGCGCTTGGCGGCGGCGACGTAGGCGTTGCCCGGGCCGACGATCTTCGCCACCGGCGCGATCGTCGCGGTGCCGAAGGCGAGCGCCGCGATCGCCTGGGCCCCGCCGATGCGGTAGACCTCGTCGACGCCCGCCACCTTGGCGGCGGCGAGCACCAGCGGGTTGACCTTCCCGTCCGGCGTCGGCGCGACCATGACGATGCGCTCGACGCCGGCGACACGCGCCGGCACGGCGTTCATCAGAACGGACGAAGGATAGCTCGCCGTGCCGCCCGGCACGTAGAGCCCGGCCGCCTCGACCGCGGTCCAGCGCCAGCCCATGGTGACGCCGAGGGCGTCTGTGGTGCGCGTGTCCGCCGGCTTCTGGGCGGCGTGGTAGGTCTCGATGCGCTCCTTGGCGAGGTGGAGCGCCGCCAGTGTGTCGGCGTCGCAGGCGGCGGCCGCCGCCTCGAGCTCGCCGTCGGTGACCCGCAGGGTCCCGGGGGTGAGCGAGAGCCGGTCGAAGCGCTGCGTGTAGTCGATCAAGGCCTTATCGCCGCGGGCGACGACGTCGGCGATGATGGCGCGCACGACGTCGTCCACCTCTTCCGAGATCTCGCGCTTCATGCCGAGGAGCGCGTCGAAGGCGCGGCCGAACTCCGCCGCGCGCGCATCGAGACGAACGGGCATCAGGCCTTGCCCCCGGACGCGGGGGCCTGGTCGAGGATCACGGGCGGCGCGTGCTCCGGGCGGCTCTCCACCTCCCAGACCGGGCCCATGTCCTTCATCTGCGCCTCGATGCACTCGACCTCGAGCCGGATCGCGCGATCCTCCGAGAAGATCAACGTCACGACGCCGGAGGGAGCCGTCGTCGGCTCGAAGGTGACGGCGAGGAGGTTGAGCACCTCGTCCTTGCGGCGCGGGTCCATGTTCCTGCAGCGCGCGTTCTGCACGCGGTCGAAATGGATGCCGGTCAGGCGACGGCGCGGGGGCTCGGCCGGGTCGCTCTCCCAGTCGAAGCGGCGCGCGCACAGCGCGAAGCGGCGCTCCTTGGGCAGGAAGGCGACGTCCTCCACGCGCAGAGCGGCGTCCTGGAGGTGGGCCGACAATACGGCGAGGTCTTCCTCGTCGAACGCGACCAGCTTGAGGAGATCCATCGGGTCACACCTTGGCGGAGTGGGGTTTCAGCTGAGATAGAGACCCGAGGGGGCAGGCGCAACGGGGTGGGGCCGGAACCGTTGCCGAGATCGCCCCCGCGCGGCATCATGATGCGGGCGCGCGGCCGCCACACCGCGAACGGCATTCTGCAGGACGCCGGCAGCAGGACGCGGCTGTGAGCCGCCTTACTTCCCGACCCCCATCCCCCGCAGCCATTCCACGATCGCCGAAAAATCCCGCCCGCCGTGGCCCTGGCCGGCGAAGAGCGCGTAGAGCTGCGCGGCTTCCGCGCCGAGCGGGGTCGCGGCGCCGGTCGTATTGGCGGCGGCCTGGGCGAGGCGCAGGTCCTTGAGCATGAGCTCGGCCGAAAAGCCCGGCTCGTAGCCGTTGTTGGCGGGCGAGGTCGGCACCGGGCCCGGCACCGGGCAATAGGTGGTCAGCGACCAGCACTGGCCCGACGAGGTCGAGGCCACGTCGAACAGCGCCTGGTGCGAGAGGCCGAGCGTCTCGCCGAGCGCGAAGGCCTCGGCCACGCCGATCATCGAGATGCCGAGGATCATGTTGTTGCAGATCTTCGCCGCCTGGCCGGCGCCGGGGCCGCCGCAATGGACGATCTTCCTGCCCATCGCCTCGAGCACCGGCTTCGCCTCGGCGAAGGCCGCATCCGATCCGCCGGCCATGAAGGTCAGCGTCCCCGCCGCCGCCCCGCCGACCCCGCCGGAGACCGGCGCGTCGATGGACAGGCAGCCGGCGGCCTCCGCCATGGCGTGCGCGGCCCGCGCGCTGTCGACGTCGATGGTGGAGGAATCGATCAGCAGCGCGCCCGCGGCGCAGGCGGGGAGGATCTCCTCCCACACCGCCTTCACGTGCCTGCCCGCGGGCAGCATGGTGACGACGACGTCCGCCCCGCTCACCGCCTCCGTCGCGCTCGCCGCGACGCTCGCGCCGGCCTCGCGGGCGGCGTCCTGGGCCGCGGGGGAGAGGTCGAAGCCGCGCACGGCGTGCCCCGCCTTCACGAGGTTGGCGGCCATCGGCCCGCCCATGTTGCCGAGCCCGATGAAGGCGATGGTGGTCGTCATGGCGTCTCTCCCGGTGTGCTCTTCCGCGTCCCGCGCGTCTCGACGATCAGCGCGCCGATCAGCGCGAAGCCCGCCACCCACAGCATCCACGAGCCGAAGACCTTGTCGAGGGCCGGATCGAGGGCGGGGAAGAAGACCGCGAAATGCGACGCGACGGCCGCCATGACGAGCAGAAGCGGGGTGAGGATCAAGGCCGCGGCGCGCACGGCCCGCGTGCGCGGACGCCCGGCGATCCAGGGCGTCCCGAGCCCGAGCGCGAGGCCGAGGACCCCGCCCGCGACGAAGTTCGCCTGGAACGACGCCGTCGTGTCGAGGAAGAACAGCGGGCCGGCGGTGTGGAAGACGGCGAAGAGGACGGCTGTGAGGAGGAGGCCGATGAGGAGGGGGCGCATGGGGGCTCCCGTTGCGGAGGAGTCACGGCCGAGGTGACGGGCGGGGGCGGGCGTGTCAAGCTTCGTCCGAAGAGGGGTTCGCGATGGCGGCGGCGTCGAAATACGGCAGTAACCGGCTCCGGTCGGTGCACAAGGCGATGGAAGCGATCCATCGCGTCGGCGGGATCGACGACGCGACCATGCGCCGCTTCCATCGCGCATGCCTGGGGCCCGCGGACGATCAACCGGGTTCGGAGCGCCCGAAGGCGCGCTCGGCGAAGCCGAAGCGCTGCCGCTAGACTGCCCGAACGCCCTTCCCCTCCGCCCGCTCGATCCGCTTGTACAGATGCGTCATCAGCGCGACCCCGAACATCGGCGTCGCCAGGTTGACGATCGGGATCAGCAGGAACCCCGCGATCACCGCCCCTCCCAGGAACACCCGGCCCGCATTGCGGCGGCGCAGCGCGATCGCCTCGGCCCGCGGGCGGTGGCGGCCGGCGGCGAGCTCGAAATATTCGCGCGAGAGCAGGTAGGCGTTGGCCAGGAAGAAGGCCGCGATGTTGACGAGCGGCACCAGCAGGAGCGCGAGCGCGACCAGGTTGACCAGCAGCGTCACGCCGAAGAAGCGCAGGCCGTAGACGATGGAGGGCAGGAGCGGCAGCTCGGTGCCGGGCTTGTCGCCGGGGAAGTCCGTGCGCTCCACCACCGCCGCGGCCTCGTCGGCGAAGACCGAGGCGACCAGCGCCGAGACGCCCGGGATCAGGTAGAGCACGCCGATCAGGAGCCCCGCGCCGGCCAGCACGACGCCGAGCGTATCGATCCACGGATAGGCGTCGGTCCAGGTTTCCTGCGCGAGCAGCCAGTCGACGCCGCGCGTCGCCGCCGCCCACAGGATCGCGAGCAGGAGCAGGGTGAGCCCGATCGACTTCCAAAGGATGCCGCGCAGGCCGGGGGAGGCGACCTGGCGGAGCGCGGCGATGGCGGACGCGAGGATCATCCGGCGGGCTGCGACGCGCCCTCTCCGCGCGCCGTCTGCGCCGCGGCGATCATAGCGAGCGCCTCCGCCGGATCGATCCGCCCGTCGTAGAGCGCCCGGCCGCTGATGGCGCCGGCCAGCGCCGCGCAGTCGGGCTCGAGCAGGCGCGCCACGTCGTCGATCGAGGCGAGGCCGCCGGACGCGATGACCGGGATCGAGACGGCGTTCGCCAGCGCGAGCGTCATCTCGATGTTGAGACCCTTGAGGATGCCGTCGCGGGCGATGTCGGTGTAGACGATGGCCGCGACGCCCGCGTCCTCGAAGCGTCGGCCGAGCTCCTCGGCGGTGAGATGCGAGGTCTGCGCCCAGCCCTCGACGGCGACGTAGCCGTCCTTGGCGTCGATGCCGACCGCGATCTTGCCGGGGTGGCGCCGGGCCGCCTCGCGCACGAAGGCGGGATCGCGCACGGCGGCGGTGCCGATGACGATGCGCGCCACGCCCTTCTCGAGCCAACCCTCGACGGTGCGCATGTCGCGCACGCCGCCGCCGAGCTGCACGGGCAGCGAGACGTCGGTGAGGATGCCGTCGACTGCGGCCGCGTTCATCGGCTTGCCGGCGAAGGCGCCGTCGAGATCGACCACGTGCAGCCAGGAGAAGCCCTGGGCCTCGAAGGCGCGCGCCTGCGCGGCGGGATCGTCGTTGAAGACGGTCGCCTGCTCCATGTCGCCCTGGATCAGGCGCACGCAGCGGCCTTCCTTGAGGTCGATGGCGGGGAAGAGGATCACGGGCGCCACCTCAGGAAGTTGGCGATGAGAGCGAGCCCGAGCGTCTGGCTCTTCTCGGGGTGGAACTGGGTGCCGGCGACGTTGTCGCGGGCGACGATGGCGGTGATGGGGCCGCCGTAGTCCGTCGTCGCGACGACGTCGTCGGGATTGTCCGGCGTCAGCGCGTAGGAATGCACGAAATAGGCGTGCAGCCCGCCATCGCCGGTGGGAATTCCGTCGAGCAGCGGATGGGCGCGGCGCGCCTCGAGCACGTTCCAGCCCATGTGCGGGATCTTCAGGGCCGGGTCGCCCGGGCGGATCGCGGCGACGTCGCCGGGGATCCAGCCGAGCCCGAGCGTCGTGACGTGCTCGAGCCCGCGCGAGGCGAGGAGCTGCATGCCCACGCAGATGCCCAGGAACGGCGCGCCGCGGCCCTTCACCTTCTCGGTGAGCGCCTCGACCATGCCCGGCACCGAATCGAGCCCGCGCCGGCAATCGGCGAAGGCGCCCACGCCGGGGAGCACGACGCGCTCGGCGTCGAGCACGGCGGCGGGATCGCTCGTCACCTGCACCGCCATGGCGAGGCCCGCCTCGCGGGCGGCGCGCTCGAAGGCCTTCTGCGCGGAATGCAGGTTGCCCGAGCCGTAATCGACGATCGCGACGCTCATCGCGCGCCCTCCGCGGAGAAGCCGAACGGCGCGATCTCCTCCCGGCGCGCCGCCCGCGGGGGCAGCGGCGGCGGGACCGGAACGGAGGCCGCGGCGGCGGCGCGGTCCATGAAGCGCCGGCAGGCGAGCGCGTCCGCCGCGTCGTGATCCGGCGCCGAGACCACGTCCACGATCGGCATGCCGCGGCGGGCGTAGGTCCAGCGCCGCAGGGTCGAGGCCTCGAGCCCGATCAGGCTCGCCAGCAGCAGGCTCGCGAGCGCCGCCATGTCCTGGGCGATCCCGAGCGCGTCGAGCGCCATCGAGAAGGCGACGAGCACGATGAGCGTGAGCAGCGCGGCGAGCCAGAGCCGGTGCCAGAGCATCCACAGCACCGAGAAGAAGAACGCCGCCCAGTTGAAGCCGTCCCGCACCAGGGTCGCGCGCTCGTAGGCCGCCGGGTCGCCGGGCTTCGCGTCGCGCGGCAGGTGGACCGTGTAGGTGCGCATGCTAGAGCGCTCCCTTGGTCGAGGGGATGCGGTCCGCCTCGCGCGGGTCGAGGGCGATCGCCGCGCGCAAGGCCCGGGCGAGGCCCTTGAAGCAGCTCTCGGCGATGTGGTGGGAGTTGTCGCCGTACAGCGTCTCGACATGCAGCGTGATGCCGGCGTTCGAGGCGAAGGCCTGGAACCACTCGCGCACGAGCTCGGTGTCGAACGTCCCGATCTTCTGCGTCGGGAAGGCGGTGCGGAAGACGAGGAAGGGCCGGCCGGAGATGTCCACCGACACGCGGGTGAGCGCCTCGTCCATGGGCAGGTGAACGGTCGCGTAGCGGGCGATGCCGCGCTTGTCGCCCAGCGCCTCGCGGAAGGCCTGGCCGAGCGCGATGCCGACGTCCTCCACCGTGTGGTGATCGTCCACGTGCGTGTCGCCCTTGGCGTCGACCTCGAGGTCGAAGAGGGCATGGCGGGCGAGGAGGTCGAGCATGTGGTCGAAGAATCCGACCCCGGTCGCGATCGTCGCCTCGCCCTCGCCGTCGAGGGAAAGGGAGAGGGCGATCTGCGTCTCCGAGGTGCGGCGGTCGACGCGCGCGGCGCGCATGGCGGTTCGTCCCGTTTCGTGGTCGGGCGCGCGTTCTAGCAAGCGCCGGGCCGGAAGGCCAGCGGGCCGCGCCCCGGAATGCGAAACGCCTCCGGACGGCGACGTCCGGAGGCGCTCTCGATCGGCCCGCGCGACGCGCGACGGATCAGGCGTTCTGCGTGCCGCCGGGGGCCCCGCCCTGCGTCGCGGCGGCCTGCTGGGCGGCGGCGACGCGCTGGCGGTAGAGGGCCACGAAGTCGATCGGGTCGATGTAGAGCGGCGGGAAGCCGCCGTTGCGCACCGATTCCGCCACGATCTGGCGGGCGAAGGGGAACAGCAGGCGCGGGCACTCGATCATCACGACCGGATGGAGCTGCTCCTTGGGCACGTTCTTGACGCGGAAGACACCCGCATAGGTCAGCTCGAACTTGAACATGACGGCGTCGTCCGTCTTGGCGTCGCCCTCGAGCTTGAGCTCGACCTCGTAGTCGGTCTCGCTCATCTGCTTGGCGTTCACGTTGACCTGGATGCCGATCTTCGGCTGGGCCTGCTGCGGCGCGAGCGAACGCGGCGCGGTCGGGTTCTCGAAGGAGAAGTCCTTGGTGTACTGCGCGAGCGCGTTCAGCGAGGGGGCGGTGGTCTCGGCTGCGGCGTTGTCCTGCGCGCCATTGGTCGCCGGGGTGTCGGCCATCTCTCGTCTCCGATTTGCTGCGAGGGCGCCCGGCCGGGCGCGGTACGGCCTGGCGGAGCGCCCGCCGGCCCATGCGCACAGCGCGCTAACACGTCTCTCGGATGGGAACAAGCGCGGGCGGCCCCGTCAAAGGCTCGCCACTCTTGCCGGTAGTCTGGGGAGGCGACGTGCGAAAAAGCCGCTCATCGCGGCTGCTTGTCGCCGCGATGGGTGGATGTTACGACGCTCGTTGCCCATATGCGCAGATGGGCGCGGCGCGTGGTGGGGAGCGATCTCCGCCGCCGGCGCGCCGAGACCCGAGGCCCGACTTCCGGGGATTTCCAGGCCGGACCGACGATGCAAGAGTCTTTCGACCTCACGACGCTCATCTTTCTCGCGCTCGCCGTCTTCGTGATCTGGCGGCTGCGGTCCGTGCTCGGCACCAAGACCGGGAACGAGAAACCGCCCCGAGACGCGTTCGGACGCGAAACGCCCGGCTCCCGCGGCGCGCGCTCCGGCGGCGGCGACAATGTCGTGCGCCTGCCGAACGGCTCGGCCGGGGCGCCCTCCTCTCCCGACCGCTGGAAGGGCGTCGCCGCCCCCGGCGCGGCGGTGACGGAGGGCCTCGACGAGATCGCCCGCCAGGAGCCGCAATTCAACGGCCGCGAGTTCCTCGAAGGCGCCAAGATGGCCTACGAGATGATCGTGACCGCCTTCGCCGCCGGCGACCGCAAGACGCTCAAGGACCTCCTCTCGAAGGAGGTCTACGACGGCTTCGAGGCGGCCATCGCCGACCGGGAGACCCGAGGCGAGAAGGCGGAGACCACCTTCGTCGCCATCGACAAGGCCGAGATCACCGCCGCCGAGGTGAAGGGCAAGACCGCCCAGATCACGGTGCGGATCGTCTCCGAGCTGATCTCGGTGACGCGCTCGGCCGCCGGCGACGTGGTCGAGGGCTCCGCCGATCAGGTGGTCGACGTCACCGACGTGTGGACCTTCGCCCGCCAGCTCGGCGCGCGCGATCCGAACTGGCAGCTGGTGGCGACCGAAGCGGGTCAATGATCCGCGCGGCGTCGCTCGGCCTGTGCGCGCTCGGCGCCGCGATGACCCTCGCCCCCGCTCCCACCCTCGGCGCCGACGCCGTCGGCGGCGCGCGGCTGGAGAGGCTCGCCTTTTCCGACCTGCCGGGCTGGGCGCAGGACGACCACGCCGCCGCTCTCGCCGCCTTTCGCCTCACCTGCCCGCTCGTGATCGAGGGCCGCGCGGCCCTGCGCCCCGCGGCCCTTGCGAGCGGTGACCTCGCCGCGGCCTGCCGCGCCGCGCTGGAGCTTTCGGAAAACGCCCCGGCCGAGACGGCCCGCGCCTTCTTCGAGACCTGGTTCACGCCCCACCGCGTGCGGCCGCCCGGTGGCGCGGGCTTCCTCACCGGCTATTACGAGCCCGAGCTCGCGGGCGCGCTCCACCCCACCGCCCGCTTCGCGACCCCCCTTCGCGCCCGGCCGGCCGCGCTGGTCTCGCTCGCCGAGGGCGAGACGCGTCCCGGCCTCGACCCGATCCTTCGGGCGGCGCTGCCCGACGGCGCGGGCGGCCATCGCCCGGTCCCGACCCGCGCCGCGATCGAGGAAGGCGCGCTCGACGCCGACGCCCCGCCGATCGTGTGGCTGGAGCAGCCCGGCGAGGCCTTCATCGTTCACGTCCAGGGCTCGGCGCGCATCCGGCTCGAGGACGGGCGCGTGCTGCGCGTCGGCTACGCCGGCCGCAACGGCCATCCCTACACCTCGATCGGCCGGCTGCTGGTGGAGCGCGGCGCCATCGACAAGGACGCGATGAGCCTCGAGCGGCTCCTCGCCTGGCTGCGCGACCATCCGAAGGAGGCGCGCGCGCTGATGCGCGAGAACGCCTCCTACATCTTCTTCCGCCTCCTCGAGGACCACGACCCGGCGCTGGGGCCCGTCGGCGGGGCGGGAACGCCGCTCGTGCCGCACCGCTCCCTCGCGGTCGACCGGACGCTGTGGCCCTACGGCCTTCCGGTCTGGCTCGACGGCGCGATCCCGGACGCCGAGGGACGCGAGGCGCCGCTCGCCCGGCTGATGATCGCGCAGGACACCGGCTCGGCCATTCTCGGCCCGGCGCGGGGCGACTACTTCGCCGGATCGGGGGCGCAGGCCGGCACGCAGGCGGGCCTGATCCGCCATCGCGTCTCCTTCGTCGCCCTGCTGCCGCGACCGCGGCCGGAAGCGCTGCCATGAGCCGGCGGCGCAAGCGCGAGCTCACCGAGGAGGAGGAGAGCCTCTGGCGCCACGTGATCCGCCACGTCGCGCCGCTGAAGGGGCGAGACGGCTATCGCGAGGCTGAAAGCGCGACGTCCGCGCCCCCGAAGGTGACGCCGGCCGCGCCGCCGCCGCCGCGCCCCCCCACGCAGGCGCCCCCGCAGAAGCCCCGGGCGCCGACGGCGGCGCCCTATCGTCCGCGGCCGCCCGCGCCGCCGCCCATCCCCCCGCTCGCCGCCCTCGCCCGCAAGGAGCGCACCGCCCTCAACCGCCGCGCCCGGCGCCCCGACGCCACGCTCGACCTGCACGGCATGCGCCAGGCCGAGGCGCATTTCGCGCTGCTCGGCTTTCTGCGTCGCCAAGCGGCGGAGGGCGCGAGCATCGTCCTCGTGGTCACCGGCAAGGGCGGACCGCCGGGGGAGGGCAGCCTGTTCGACGAGCGCGGCGTGCTGCGCCGGGTCGTGCCGCACTGGCTGCGCGAGCCGGACCTGAGGGGCGTCGTGGTGGGCTTCGAGCCGGCGGCGCCGCATCACGGCGGGGAGGGCGCGCTCTACGTGCGCCTGCGCCGCCGCAACGGCCGCTGAGGAGGGCGCGCCCGCATGCCCCGCCGCTCCCGCGATCCGGACGGCGACGCCCGCGCGCTGACCCCGTTCGGCCGGCGCGTGCGCGCGCTGCGCGCCGCGCGCGGGCTCCAGCTCAAGCACATGGCCGCGCATCTGGGCGTCTCCAGCGCCTATCTCTCGGCGCTGGAGCGCGGCGAGCGCGGGCGGCCGACCTTCACCCTGGTCCAGGGCACGATCCAGTATTTCGGGGTGATCTGGGACGAGGCGGACGAGCTGCAGCGGCTCGCCGAGCTGTCCGACCCGGCCCCGCGGATCCCCGCCGCCGGCTGCGGACCGGACGCCGTCCTCCTCGCCAACCGTCTCGCGCGCGAGATCGACGGCCTCGGCGAGGCCCGGATCGCCGCCTGCCTTGCTATTCTGGATGGCGACGACCCGAGCGCCGGGGCGGTCCGCGACCTTGACGGATCGACGAGAAGCCGTTCTAACCTCGACCCGCCGCCAGCCGAAGACGCTCCATCCGATCCCGAACACAATTGAGGATTTTATGCCCGCGCTCGATGTCCTGACCCTCGGCAACGCCATCATCGACGTCATCGCCCATACCGACGAGGGCTTCCTCGTCGCCGAGAAGCTGCACAAGGGCTCGATGAACCTGATCGACGAGGCGCGCGCGGAAGACCTGTATTCCCGCATGGGCCAGGCGGCGATCATCTCCGGCGGCTGCGCCGCCAACACCGCCGTCGGCGCCGCCTCGCTCGGCGCGCGCGCCGGCTTCATCGGCAAGGTGAAGGACGACGAGCTCGGCCGGATCTACCGGCACGACATGAACGCCACGGGCGTGCGCTTCGACACCGGCTACGCCGATCCCGCCGGCCCGGCGACCGCGCGCTCCTTCATCCTGGTGACGCCCGACGGCGAGCGCACCATGAACACCTATCTCGGCGCCTGCCAGAACCTCTCCCCCGACGACATCGACGAGGAGACGGTGGCGAGCGCCCGGATCATCTATCTCGAGGGCTACCTCTGGGATCCGCCGGCGGCGAAGGAGGCCTTCCGCAAGGCCTCGACCATCGCCCATGCCGCGGGCGCCAAGGTGGCGCTCAGCCTCTCCGACTCCTTCTGCGTCGACCGTTATCGCGACGAGTTCCTCGAGCTCGCCCGCAACGGCCTGATCGACGTGCTCTTCGCCAACACCCACGAGATCAAGGCGCTCTACCAGACCGCCGACGAGGACGAGGCGGTGCGGGCGCTGCGCGAGGAGGGCTTCGCCCAGGGCCGCTTCGTCGGCGTGATCACCCGCTCGGAGCGCGGCTCGCTGATCGTCACCCGCGAGGGCACGCAGACGGTGGCCGCCCATCCGGTGGACCGGATCGTCGACCTCACGGGCGCCGGCGACCTCTATGCCGGCGGCTTCCTCGCCGGCGTGGTCCAGGACCGCGATCTCGTCGATTGCGGGCGCCTCGGCGCTCTCGCCGCCGCGGAGGTGATCGGCCATATCGGCGCCCGCCCGCAGCGCAGCCTGAAGGACATGGCGCAGGAAGAGGGGCTGATGTGACGTCCGCCGCTGGTCGCGAGCGTTTCGGGCGGGCATGATCGCCCCTCGACGAGAGGAGAGCGCCCCATGACCGCCGACGCACCCGCCCCGATTCCGGTCGACTGGTCGACGCTGCCCACGCCCGTGGACGACGGCGCGGCGGCGCATCTTCCCGGGATGCGCCTGCCGGACGTCACCCTGCCCGCCACCGACGGCGAGCCGGTGCGCCTCTCCGATCTCGGCGGGACGGTGGTGCTCTACGTCTATCCGATGACCGCCGAGCCGGGCGTGGAATTGCCTCCGGACTGGGGCGAGATCCCCGGAGCGAAGGGCTGCACGCCGCAATCCTGCGCCTTCCGCGACCATTTCGCGGAGCTGCGCGCGGCGGGCGCCGACGCGGTGTTCGGCGTCTCGACGCAGACGCGAGAGGCCCAGCAGGAGGCGGCCTCGCGGCTCGCCTTGCCCTTCCCGCTCCTCTCCGACGCCGACCTCGCGCTCGCGGACGCCCTGCAGCTTCCCACCTTCGCGGCGGGCGGCCGCACGCTGCACAAGCGCGTCACCCTGATCGCCCGCGACGGCGTGATCGAGACGGTGTTCTACCCGGTCTTTCCGCCGGACCGGAACGCCGCGGACGTGATCGCCTGGCTCCTCGCCCACCCCTGAGACGTCCTCACCGCCGTGCGCGCCGGCGCTGAAGCGTCTTCCAGCGCCGGGTCGCCGCGAGCACCAGTCGCGCCACCGGGCGGCGCAGGACGGGGACGTCGGTGGCGACGAGGATCAGGCCGAGCGGCAGCATCCAGATGCCGAGCACGGGCAGGAAGGAGAAGATCCCGCCGACCGTCAAGGCGAGCCCGAGGGGCAGCCGGACCCAGCGGCCCTCCGGCCGCCGCAGCCGCCGCACGGCCGGCGTCGCCCGCTCCGGCGCGATGGTCTCGACGCGGCGCAGCGCGTCCTCCAGGATCTTCTCGTCGTCCGCCATGAAGACTCGCTCGGTTGGACGTACCGAATCCAACCGCGCACCCGGGGGCGGCGTTCCGCCCGCAGCCGCCGGCGGGCAGCAGGCGAGCGCCGTGCGGCGCGCCCTATTCGGCCGCTTCGGCGGCGGGCAGGTAGTCGCGCCACACGGTCTCGCCCTTGAAGCCGGCGAGGAAAGCGGCATGCGCCGCGCGCTCGGCATCGGTGAGGCGGGAGGCGGCAGGGCGGCGCTCGGCGCGCGGTGCGGCGGCGACGAGGGCCGGACCGCGGCCGGCGCTCGGGGCGGAAAAGCCGAGATCGACCTGCTTGCCGCCGATCAGCTCGATATAGACCTCGGCCAGGATCTCGGCGTCGAGGAGCGCGCCGTGCTTGGTGCGCTTCGAATTGTCGATGCCGTAGCGGCTGCACAGCGCGTCGAGGCTCGCCGGCGCGCCGGGATGCTTGCGCCGGGCCATCATCAGCGTGTCGAGCACCTGGTCCGCCGGCCAGCGGGGCCGGCCGAGGCGCTCGAGCTCCATGTCGATGAAGCCCATGTCGAAGGGCGCGTTGTGGATCACGAGCCGCGCACCCTCGATGAAGGCGAGGAACTCCTCGCAGATCGCGGCGAAGACCGGCTTGTCGGCGAGGAACTGGTCGGAGAGCCCGTGCACCCGGAAGGCGCCCTCCGACATCTCCCGCTCGGGGTTGACGTAGCAGTGGAAGCTGCGCCCCGTCGGGATGTGGTTGAGGAGCTCGACGCAGCCGATCTCGACGATGCGGTCGCCGAGATCCGCGTCGCGGCCGGTGGTCTCGGTATCGAGGACGATCTCGCGCAAGGCTCGGGCTCCGGCAGGTTCTCTCGGCCGCTCTATCGGCGACGCGCCGCGCGGCCTTCGCGGCCGGCGAGCGCGCGCAGGATATCGCGCACCTGCCGCTCGGCGGAAGGGAAGCCGCGGCTCGTATCCACCAGGAAATGCGCGCGGGCGCGCTTCTCGGCGTCGGGAATCTGCCGCGCGAGGATGCCGGCGAGCTTCTCCTGCGTCATGCCGGCCCGCGCGAGGACCCGCTCGCGCTGGACCTCCGCCGGCGCTGTGACGACGCAGACCGCGTCGCAGAAGCGCTCGCCCCCGGTCTCGAAGAGAAGGGGAATGTCGAGAACGGCGATGGGCGCGCCGGAGGCCCGGGCGCGCTCCAGGAAGCGTTCGCGCTCGGCGGTGACGAGGGGGTGCACGATGGCCTCGAGCCGCGCCATGGCCTCGGGCTTGCCGATCACCATCGGCCCCAGAGCCGTGCGATCGACGACGCCCTCCCGGGTGGCGCCCGGGAAGGCCGCCTCGATCGCCGCCGCGGCCTCGCCGGCGTAAAGCGCGTGGACCGTCGCGTCCGCATCGTGGACCGGCGCGCCGGCGCGGCGGAACATGGCGGCGGTGGCCGACTTGCCCATGCCGATCGAGCCGGTGAGGCCGAGGACGAAGGTCATCGCGCGGCGCGCTCCAGGTCGGCCTCGACCAGCGCCCGCAGCTCCGGCGTCACCTCCGGGCGCACGCCGAACCAGCGCTCGAAGCCCGGCGCGGCCTGATGCAGCAGCATGCCGAGCCCGTCCACCGCCGCGAGGCCACGCGCGCGCGCGTCGCGCAGGAGATCGGTCTCGAGCGGCGCGTAGACGATGTCCGCGACGGCGGCGTGCTCCGGCAGCGGCGCGAGGTCGATCTCGAGCGGCGGCTTTCCGGTCATGCCCAGCGGCGTGGTGTTGACGACGAGGTCGGCGCGCGCCAGCGCCCGGTCGATATCGCCGATGGGGATGGCGGTCGTGCGCGTCGGCGCGAAGGCGAGGATCGGCGTCGCCTTGTCGACGTCGCGGGCGGCGACGATGACGCGCTCGAGCCCGCGGTCGAGGAGCCCCGCGACCACCGCCCGTCCGGCGCCCCCGGCGCCGAGCACGAGCGCGCAGCGCAACCGCTCCTCCCACCTGGACCCGAGGGCGGCGTCGAGGCTCGCGACGAAGCCGGTGACGTCGGTGTTGTCGCCGTGGAGGACGCCGTCCTCGAGCCACACCGTGTTGACCGCCTGCAGCCGCTGCGCCCGGCTCGACAGGGCGTCGACGAGACGGAAGGCCACCTCCTTGTGCGGAATCGTGACGTTGCCGCCCACATAGCCGCCCCGCGCGAGCCCGCGCAGGAAGCCGGGGAACTCGGCCGGGGGCACGTCCACCTTCTCGTAGACGCCCGCGATCCCGTAGCGCGCGAGCCAGTAGCCGTGGATCATCGGCGAGCGGGAATGGGCGATCGGGTGCCCGGCGACGAAGGCTTTGGGGTCTGGCATCGGGTTCTACATCTCGTCTCGTGCTCAGAGCGCCAACACGCCCAGATCCCGCAACGCGGCGAGGAGCGGGAAGATCGGCAGGCCGAGGATGGTGGAATGGTCGCCCTCGACCCACTCGAACAGATGCGCGCCGACGCCTTCGAGCTGATATCCGCCGACGCTCGTCGTGACGACGTCGCCGGCGAGGTCGAGATAGAGGTCGATGGCGGCGGCGTCGAGCCGGCGCATGGTGAGCCGGGCGCTCGCGAGATACTCGGCGACGATCGCGCCCTCGCGCGCGATCGCGACGCCGGAATGCAGCGCGTGCGTGCGCCCGGCGAGAGCGGCGATCTGCTCGCGCGCCGCCTCCCGCGAGGTCGGCTTGTGGAACAACCGGCGCTCGAGGGCGAGCGTCTGGTCCGCGCCGATCACGAGCGCCCGCGGCCGCGCGGCGGAGACGGACAGCGCCTTCTCGCGCGCGAGCGTGACGGCGAGCGTCTCCGGGCTCGCGCCGCCCGCGAGGGCCTGCGCCTCGATCGCCCGCTCGTCCACCTCGGGCCGCGCGGTCTCGAAGGCCAGCCCCGTCGCCGCGAGCAGCGTCTTGCGCGTCGCGGAGGTGGAGGCGAGGACGAGCGGCGCGGGATCGCGCCAGAGGCCGGGGACGGTCATGGCGCGCTCACGTGGCGATGAACTGCATGCGGTGGGCGCGGTAATGCTCGAGGATCGCCGCCGCGGTCTCCTCGATGGAGCGGCGGGTCACGTCGATCACCGGCCAACGCTTGCGGGCGAACAGCTTGCGGGAATAGGCGATCTCCTCGGCCACGCGCTCGCGGTCGGTGTAGTCGGTCTCCTCGTCGCCCGCATTGAGGGAGAGGAGCCGGTTCTGGCGGATCTGCACGATGCGCTCGGGGCTGGCGACGAGGCCGACGAAGAGCGGCTTCCTGGCGTCCTCGATCTGGGGCGGCAGCGGCACGTTCGGAACGAGGGGGATGTTCGCGGTCTTCAGCCCGCGATTGGCGAGATAGATGGCGGTCGGCGTCTTGGAGGTGCGCGAGACCCCGATGAGCACCACGTCCGCCTCCTCGATGTCGGCAGGGAGCTGCCCGTCGTCATGGAAGAGGGTGAAGTTCATCGCGTCGATGCGCTTGAAATAGTCGGCGTTGAGCATGTGCTGCGCCCCGGGGCGCGCCGTGGAATGGGCGCCGAGATAGGATTGCAGCAGGTTGTGCACCGGCGAGAGCACGGCGAGCGCCGGCGAGGCGTTCTCCCGGCAGGATTCCTCGAGCCGCTGGGCGAGATCCTGCTCGACGAGCGTGTAGAGCACGATGCCGGGCGCCGCCTCGATCTCGGCGATGACGCGCTCGAGCTGCGTCGCCGAGCGCACCAGCGGGTAGACGTGCTCGATGGCGGAAACGCCCTCGTACTGCGCCGCCACCGCGCGCGCCACCGTGATCAGGGTCTCGCCGGTCGAGTCCGAGACGAGGTGCAGGTGGAAGTAGCTGCGGGCCAAGATCGCCTCCTTCGCCGCGTCCTTCGCGAGCCGCGCTCTCCCCAGCCCGGCGGCCGGCGGAGTCGATCAGTGTGGATAAAGCGGGACGGCGCGCGGGTCCAGCCGGGGGCCTGTGGAGGAGGGCCCCATCCCGTCAACACCGGATTTTCTGGGGAAGCCCGCCGCGGCTATGGTGGGAATCGCGAGCGCGGGTCGTCGCGCCGCCGCGGGCGAGGTCGGGCCGGGATTCGTTAACCTCCTGTTAAGGACTACGGAATCCGATCCGCTACGGGATCGCGTCAAGACTTCCTCAACCATTCCATGGAGGCCGCCTCCGTGTGGAAGGCCTGTGGACGCTCTTGCGGCTCCGCTCTTCCCGCGTCCAGCAGAAACAGGATTCGATTCTAGTTCGATTTTCTGATTTGAGAGGCAGTGGGGAGGACGGCGAATGACCGAGCGAACGTCGCGCAAGCTGATGCGGGTCCTGGACGGCGAGGCGGTGTGGCCGCAGCCGATCTGGCTGATGCGCCAGGCCGGGCGCTATCTGCCGGAATATCGGGAAACGCGCGGCCGGGCCGGCGGGTTCCTGGAGCTCTGCTACAACCCGGATTTCGCGGTGGAGGTCACCCTCCAGCCGATCCGGCGCTTCGGCTTCGACGCCTCGATCCTGTTCTCGGACATCCTCGTCGTCCCGCACGCGCTCGGCCAGAAGGTCTGGTTCGAGGAGGGCGAGGGCCCGCGCCTCGCGCCGATCGCCACGCTCGACGACGTGAAGCGTCTCGGCGCCGACAAGGATCCGCTCGAGCACCTCGCGCCGGTCATCGAGACCGTGCGCCGGCTGCGCGCCGAGCTGCCCTCCGAGACGACGCTGCTCGGCTTCTGCGGCGCGCCCTGGACGCTCGCGAGCTACATGATCGCCGGGCGCTCGACGCCCGAGCAGGCGCCGCTGCGGCTCGCCGTCTATCGCGACCCCGCTTTCGTGATCGGGCTGATCGAGAGGCTCGTCGAGACCTCGATCCGCTACCTCGTCGCGCAGATCGACGCCGGCGCGGACGCGGTGCAGATCTTCGAGAGCATGGGCACGAGCCTGCCTCCTTCCCTCGTCGAGACGGTCTCCCTCGGCCCGCTGCGGCGGATCGTGGAGGGGGTGAAGGCCGAGCGTCCCCAGGCCCGAATCATCGTCTTCGTGCGCGGCGGCGGGCACCTGCATCGCCTGGCCGCCGCCGGCTTCGCGGACGCGGTGGGCGTCGACTGGCAGACGGACATCGCCGCCGCCGTCGCGCGGCTGCCGGAAGGGCTGCCGTCCCAGGGCAATCTCGACCCGCTCGCCCTCGTCGCCGGCGGCCGGGCTCTGGAGGAGGGGATCGACGCGATCCTCGCCGCGACCCGCGGGCGGCCGCACGTGTTCAATCTCGGCCACGGGATCGAGAAGGAAACGCCCATCGCCCATGTCGAGGCGATGATCGCGCGGGTGCGGGGAGCGTGACCACGTTGTTCGACGGGTATCTCTGGCTCAAGAGCCTGCACGTCATCGCCATCATCGCCTGGATGGCGGGCCTTCTCTACCTGCCGCGGCTGTTCGTCTACCACACGAGCGCCGAGGCGGGCTCGCAGCAGAGCGAGACCTTCAAGGTGATGGAGCGGCGGCTGCTCAAGGCGATCACGACGCCGGCGATGATCGTCTCGGTGGCGACGGGGCTCTGGCTCGGCTTTCTCGGCGGTTGGTGGAGCCAGGGCTGGCTGCACTTCAAGCTGCTGCTCGTCCTCGGCCTCCTTATTTCGCATCACCTGATGGCGCGCTACGTGAAGGCCTTCGCCGGGGACGCGAACGCCAAATCGTCCACGTACTACAGGGCCTTCAACGAGGCGCCGACCCTGCTCATGATCGGCATCGTCGTCCTCGTGATCGTGAAACCAATTTTCTGGTGAGCGCGTTTGGGGGTTGAGCGGGGTGCGAAAACGCGATAAGCAGCACCTTACCCTCCCTCTCACGACAGGTCGCGCTTTCGGTCAGGCGAACGAGGACCCGGCACAGCCCCGGCTCTCGACCTCGAAGCGACGTACGCGCCACGGCCTGTCGACCCCCGCCTCCGAGCGAACGTCCTCCCGGCGAACGGCCCATGATCGAAGACGATATCCTGAACGCCCCCATTCGAGAGAATTCTCCCGCTGATCCCGCCATGCGGGAGATCAAGCTGCAGGACCTCAAGTCCAAGACGGCGACCGAGCTGACGACCTTCGCGGAGGAGCTCGAGGTCGAGAACGCCAGCACCATGCGCAAGCAGGAGCTGATGTTCGCGATCCTCAAGCAGCTCGCCACCCGCGACGTCGAAATCATCGGCGAGGGGGTGGTCGAGGTGCTGCAGGACGGCTTCGGCTTCCTGCGCTCGTCGGATTCGAACTACCTGCCGGGCCCGGACGACATCTACATCTCGCCCTCGCAGATCCGCCGCTTCGGCCTGCGCACGGGCGACACGGTGGAGGGGCCGATCCGGGGGCCGAAGGAGGGCGAGCGCTATTTCGCCCTGCTCAAGGTCAACACGGTCAATTTCGAGGATCCCGAGAAGATCCGCCACAAGGTCCACTTCGACAACCTGACGCCGCTCTATCCGACCGAGCGTCTCAAGCTCGAGCAGCAGGACCCGACCCGCAAGGACTACTCGGCGCGGATCATCGACATCGTCTCGCCGATCGGCAAGGGCCAGCGCGGCCTCATCGTCGCCCCGCCGCGCACCGGCAAGACCGTGCTGATGCAGAACATCGCGCAGTCGATCACCACGAATCACCCGGAGTGCTACCTCATCGTGCTGCTCATCGACGAGCGGCCGGAGGAGGTCACGGACATGCAGCGCTCGGTGAAGGGCGAGGTGATCTCCTCGACCTTCGACGAGCCGGCGGTGCGCCACGTCCAGGTGGCGGAGATGGTGATCGAGAAGGCCAAGCGCCTGGTCGAGCACGGCCGCGACGTGGTCATCCTGCTCGATTCGATCACCCGTCTCGGCCGCGCCTACAACACGGTGGTGCCGTCCTCGGGCAAGGTGCTGACCGGCGGCGTCGACGCCAACGCGCTCCAGCGCCCCAAGCGCTTCTTCGGCGCGGCGCGAAACATCGAGGAAGGCGGCTCGCTGACCATCATCGCCACCGCGCTGATCGACACCGGCTCGCGCATGGACGAGGTGATCTTCGAGGAGTTCAAGGGCACCGGCAATTCCGAGATCATCCTCGACCGCAAGGTGGCCGACAAGCGCACCTTCCCGGCCCTCGACATCACCCGCTCGGGCACGCGCAAGGAGGAGCTCTTGGTTCCGCCGGACGTGCTCAAGAAGATGTACGTGCTGCGCCGCATCCTCAACCCGATGGGCACGGTGGACGCGATCGAGTTCCTGCTCGACAAGCTGCGCGCCACGAAGTCGAACGGCGAGTTCTTCGATTCGATGAACACGTGATCGCGGCGCCTGCGCGTCCCGACGAGAAAGCCGCCCTCCTGGGCGGCTTTGTCGCGTCGGGTCACCGATTCCGCATTTCCCGCGCGCGCAGGGCGACCTCTTCCGGCGTCCGGGCCGGGAGCGAGCAGCGGGCGCCGGCGCAGAGGATCGCCTGGGTCGCGTCGGAGAGGGCGGAGCGGGCCGGGTGGTCGGCCGCGAGGCTCTCCGGGTCTGCGACGACGGTGCGGCCGAGATAGGGCAGGCGCAGGGCCGCCCGTGCGAGGCCCTCGCGGTCGGGCCCGGTGGCGACCACCGACAGTCCCGTCAGGTGGAGATCGAGGGCATTGAGCAGCGAGGCGTGGCCGATGGGCGCGGCGCGGGCGGCGCCTGTGGCCCGCGCGAGGAAGGCCTCCGCGCGCTCCCGGTCTTCCGCCGCGCCGGTGATCTGCGCCAGCCGAACCAGGCTCTCGGCGTAGAGCCCGTTGGCGTTGGGGGTCGCCTCGTCGGCGAGCGGCTGCGGGCGCAGCGCCAGCGCCGAGTCGGTCGCGGAGGCGGCGGTCATGGCGAGGAGGCCGGTCTCGGCCACGCGATACTCGGCCTCGAGCGCGTCCCGCCAGTTCCGCGCCTGCGCGAGATACGCGCCCTCCCCCGTCGCCTCGTGCAGGACGAGTGCGGCGCGCATCATCGCGGCGTGATCCGTGGCGAAGCCCGGATGGACGAGCCGGCCGGCGCGCCAGGCGTGACCGAGAAGGCCGTCGCGGCTCATCGCGCCCGCGACGAAGCCGAAGGCCGCGCGCGCCCGCTCGATCCAGCCGGGCGCGTCCATGAGGATGCCCGCCCGGACGAGCGCGGCGATGGCGAGCCCGTTCCAGTCCGCCAGAACCTTGTCGTCGAGCCCCGGCCGCACCCGCGTCTCGCGCCGGGCGAGGAGCGCCTCGCGCATCGTCTCGAGGCGGTGGGCGGTCTGCGGGTCCGGATCGGGCGTGTCGAGCCGGTTGGGAATCGCGACGCCCTCCCAGTTGCCCTGCGGCGTCACGTCGTAATGGCGGGCGAACAGGGCCGCGTCCGGCTCGCCCAGAACCTCGCGGATCTCGTCCAGCCGCCAGACGGTGAACTTCCCCTCCTCGCCCTCCGAATCGGCGTCGAGGCTGGCGGCGAAGGCGCCCTCGGGCGTCGTCATCTCGCGGGCGAGCCAGGCGACGATCCCGCGAGCGGACGTCTCGAAGAGCTCCCGACGGACGGGATCCTGCTCCTCGGACGCGGCCAGCGCATAGAGCTCGAGCAGCTGGGCGTTGTCGTAGAGCATCTTCTCGAAATGCGGGACGAGCCAGCGCTCGTCGACGGAATAGCGCGCGAAGCCGCCACCGAGATGATCGCGGATGCCGCCGCGCGCCATGCGCTCCAGCTGGCGAACCGCCTCCCGCTTCGCCTGCGCGTGACCCTGCCGGCGCGCGAAGCGGTCGAGCATCTCGAGGATTGTCGGGTTGGGAAACTTGGGCGCGCCCTTCAGCCCGCCGTCGACCGGATCGAAGGCCTGGACGAGCCGCGCGCCGAGGAGGTCGAGCTCGGCCACGCCCATCCCAGGCGCGTCCTCGGCGGCCTGCGCGTCCGCCAGCGCCTGCGCGATCGCCTCGCGGTTGGCGGCGACCTTCGCGCCCTCCTCGCGCCACAGCCGGGCGATCTCGCGCAGGACCTGCACGAAGCCCGGCCGGCCGAAGCGCGGCTCCTTCGGGAAGTAGGTCCCGCCCCAGAAGGGCGCGCCCTCGGGCGTCAGGAACATGGTCAGCGGCCAGCCGCCGGGCTGGCCCAGAACGTGGAGCGCGGACATGGTGACGTGGTCCACGTCCGGCCGCTCCTCGCGGTCGACCTTCACGTTGACGAAGAGCGCGTTCATCACCGCCGCCACGTCCGGGTCCTCGAAGCTCTCGTGCGCCATCACGTGGCACCAATGGCAGGCGGCGTAGCCGATGGAGAGCAGGACCGGGCGATTGGTCGCCCGCGCCTCGGCGAAGGCCTCCTCGCCCCATTCGCGCCAGTCGACGGGGTTGTCCGCGTGCTGAAGGAGGTAGGGGCTCGTCGCCTGCGCCAGACGGTTCATGGTGCGGCTCCTCTCGCTCGTGTCGCGCCTTGGCATCATGCAGGGCGAACGCCCGGGCGCGAAAGAGGGGGGCCGCGATCCACCGCGAAAACGGCGCTCCTGCCCGCACGCCAGCCACGCGCAAGCTCCCCGGCGTCTCATGCCCTCGAGAGACCTCCAGACCGGAGACGCGGAGATGAGCCTCTACGGAGTGATGCGCACGGGCGTGTCGGGCATGGCGGCGCAGTCGTCGAAGCTCGCGACCGTCGCCGACAACATCGCCAACGCCAACACCAACGGGTACAAGCGCTCGAAGACCGAGTTCTCCTCGCTGATCCTCGGCAACAATTCGGGCCAGTACACCTCCGGCGGCGTCAAGACGCACGTCCAGCACGCGATCTCGCAGCAGGGCGCGCTGACCTTCACCACCTCCGCGACCGACCTCGCGGTGCAGGGCAACGGCTTCTTCGTCGTCTCCGACAACGGCGGCACGCCCTACCTCACCCGCGCGGGCTCCTTCGTGCCCAACGGCGAGGGCGAGCTCGTCAACGCGGCCGGCTTCAAGCTGATGGGCATGCCGCTCGACGGCGGCGCCGGCGGCGTGGTGGTGAACGGCCTCCAGGGGCTCCAGGTCGTGAACATCGGCCAGACCGCGCTCGAGGCGACGCCCTCGACCCAGGGCGGCTTTGCCGCCAACCTCGATTCCAACGCCGCCGCGATCGTCGCGCCGGCGACCCCGCCGTCGGCGAACCTCGCGACGACCGAGTACGAGGCGATGTCCTCCCTCGTCGCCTACGACAATCTCGGCAACCCCGTCGTGCTCGACGTCTATTTCACCAAGACCGGCCCGAACGCCTGGGAGGCGACGGTGTTCGACCGCGCCGACGCGCCCCCCGGCGGCGGCTTTCCCTATGCCAACCCGCCGCTCGACAGCGTCGCCCTCGCCTTCGACCCCGCCAACGGCCGGGTCACCGGCGCGCCGGCGCTGAACGTCGCGGTGCCCAACGGCCAGGCGCTCACCCTCGACCTCTCCGACATGACCCAGGTCGCGGCGGACTACACCGTCATGCAGGCGGCGGTGAACGGCAACGCGCCCTCGGCCATCCGCGACGTCGAGATCGGCGAGGACGGCACCGTCTTCGCGATCTTCGAGAACGGCGAGCGGCGCGCCACCTGGCAGGTCCCGCTCGCCAACGTGACGAGCCCGGACAACCTCCAGCCGGAGGCGGGCAACGTCTACTCGCTCGGGCTGGACTCCGGCGAGGTCCAGCTCGGCCTCGCGGGCCAGGGCGGGCTCGGCGACATCGTTTCCTCGGCGCTCGAGCAATCGAACGTCGATCTCGCCTCCGAGCTCACCTCCATGATCGAGAGCCAGCGCAGCTACACGGCCAATTCCAAGGTCTTCCAGACCGGCTCCGAGCTGCTCGACGTGCTCGTCAACCTGAAGCGCTGAGGCGCCGCGGCCCAACTCCGAGGTCTGATCGATGTCGCTCTCACTCGCGCTCAACTCGGCCCAGTCGGCGCTGTCGACGAACGCGCAGCAGACCGCGCTCGTCGCGCGCAACATCACCGGCGCGAACGACCCCGCCTATGCGCGCAAGAGCGCCGTCGTCGCGACGACGGGGCTGGGCACGACCCACGTCGCCTCGATCTCCCGGGCCCAGGACCAGGCGCTCTACACCCGCATGCTGGAGGCCTCCTCCGACGCCGCGGCCAAGACCGCGCATCTCGACGGGCTCGACCGGCTCTCGCAGACGGTGGGCGACCCGGAGAACGACTGGTCGGTAGCGGGCGCGCTCGGCGCGTTCGAGAACGCGCTCCAGATGCACGCCGACGGGCCGAGCGATCCGATTCTCGCCGCCCAGGCTCTCGACCGCGCGCACGACCTGGCCGGCCGGCTGAACACCGCCACGCAGACGGTCCAGGCGGCGCGGGCGACGGCCGACGGCGAGATGGCGGCCTCGGTCGATCGCATCAACGACCTCCTCGCCCGCTTCGAGACGGTGAACCGGGCGATCGTCGTCGGCACGGCGGCCGGGACCGACGTCACCGACCATCTCGACACCCGCTCGGCGATCCTCACCGACCTGTCCCGGGAGATCGGCGTCACCACGGTGACGCGCGGCGACGCCGACATGGTGATCTACACCGATTCCGGCGTGACCCTGTTCGAGAAGACCGCGCGAACGGTCTCGTTCGAGCGCACCTTCGCCTACGACGCCGGCATCCAGGGCCGTGCGGTCTTCGCCGACGGCGTGCCGATCACCGGCCCCGGGGCGACCATGGCGATCAAGTCCGGCGCGCTCTTCGGACACGCGATGCTGCGCGACGAGACGGCGCCGGTCTACCAGAAGCAGCTCGACGAGATCGCCCGCGGGCTGATCCTCGCCACCGCCGAGACCGACCAGCTCAATACGCCGCCGCTTCTGGCCGACCAGGCCGGCCTGTTCACCTGGCCCGGCGGCCCGGCCCTGCCCGGCGGCGCGGTGGCGATCCCCAATCTCGCGGCGCAGATCCGGGTGAACCCGGCCGCCGATCCGACGCAGGGCGGCGACCTCACCACGATCCGCGACGGCGGCATGAACGGCGCGGCCTACGACTACAACCCGGCCGACGCCGCCTCCTATTCCGGCCGGCTCCAGGGCCTGCTCGACGTGCTCGGCGCGCAGCGGCCCTTCGACGCCACGTCCGGGCTCGACCCGAACACCACGATCGCCGGCTTCGCCGCGGGCTCGGTGGGCTGGCTCGAGGCCGCGCGCAAGCAGGCCGACAAGGAGGCGACCTACCAGACCACCTTCCTCGAACGCACCGCCGAGAGCCTGTCCAACGAGACCGGCGTCAATCTCGACGAGGAGCTCGCCCTGATGCTCGAGCTCGAGCGCAGCTACGGCGCCTCCGCGCGGATCATCACGGCGGTGGACACGATGCTCGCCTCCCTGCTCGAGGCCGTGAGGTGACGCCATGAAGACGACCCCCATCTCCACGCTCGGCATCGCCAATTCCACGCGCTTGTCGATGATCAAGGCCCAGAACGCGCTGGCCAAGGCGTCCGAGGAGCTCTCCTCCGGCCGCTTCGCGGATGTGGGGCTCGCGCTCGGCGCCCGCACCGGCCAGAGCGTCGAATTGCGCCAGGAGCTCGCCCGCATCGGGACGATCCTCGACACGAACGGCCTCGTCGCCGCGCGGCTCGACACCAGCCAGGCGGCGCTCTCGAACATCCAGGGTACGGCCGAGGACGTCCTCGGCGTGCTGATCGCCGTGCGCGAGAACCCCCAGGCGGCGGACATCGTCGCGCCGCAGGCCGAGCTGAACCTCAAGGGCCTGTTCGGCTCGCTGAACGCCAACCTGAACGGCCAATATCTCTTCGCCGGCATCAACACCGACGTCGAGCCGCTGGCGGACTATCTCGGCCCGCCGGTCTCCGCCGCGAAGACGGCTGTGGACACGGCCTTCGCCGGCTTCTTCGGCTTCGGCCAGGGCGATCCCGGCGTCGCCGGCATCACCCGGGCGGACATGGAGACCTTCCTCGACACCGCGTTCGCGCCGCTCTTCGCCGATCCGCAATGGGGCGCGACCTGGTCCACCGCGTCCGACCAGAACCTCCAGAGCCGCGTGTCGACCAACGAGGTGATCGCCACCTCCGCCAACGCCAACGAGCAGGCGTTCCGCGACCTGACCATGGCCTATACGATGCTCGTCGACCTCGGCGCGCAGGCGCTGCCGGCGCCCGCCTACGAGGCCATCGTCGAGCGCGCCATCGGCCTCGTCGGCGGGGCGATGCAGGACGTCACCACCATTCAGGCCCGGCTCGGCGTGGCGCAGAACCGCGTCGCCGACGCCTCCGAGCGCATGAGCATCCAGCGCGACATCCTCACCGGGCAGATCACGGGTCTCGAGAACGTCGACCCCTACGAGGCGGCGACCCGGGTCAACGCGCTGATGTCCCAGGTGGAGGTCTCCTACAACCTCACCGCCCGCATCCGCGAGATGAGCCTCCTGCGCTACCTCTGACGCCCCCTCACCGAAAGAGGCGACCATGTATCAGTTCTCCTATGCCGAGATCGTCGAGGACACCTTCTCGGACACGCGCGCCCGCGAGCGCGAGGCGGTCGAGCAGGCCGTCCAGCTGCTGCGCAAGGCCCAGGCCGCCGGCGCGGCCTCGCGCGAGACGGTCGAGGCCCTGCACTACGTCCGCCAGCTCTGGGCGATCCTGATCGAGGATCTCGCGAGCTCCGAGAACGACCTGCCGCAGAAGCTGCGCGCCGACCTGATCTCCATCGGTCTTTGGGTGATGCGCGAGGCGGATGCGATCCGGCTCGGCCAGACAGTCGACTTCGCCGCCATCATCGAGGTCAACCAGACGATCGCCGAGGGGCTGAAATGAGCGGCACGATGCGCCTGACGCTCCGCGCCGGAGAGCGCGTGTGGATCAACGGGGCCGTGGTGCGCGCCGAGCGCAAGACCACGCTCGAGATCCTCAACGACGCGACCTTCCTGCTCGAGAGCCACGTGCTCCAGCCCGAGGAGACGACGACGCCGCTGCGCCAGATCTACTTCGTCGTGCAGGCCATGTTCATCGACCCCGCCGGGGCGGAGAAGGCCGCGCTCCTCTACGAGCGCTACCTCGCCGCGGCTTTGCGGACCTTCGCGAGCCGGGAGATCCTCGACGGGCTCCTCGCCGTGCGCGGCCAGATGGAGGCCGGGCGCAGGCTCGACGCCATGAAGACGCTCCGCGGCCTCTTCCCCGCCGAGGAGGCCATCCTCGCCGCCCGCCCCGAGCGCCGCTCGGCCGCCTGACAGGAAAGACCGGATCATGGACGTCGCCTCCGCCACCTCCGCTCAGCCCGGTCCCGCCGCGCCCCAGACGGGGCGCGCGGATGCGGGGAGCATGGACTACGACAGCTTCCTGCGCCTCCTGATCGCGCAGATGAAGAACCAGGACCCGCTCAACCCGATGGACCCGTCCGAGCAGGTGGCCCAGCTCGCCACCTTCTCCATGGTCGAGCAGGCGATCATGACCAACAAGAAGCTCGACGGGCTCCTTTCCGCGACGTCGCTGGCCATGGCGGGCGACCTGATCGGGCGGACCGCCACCTCGGCCGATGGAAGCGTCTCCGGCGAGATCACCAGCGTGCGCCTGACCGACGAAGGTCCCCTCGCCACGCTGGCTGGCGGCGAGACGCTGCTGATCGGCCCCGGCGTGAGGCTCGCCTGATGAACGCCGTCGACGCCCTCGACATGGTCCAGGAAGCCATCTGGACCGTCATCGTCGCCTCCGGGCCGTCGGTGGGGGTCGCCATGGCGGTGGGCATCGCCATCGCCTTGATGCAGGCTCTCACCCAGGTCCAGGAGATGACGCTGACCTTCATCCCGAAGATCGTCGCCATCCTCCTGATGATCCTGGTGACGGCGCCCTTCATGGGGGCGCAGCTGTTCAGCTTCACCGAGCACATGTACGCGAAGATCGAGACGGGGTTCTGAGTGGCGTTCGTCCTGCGCTCAGTCCTCTCCCGATCGCCCGTCCGTGAGGGGGTGCAGGTCTCGCACCATGGCTGCGACACGCTCGTCCAGCACGTGCGTATAGATCTGCGTCGTGGCGATGTCGGCGTGGCCGAGGAGTTCCTGGATGACGCGAAGGTCGGCGCCGTTCTGCAGGAGATGGCTGGCGAAGGCGTGGCGCAGCACGTGCGGGCTCACCAGCCGCGCCGGCAGGCCGGCCGCCCCGGCGAGCGCCTTGAGCTCGCGGGCGAAGGCCTGACGCGTGAGGTGGCCGCTCTCCGAATCCGCCGGGAACAGCCACGGCCCGCCGGGCCCGTGCGCCTCGAGGACCACCAGATAGGCCTCGGCCGCCTCGCGGGCGGGTTCGGTCACGGGGACGAGCCGCTCCTTGCCGCCCTTGCCGCGGATCACGAGGGCGCGCTCGCGCGTCCGGGCGGCCGCGCGCGGGAGGGCGACGAGCTCCGATACGCGCAGGCCCGTGGCATAGAGCATCTCCAGGAGGCAGCGCATGCGCAAGGCGCGCAGCCACGCCCTGGGGGGCTGGTCGGCCTGCGCGGCGCTTTCCGCGGCGGCCGCCAGCAGCCGGTCGACCTCTGCGACCGAGAGCGTCTTCGGCAGAGGGCGTGCCTGCTTCGGACCGTCGACGGTCGCGGTCGGGTCCTGGGCGGCGTGACCTTCGAGGAAGAGGAAGCGATGGAACTGCCGCACGGCCGACAGCCGGCGCGCGGCGGAGGAGGCCTTCAACCCGCGCTCGGCGATTGAGGCGAGGAAGCCGCGTACCGTGTCCGCGTCGGCCTCGGAGGCGGCGGTCCCGGTCTCGGCGAGGTAGTCGGCGTAGTCGTCGAGGTCGCGACGATAGGCGGCGAGCGTGTTGTCGGCCGCGCCCCGCTCGGCCACCAGCATGTCGAGGAACGATCCGACGAGGCGGCGATCCGCAGCCGGGCGGGCGTTCATCGCGGAGCGAGCCGCGAGGGGGGAACGGTGGTGGTGATCTCGCGCGTCTCGGGCTCGACGAACAGGGCCAGCGCCCACATGCCGGCATAGACGAGGCCTGCGAGGATCGCGAGGATGAACACGAGACGGAACAGCGTCGGCACGGCGGAGACTCTCGTCGGCTTCGCGGAGGGCGCGGATCGCGCGGGAAGGAGGGGCGCGCCACACGATCGCCACAGGGCTCGTGCAGCAGCGCTGTCGTCGACCCTAGGACCCGCGGCGGCGCTTGCCTAGCCCTTCCGTTGGCGATGGGGCGCCCCTTCCCCCTGCCCCTCCGCCTGCCCCGCGTCCGTGTGTTTCACGTGGAACATGTCGCGGCGAGGGTCGGGAACTCCGCCCGGGGTCGCGCGTTGTCCCCGGGCGCAGGTGCGTCCAGCACCAGGCGACTCGGGACCAAGATCAAGAGATCACCTCTCCATGAGCGATCACGACGCGGCGCGCCGGCAAGACGACGGCCGCGGCTCCAACGGCATTTCCTCTCGTCTGGCGTTCTTGCGGCGGCGGAGCTTCATCACCCCGGCGGCGGTCTTCGCCATCGGGATCCTGAGCACCCTCGTCGTCGGCGTCCAGTACGACCGCATCGCGTCCGAGCGCGATGCGCAGCGCTTCCAGTCGCTCGTGGTCCAGCGCGTCATCTCCATCGACGAGCGCATGGCGCTCTATGTCGGGCTGTTGCGCGGCGTGGCTGCGCATTTCGCCGCCGAGGAGAGTGTCGACCGCGCCGATTTCGGGGCGTTCGTGCAGCGGCTCCGCCTCGACGAGGAATATCCCGGCGTCCAAGGCGTCGGCTACGCCACCGTGATCGAGCCCGGCGGCGAAGCGGACCTCGAGGCGTCGGCGCGCGCGGAAGGCCGCGAGGCCTTCCGGGTCTGGCCGCCGGAGGACGACGCCGCGGGCGACGCAAGCCTGCGCACGGCGATCGTCTATCTCGAGCCCGAGGACGAGCGGAACCGGGCCGCGCTCGGCTTCGACATGACCTCGGAGGCGGTGCGGCGCGAGGCCATGGTCCGGGCGCGCGATCGTGGCCTCTCCACCGCGTCGGGGCGGGTCACCCTCGTCCAGGAAACCGACGAGGACGTCCAGCCCGGGTTCCTGATCTACCTCCCCGTCTTCGAGGGTGGCGCGATACCCGGCACCGTGGAGGAACGCCGCCGTCGGCTCGAGGGCTACGTCTACGCCCCGTTCCGCGCCCGCAACCTGTTCGACCGGGCGCTGGCCCAGGGCCGCGGCGGCGAGCTCGACTACGCGGTCTACGACGGCGAGAGCGCCGACCCGGAGAACCTGCTCTATCGCACCGGCGAGACCTTCGATCGCGGGCGCCTCGGCTTTCGCACCGCCGAGCGCGTGACGATCGCCGACCAGCCCTGGACCGTGGTCCTGGAGACGACGGACGTGTTCGAGGCCGCCTCGCCCCGGGTGTTCACGCCCTTCATCTTCATCGCCGGCCTCGTGGCGACGGGCATGCTGACGGGAGCCAGTGTCCGCCAGGCCCGCGCCGTGGATGCGGCAGAGGCCGCCCGCGCGGATGTCGAGGAGCTCAATCATACGCTGGAGCACCGGGTCGAGCGGCGGACGGCCCAGCTGGAGCGGGCCCGCGCCCGGCTCGCGGATCTCAACGTCAACCTGGAGCGCGCGGTCCAGGCCCGCACCGCCGAGCTCTCGGCGGCGAACGAGGAGATCCAGCGCTTCGCCTATATCGTCAGCCACGACCTGCGGGCGCCGCTCGTCAACGTGATGGGCTTCACCAGCGAGCTCGAGAGCGTGCGCAGCGAGATCGAGTCGTTCCTGGCCGCGGTCGGGGAGAGGGCGCCCGATCTCGTCACCGAGGACGTCCGCCTCGCGGTCGAGACCGACCTGCCGGAGGCGCTCGGCTTCATTCGCGCCTCGACGCAGAAGATGGATCGGCTGATCAACGCCATTCTCAAGCTGTCGCGCGAGGGCCGGCGCGTGCTCGTCCCGGAGCCCGTCGACATGCAAGCGCTCGTCGAGACGCTGCGGGAGAGCCTCACCCATCAGCTCGTCGAGCGCGAGGCGGAGCTCGTCGTCGGTGACCTCCCCAGCCTCGTCTCGGACCGGCTGGCGCTCGAGCAGATCTTCGGGAATCTCGTCGAGAACGCGGTGAAGTATCTCAGGCCCGACCGACCCGGCCGCGTCAGCCTCACCGCGGAGGACGCGGGGCCCCTCGTGCGCTTCGTCGTCGCCGACAACGGCCGGGGTATCGAGCCCGGCGACTTCGAGCGCATCTTCGACCTGTTCCGGCGGGCCGGGCGCCAGGACGTGGCGGGCGAGGGCATCGGCCTCGCCCACACCCGCGCCCTCGTGCGCCGGCTCGGCGGCACCGTCGAGGTCGCCTCCACCCCGGGCGAGGGCTCGACATTCACGCTCACCCTGCCCAAGATCATCGAGGACGTGTCGCAGGGTCCCAAGCACGAAGAAGAGGAAGCCGCATGAGTGCGCAGCCCGTCACCATCGTGATGGTCGAGGACGACGAGGGCCATGCGCGCCTCATCGAGAAGAACGTTCGCCGCGCGGGCGTGAACAACGAGATCCGGCATTTCGTCGACGGGACCTCGGCGCTGGGGCACATGTTCCAGGAGGAGGTGCGCGCCAACGGGCCGCTCCTCGTGCTCCTCGACCTCAATCTGCCCGACATGAGCGGCATCGACATCCTGGCCAAGCTCAAGGCCGACGACCGGCTCAAGCGGGCGCCGGTGATCGTCTTAACGACGACCGACGACCAGCGCGAGATTCAGCGCTGCTACGATCTCGGCTGCAACGTGTACATCACAAAGCCGGTGGAGTACGAGACCTTCGCCCAGGCCATCCGGCAGCTGGGCCTGTTCCTGTCCGTGATGCAGGTGCCCGAAGCGTGACGACCGTGCCGGAGACTCTCGGAGGCAGGCGCCTCCTCTACATCGACGACGACCCGGCCTTCGGCCGATTGGTCGAGCGCACGCTGGCGCGCAAAGGTATCGAGGTGGTCTTCGCGATGGGTGGCGACGACGGCGTCGCCAGGCTGGCGCAGGGCGGCTTCGACGTGGTCGCCCTCGACCACTTCATGCCGGGGAAGGAGGGCCTCGAGGTCCTCTCGGAGATCCGGGCCCTCCCCGATCCGCCGCCCGTGGTCTACGTCACCGGCGCCGACGAGGGCCGCATCGCCGTCGCCGCATTGAAGGCCGGCGCGGCCGACTACATCGTCAAGGACGTCGGCGGGGCCTTCTTCGATCTCCTCCTCGCATCGATCGAGCAGGCGGTGGCCAAGGAATGCGTGCGCCGCGCCAAGGAGGCGGCCGAGCGCGAGGTCCGCGAGCAGCGCGACCGCGCCGAGATGCTGCTGCGCGAGGTGAACCATCGCGTGGCGAATTCCCTGCAGCTCGTCTCCTCGCTCGTCTCCATGCAGAAGGCCGTCACGGAGGAGCCGAGTGCCCGGGCGGTGCTGGTGGAGACGCAGTCGCGCATCACGGCGATCGCGCAGATCCATCGCCGGCTCTACACCTCGCCCGACATCCGCGCCGTCTCGATGGACGCCTATCTGCGCGGGCTGATCGAGGAGCTCGCGGCCGCCATGCAGGCGCAGGGCGAATCGCACGTGCTCAAGGTCTCGGCCGAGACCATCCCCATGCCTACCGACAAGGCCGTCTCGCTCGGCGTCATCGTGGCGGAGCTCGTCATCAACGCGGTGAAATACGCCTATCCCGCCGGCGAGGGCGGCGAGGTGCGCGTCATCCTCGTGCGCGAGAACGGCGCGGCCCGCCTCGTGGTCGAGGACGACGGCGCCGGCTGGCGCGGCGACGAGCCCGCCTCCGGCAGCGGGCTCGGCACGCGCATCATCAAGACCATGGCCTCGACGCTGCAATCCGGCCTGGAGTTCGATGCGGCCCATCCGGGCACGCGGGTGAGCCTGCGCTTCCCGGTGGACGCGGCCGCGGAGGAGGAACACCGCGAGGCTGGGTGAGAGGACGCAGAGGGGCGAGGGGCGAGCGGAAGGAGCCCCCGCCCCGAGCCGCCGATCGACGGCGGCGATCCTCGCGCAGAGCAGGAGGCTTCCATGCTGACGTTCTACCATGCGCGCCAATCGCGCTCGAGCCGCGTCCATTGGCTGCTCCACGAGCTCGACGTCCCGTTCGAGACGATCCGCACCGACATCCCCCGCCGGGACGGCACCGGGGCGCGCGACCCGCGCAATCCCCATCCGGACGGCAAGGTGCCCGCTCTTGTGCACGATAGCCGCCTGGTTACCGAGACCGGCGCCATCCTCCTCTACCTCACCGACCTCTTCCCGGAGCGCAGCCTGGGCTTCGCGCCCGGCGAACCCGGACGGGCGGAGTATCTCACCTGGCGCTTCTGGTACGGGGATGTCGTGGAGCCGGTCTACCTGCTCGAGGTGCTCGGCGTGGCGGACCATCCCATCGCCGCGGCGACGTTCCGAAGCCGAGACGAGATCGCGACGCGATTGATCTCCGCTCTGCAGCCGAGCCCCCGCCCATGGCTGATGGGCGACCGGTTCACGGCAGCGGACATCCTGCTCAGCTCGCCGTTCTTGTACTCTCCGGACGCGACGCCCGACCACCCCGCGGTCCACGCCTGGATCACGCGCTGCACCGAACGTCCGGCTTATCGGCGTGCGCAGGAGCTGGACTGACCACGACCGCGTGGGATCGTAGCAGAACCGCCGCCGCGTCATTCCGTTGCGGCAGCGCCCGTCGCAGCTCTAGCCGCGCCTCAGCGCGCGGCACAGCCCGTCGAGCTGCTCGAGCGTGGCGTAGCGGATGCGGACCTCGCCGTTGGGCGCTCCAGGCTTCGCCGAGATCGCCACCTCGAGCCCGAGCGTCTCCGTCAGGGCCTGCTCGAGGGCGCGGGTGTCGGCGTCCTTCTCGGCCCGCGGGCGCGGCGGGCGGGTCTGCCCCTCCTCGTCCTGCCGGGCGAGGCGCTCGACGTCGCGGACGTTGAGCCCCTTCTCGACGATGCGCTCCGCGGCGGTCTCGGGGTCCTTCACGGCGAGGAGCGCGCGGGCGTGGCCGGCGCTGATGGCGCCGGAGGCGAGCTTCTCCTGCACGCTCTGCGGCAGCTTCATCAGGCGCATCGTGTTGGCCACGTGCGAGCGGCTCTTGCCGATCACCTGCGCGAGCTCGGCCTGCGAATAGCCGAACTCGGCGATGAGCTTGTCGTAGCCCGCGGCCTCCTCCAGCGCGTTGAGATCCGTGCGCTGGACGTTCTCGACGATGGCGTATTCGAGGGAGAGCCGGTCGTCGGCCTCGACGACGACGATCGGCACCTCGTGCAGGCCGGCGCGCTGGGCCGCCCGCCAGCGCCGCTCGCCGGCGATGATCTCGTAGGCGTCCTCGAGCCCGCGGAGCGAGCGCACGACGATGGGCTGGATGATGCCGCGCTCGCGGATCGACTGGGCGAGGTCCTCGAGATCGCTCTCCGCGAAGCTCTTGCGCGGGTTGCGCGGGTTCGGCCGCAGGAACTCGATCGGCACGCGGCGCTGGCCGCGGCCGCGCTCGACCACGCCCTCGTCGTCGTCCCCCATGTCGCCGATGAGCGCGGCGAGGCCCCGTCCGAGCCGCAGGCGCTGTCCCTCTTCCGCCATCGTCTTTTCCTCGGGTCCTTGCTTCGGGTTGGGCCTCAAGCCGCCTTGAGCGTGCGTTCGCGCTGGATGATCTCGGACGCGAGCCGCAGATAGGCCTGGCTGCCCGAGCATTTGAGATCGTAGAGGAGCACCGGCTTGCCGTGCGAGGGCGCCTCGGAGACGCGCACGTTGCGCGGGATCACCGTCTCGTAGACCTTGCCGCCCATGAAGGAGCGCACGTCCGCCACGACCTGGTTGGACAGGTTGTTGCGCGGGTCGAACATGGTCAGCACGACGCCGTGGATGGAGAGCTTGGGGTTGAGGTTGTCGCGCACCTGCTCGACGGTCTTGAGCAGCTGGCTCAGGCCCTCGAGCGCGAAGAACTCGCATTGCAGCGGCACCAGCACCGAATCCGACGCCGCCAGGGCGTTGATGGTGAGCAGGTTCAGCGAGGGCGGGCAGTCGATCAGGATGTAGGTGAAGGGCTCGGAGCGGAGCGCGTCGCCCAATGCGAGCCCGTCGATGGCGAGCTTGAGCCGGTGGGCGCGATTGCGCGAGGAGGCGATCTCGAGCTCCAGGCCGAGCAGGTCGAGCGTCGACGGCGCCAGGTGGAGCCGTGGCACCGCCGTTTCGCGGATGGCCGAGCGCAGCTCGGCCTCGCCGGTGAGGACGTGGTAGGTCGAGATGCGGCGCTGCTTGCGCTCGACGCCGAGCCCGGTCGAGGCGTTGCCCTGCGGGTCGAGATCGATGACGAGAACCTTCTCGCCGATCGCGGCGAGCGCCGTGCCCAGGTTGATCGCCGTCGTCGTCTTGCCGACGCCGCCCTTCTGGTTGGCGAGGGCGAGTACGCGCGGGCGCCCGTGGGTCTGACGGCGCAGCCGATCCGGCTGCGGATCGGAGGCGCGGGCGGGTTCGGCCACCGCCTGCGTCTCCGCCTCGAGCGGGAGGTCGACACTATCGGCGGGAGGCGCGTCGGCGACCTCGTCCTCGCCGAGGAGCGTATCGCTGGTCATGATCACTCGTTCCTGGACGTGTCGCTCGGCGACGTGTCGTTCCCGGACGCGTCGTTCCTGGACGGGTCGTCGAACCGATCGCCTTGGGGGAGCCAGCGAATCCGCAGGATGCGTGCGCGCGAATCGGTCCGGCTCGGGATCTGCTCGATATCGACTGTCCGGGATTTCACCACGGGGGTCAATTCGCTCTCCACGCCCGCACCCTTCGGAAACAGCGCCACGGCGCCGGTTTTCAACAGGGTCTCGCACCAGGCGAGGAGCTGGGAGAGCGGCGCGAGCGCGCGGGCGGAAACGACGTCGGTCTCGCCGGCGAAATTCCGGACGACGTCCTCGATCCGCCCGTTGTGCACACGCACCGGCGCGCCGGTGAGGCGCGCGACGTGGCGCAGGAAGGCGCACTTCCGGGCGTTCGATTCGACGAGGTCCATGCAAAAACGCGGCCGGTCCGCCAGCGCAATGGCGACGACGAGGCCGGGAAAGCCCGCGCCGGAGCCGATATCGAGCCAGTGGCGGGCGTTCGCCGGGGCGATCTCGACGAGCTGGAGCGAATCGGCGACGTGGCGTGTCCAGACCGTGTCCAGCGTGCCGGGTCCCACCAGGTTCTTGGCCGGCTGCCAGCGGCGGAGCTCGGAGACGAGGGTGTCGAGCTTCGCGCGTGTTTCACGTGAAACAGCGAAGGGGGCCAGAGCGGCGTCGGGCGAATCGGTGGTCATGCGGCCTGTTGTGCCGCGGAGCGCGCCGCGGGTCCAGTCGCAGCCGATCGTTCCGGGTTCCGCCCTACGCCGCGTCCGCGCCCCGGCGCCGCTTGCGGGCGTGCGCGGCGAGCAAGGTGATCGCCGCCGGCGTCATGCCCTCGATCCGCGCGGCCTGGCCGAGCGTGCGCGGGCGCACGCGATCGAGCTTGGCGCGGATCTCATTGGAGAGGCCCGGCAGCGCCGTGAAGTCGATCCCCTCGGCGAGCACCACGCTCTCGTCGCGCCTGTGCGCGGCGATGTCCGCGGCCTGCCGGTCGAGATAGACGGCGTAGGTGGCGTCGGTCTCGAGCCGCTCCCGCAGCGGCCCGGTGATGTCGCCGAGCTCGGGCCAGACCCGCGCGAGGTCGGGAAAGCCGATATGGGGATAGGACAGGAGCTGGAAGGCCGAGCGGCGCACGCCGTCCTGGTTCAGCGACAGCCCCGCCTTCGCCGCCTCCTGCGGGGTCAGCGTCCGCTCGCGCAACACCGCCCGCGCCGCCTCGAGCCGCGCCTGGCCCTCGCCGAAGGCCCGCGCCCGCGCGGCGCCGACGCAACCGGCGGAGAGGCCCACGGGGGTGAGCCGCTCGTCGGCATTGTCGATGCGCAGGCTCAGCCGATATTCCGAGCGCGACGTGAACATGCGATAGGGCTCGCTCACGCCGCGGGTGACGAGGTCGTCGATCAGGACGCCGAGATAGGATTGCGCCCGGTCGAAGACGATCCCCTCCCCGCCGCCGGCGAAGAGCGCGGCGTTGATCCCCGCCGCGAGGCCCTGCGCGCCGGCCTCCTCGTAGCCCGTCGTGCCGTTGATCTGGCCGGCGAGGAAGAGGCCGGCGATGCGCTTGGTCTCCAGCGTCGGGGCGAGGTTGCGCGGATCGACGTAATCGTACTCGATGGCGTAGCCCGGTCGCACGATGCGCGCGCGCTCGCAGCCGGGGATGGACGCGACGACGCCCGCCTGCACGTCCTCCGGCAGGGAGGTCGAGATGCCGTTCGGGTAGACCAACGGGTCGTCGAGCCCCTCCGGCTCGAGGAAGATCTGGTGCCCCTCGCGGTCGCCGAAGCGCACCACCTTGTCCTCGATCGAGGGGCAATAGCGCGGGCCGGTCGAGGCGATCTCGCCGGAATACATCGGCGCGCGGTGAAGGTTCGCGCGGATCAGCTCGTGCGCGGCCGGCGTCGTGCGGGTGACGCCGCAGGCGACCTGAGCCGTGGTGATGCGGTCGGTGAGGGCGGAGAAGGGGACCGGATCGTCGTCGGCCTCCTGGATGTCGACGCCCGCCCAGTCGATCGTGCGCCCGTCGAGGCGGGGCGGCGTGCCCGTCTTGAGGCGCCCGAGCGTGAAGCCGAAGCGCTCCAGCGTCGCAGAGAGGCCGAGCGAGGGCGCCTCGCCCACGCGGCCGGCGGGGATCTTGCGCTCGCCGATATGGACGAGGCCGCGCAGGAAGGTGCCCGTGGTGATCACGACGGCGCCGGCCGCGAGCCGCCGCCCGTCGGCGAGGACGAGGGCGGCCACGCGGGCGCCGTCTACCTCGATGTCGTGCGCCTCGCCCTCGACGATCGTCAGGCCGGCCTGCGCGGCCAGCGCCGCCTGCATGTGCCGGGCGTAGAGCTTCCGGTCGGCCTGGGTGCGCGGGCCGCGCACGGCGGGTCCCTTGCGGCGGTTGAGCAGGCGGAACTGGATGCCGGCCTTGTCCGCCACCTGGCCCATCAGCCCGTCGAGGGCGTCGATCTCGCGCACGAGATGACCCTTGCCGAGCCCCCCGATGGCGGGATTGCAGGACATCGCGCCGATCGTCGCCGCCTTGTGCGTGACGAGCGCCGTCGCCGCGCCCATGCGCGCGGCCGCCGCCGCGGCCTCCGCCCCGGCATGCCCGCCCCCGACCACGATCACGTCGTACCGCATCTCGCGCGCCCCGCGCTCCGTTGCTGCAGATGATGAGGAGATGCGGGGGATATAACGCGGATTGCGCGGGGCCGGAAGGGTGTGAAATGGAAGGGGGCTCGCCGTCTTGTCCTGCAAGCGTGCCGCCGTGCTCGCTGCGGTCAACGGCTTCGCCGTGCTCCACTGCGTTTCGCCCCTTCGGGTGACCTCCGCCGCGCGCGACGGCCGTGCCGATGGCACGACGGCTCCCTCCGGAGAGCCGGGTCCCGCGACCTTCACCCCCCGCTCACGTCACCACGCTCGGCGCCTCCCGCCCCGTGCGCGTCTCGATCTCCGCCACCTCCCGCGCCGCCGCGGCGACCTCCGCCAGCGCCTCGCCGACGTCTCGGTCGTGGCGGGCCGGATCGGGCTCGTAGCGCTCGAGATAGACCCGCAGCGTCGCCCCGGCCGTGCCGGTGCCCGAGAGCCGGAACACCGCCCGTGCCCCCTCGGCGAAGACGAGGCGCACGCCCTGAGCCTTCGTCACCGAGCCGTCGACCGGGTCGGTGTAGGCGAAGTCGTCGGCCGCCGCGACGGTGAGGCCGCCGACGCGCGTGCCCGGCAGGCCGGACAGCTTCTCGCGCAGCGCCGTCATCAGCCCTTGCGCCGCCTCGGAATCCACCTCCTCGTAGTCGTGGCGCTGGTAGTAGTCCCGCCCGAACCGGGCCCAATGCGCGCGCACGAGCGCGTCGGCGCTCTTCCCCGTCGCGGCGATGACGTTCAGCCACAGGAGGACGGCCCAGAGCCCGTCCTTCTCGCGCACGTGGACCGAGCCCGTCCCGGCGCTCTCCTCGCCGCAGATGCCGATCAGGCCCGCGTCGAGGAGGTTGGCGAAGAACTTCCAGCCCGTGGGCGTCTCGAAGGCGCGGATGCCGAGCGCCTCGGCGACGCGATCGACGGCGCGGCTCGTCGGCATCGAGCGCGCGACGCCGGGCAGGCCCGCCGCGTAGCCCGGGGCGCGGTGCGCGTGCGCGGTGAGGATCGCGAGCGAATCGCTCGGCGTGACGAACATGCCCGGCGCGACGATCATGTTGCGGTCGCCGTCGCCGTCGGAGGCGGCGGCGAAGTCGAGCCGGTCCGGGCCCGTCATCAGGGCGACGAGCTCCGCGTTGTGCACCGGGTTCGGGTCCGGATGGTGCCCGCCGAAATCGGGCAGCGGCGTGCCGTTCACCACCGTCCCCGCCGGCGCGCCGAGGGTCTCCTCGAGGATGGCGGTGGCGTAGGGCCCCGTCACCGCGCTCATCGCGTCGAAGCGCATGCGGAAGCCGCCGGCGAAGAGCGCGGCGATGGCGTCGAAATCGACGAACTCCCGCATCAGGGCGGCGTAGTCCGCCACGGGGTCGACGATCTCGACCACCGTGTCGCCGACGCGGACCTCTCCCCAGGTGTCGAGATCGATGTCGGGCGTGCGCAGGATGCGGTATTCCGAGATCTCCTCGGTGCGCGCGAAGATCGCCTCGGTGACGCTCTCCGGCGCCGGGCCTCCGTGGGAGACGTTGAACTTGATGCCGAAGTCGCCGTCCGGGCCGCCGGGATTGTGGCTCGCCGAGAGCACGATGCCGCCCGCGGCTCGGCGCTTGCGGATGATGCAGGAAACCGCCGGGGTCGAGAGCAGGCCGCCGGAGCCGACGACGAGGCGCGCGACGCCGTTCGCCGCGGCCATCCGGACGATGGTCTGCACCACCTCGCGCATCAGGTAGCGGCCGTCGCCGCCGACGACGAGGGTCGCGCGCTCCTTGTCCGGCACGCCGTCCAGGATCGCCTGGACGAAATTCTCGACATAGTGCGGCGTGCGGAAGACCGGCGTCTTCTTGCGCAGGCCGGACGTGCCGGGGCGCTGGTCGGGGAAGGGCGTGGTCGGGACGACCTCGGCGGCGGGGTTGGTGCTCATGCGGTCTCCGGTGGGGATCTGGCGCCGGGGCGGCGCGGGCGGTCCGTCGGCGGCAGCATAACGATCGGGACGCCGCGATCTATCCCCCGACCGCTCACGTCTCGACCCGAGCGTCTTGCGGCGCTCCGCGGAGTGGCTATCGTGCCGCGATGGACGCCGTCGCCCGCCCCTCCCCGTTGCGGTTCGTCCCGCCGGCCCGGCGGGGCGTCCTCGCGCGCCTCGCGGACGTCGTCTTCCCACCGGCCTGCGCCGCCTGCGGCGCGGCGACGGCCGATCCGCGGGCCCTGTGCGCCGTCTGCTGGAGCGGGCTCGCCTTCATCGAGCGGCCCTATTGCGAGCGCCTCGGCACGCCCTTCGCGGTGGATGTCGGGGGCGAGATCCTCTCGCCCGCGGCGATCGCCGCGCCGCCGCCCTTCGCCCGCGCCCGCGCCGCGGTGGCCTACGACGGCGTGGCGCGCACCCTCGTCCACCGCCTGAAATACTCCGACCGGCTCGACCTCGCCGAGACGCTGGGGCGCATGATGCTGCGCGCCGGGCGCGAGATCCTGGCCGACGCCGACCTGCTCGTGCCGGTGCCGCTGCATCCCGGCCGCCTCTGGCGGCGACGCTACAACCAGGCCGCCGCGCTCGCCCGCGTGGTCTCCCGCGCGAGCGGCGTGCCGACGGACCCGCTCGTCCTGCGCCGGGTGAAGCCGACGCCGACCCAGGTCGGCCTCACCCGCCCGCAGCGGCGGCTCAACCTGTCCGGCGCGCTCACCGTAAAGAAGCCGCTGCGCCCGCGGATCGCCGGCCGCAAGGTGATCCTCGTCGACGACGTCCTGACCACCGGCTCCACCGCGGAAGCCGCCGCCCGCGTGCTGACCCGCGCCGGCGCCGCGCGGGTGGACGTGCTGGCTTTCGCCCGGGTGGTGGCGGAGGGGTAACCCCCCGTTCACGATGACTAAAATCGAGCGCATCGACTTTACCCGCCGTTCAGCGCCGTGGGCGCTTTCTCGTCGCATCGGAACGGCCCGGCGCAGAGACCCGGGCGACGACGAGGGCGCGTCATGCGGATGTCGAGCGGAGCGACGACGGTGGAGCGGGCGATGCGGTGCGCAGGCGACCCGCAAGGCTACCGCGCGGCGGCGCGCAACTCTTTGCTCGCGGCCGGCCTGGCCTGCGCCGGGCTCGCCGGCGGCTTCGGGCTGCTGGTCATGGCGCTGGTGTGAGCCGACGCGAGCGTCAGGACCCCTCGCCGACGAGCCTGTCCTCGATCCAGACCAGGAACGCCGCGACCGTCAACGCGGCGAGCCACGCGCCGGACGCGAGGAGCGCGAGCGTGAGGATCGCGCAGAACCAATCGTAGGGGCCGCGGCGGCGCAGCATGCGGCGGGCGTTCGTCTCCAGGCGGCGCATCATCGATCCTCGTCGTTCGTCTCCGGCTCGGCCACGAATTCGAGAAGATCGCCGGGCTGGCAGTCGAGCTCCCGGCAGAGCCTCTCCAGCGTCTCGAAGCGCACGCCCTTCACGTGCCCGCGCTTGAGCAGCGACAGGTTGGCCTCGGTGATGCCGACCCGCGCCGCCAGGGCCTTCGAGCTGATCTTGCGACGGGCGATCATCACGTCGAGGCGCACCACGATCGGCATCAGACGAATTGCTCGTTCTCGGCGGCGATCGCGCGCGCGCTCTCCCACGCTCCTCCGAGCGCGAGAATGAGCGCGCCGAAGAGGCAGGCGGTCAGGGCGGCGCTGGAGACGTCGAGGACGAGGGCGCGCGCGCCGGCGGGCGCGTCCCAGGTCAGGGCGAGCCCGACGAAGGTGGGCGCGAGGAGGCTCGCGACGCCGGAGACGAGGAGCCATCGCCCGCAGGTGGCGAGCGCTCGCGGCTGACCCGGGCCGAACCAGTCGCCGGCGGCGAAGCCCGCGAAGCAGCGGCCGGCCGCGAGGAGCGAGAGGCAGAGCGCCGCAGCGGGCGCGAGCGAGACGAGCGCGGCGATCGCGACGAGGATCGTCGCGGGTGCGTCGGGCCGACCGAGACGGTCGAGCACGGCTGCCGGCGCCGCGCCCAGGATCCAGCTCGCCAGCACGAGAAGCGGGATGGCGATCGCGACGAGCCGGCAGGCGAGCGCTGCGAGGCGCGAGCGGCGGCGCAGCCGCTCCGCGGCGGGGGACGCGTCGGCGCGGGGCATGAAGGTCTCCTGTTTCTCCGCGGCATCTAGGCACAATCTTTCTGTCTTGCAATAATATTTTTCTGCTGTACTGAAGCGCGCCGCCGGAACCGCCCGCTGTCCGGCCGAGCGAGAGGACCTCATGAAGCCCGCACCCGCCCTCCTCGTCGTGGCGCTGCTGTGCGCCGGATGCGCGACCCTGCCCGTCGCGGCGCCGGAGGCGTGTCGTGACGGGCAGGTCTATGCCGGCGCGCCTCTGCGCCCGGCGCTGCCCCCGGGCACGCTGCCGCTGCGCGACCCGGGGCGCGCGAGGCTCGCGGCGGACGAGGCGGCGCGTCTCGAGCGGGCCTTCGACGACGCCTTCGCACGGACGAACGCCGTGTCCATGACCGCGGCCGTCTGGCGCGGCGGCGACGCGCCCTGGTCGGCGACCCGCGGCGCGTCGCCCGGCGCCCTGCATGCCTGGGCGAGCGTCGGCAAGATGGTCACCGCGGCGGCCATCCTCCGCCTCGCCGAGGCGGATCGGCTCTCGCTGACCGACCCGATCGCGGCCCATGTCGACGACGTGCCCAACGGGGACGCCGTCACGATCGACATGCTGCTCGAGCACACGGCCGGCCTGGCGCGGGATGCGCCGGGCGACCGCCCGCCCGCGGCGATCGCGTGCCCCGGAACCGTGTGGCGCTACTCGAACGCCGGCTACGTGCTCCTCGGGCGGGTGATCGAAAGCGTCACCGGCCGGCCCTATCACGAGGCGGCGGCGGCGCTGGTGCTGGCCCGCAGCGCCGCCGTCGACATTCGGCTGCTCGCGCCGGACGACGACCAGGCGGACGTCGCGCCGCTCGCGCCCCAGGAGGCGCTTCAGAATTCGGCCCAGCGGGAGGAGCCGCGCGACGCCCGCGCTGCTGGGTCCCTCGCGGCGGATGCGGCGAGCATGGCGCTGCTCCTGCGCGACCTCCTCTCCGGGCGCGTCCTGCCCGCGGAGACCGTGCGCGCCCAGTTCGCGCGCCTCTACCCGATGAACGACGACGGCTTCTGGTACGGGCGCGGCGTGATCGTCTTCGACGTTCCGGGGAACGGAGGGACGACGCCCTGGCTCGGCCATGCCGGCGGCTTCGCGGGCGCGAAGGCGATCGTCGCCTACGTGCCCGACCAGGACGCGATCGTCGCCGTCGCGCTCACGGGAGACGGATCGGCGGCGGCGGCGGCGAACCTCCTCCTCGGCGCGATCGGCGCGTGAGAGCGCCTCCCGAGGCGACGGCGCCTCTCAGCTCTGGTCGATCAGCTCGACGATCAGCCCGTCCCGCAGCCGGTAGAGCGCGGCGCCCGTGAAGGAGAGCGCCTGCCCCGCCGTCCAGCCGTTCGGCAGGTCGCGCGCCACCACCGCTTCGTAGGCGATCGTCGCGAGGGTCGTGTCCCACACCGTGAGCGCCTGCGTGACCGTCTGCGCGCGGGAGGCGAAGGCCTCGGCGCCGAAGGCCGCCATGCGCCCGAACTCCTCCTTGCCGCGCGCCTCGGCGTCGACGACGCCGCCCGACACGTTGCGGAAGACGACGTCGTCGGCCAGGCAGGCGAGCATGGCGGGGACGTCCTTGGCGTTGTAGGCGCGCAGGTAGGCGGCGATCGGGTCGGGCAGCTGGGTCACGGACCTCTCCTCCTCGGCTGCGGCGGGCGACCGGACATTGCCCTGGACGTCCGTCGCGGGCAAGCCGCGCGGTCCCCGCGCCGGCAGGTGCGCGCCGGCGTGCGCTCGGGCCCGGCGCTCACGGAGCGATCCGGCCGACGACCTCCAGCCCGCGCGCGCCGCGGCGCATGACGATGCCCTCGCCGGAGCCGGGGCCGATCCCGGTCAGGGCCGAGATGTTCACGAAGTGGGTGGACACGACCAGCGCGCCGGGTCCCGACCAGGCGTCGAGGATCCTACGCGCCGCCGCGGTGCGCGCGGGCCCCTGGCTCCGATCCCCGAAGAACGAGTTGAAGGCCGGCTCCGCCACGGCCCGGCCGGGGAAGGCGAGCTCGGCGGTCTCGCGGCACCGGCACCATTCGGAGGTGAGAACCCCGCCGACCTCGACGCCGCGCGCGCGGAAGGCCTCGCCGATGCGGCGGGCCTGCGCACGCCCGACGTCGTTCAGGTTCCGCTGGGTCGCGCAATCGTCGAGGCGCATTCCGGGCGGGTCGCCGCCGCCGGGCGCCAGGGCATGCCGGAAGAGCGCCACCGCGCCCGGCTCGCGGAGCGCCGCCCAGGCGGTGTCTTCCGCCGCGGTACCCGAAGCCGGGAACGCGGCGAGCAGGGCAGGAGCGGCGAGCAGCGAACGACGGGTGATCAACGCGACCTCCTCCGTGACGACCCCGGGGGATGATGGTGCACGGTCGCCTCCGATCAAGCTCCGCCGAGGACCCGACGGGGAGACCCGGCTCACCCCGGCCCCGCCAGCGCATGGAGCGCGATGCCGCTCGTCACCGCCACGTTGAGGCTGTCGAAATCGCCCGCCATGGGGATGCGCACGGTGCGGGCGCGGGCGAGGACCTCCTCCGGCAGGCCCGGCCCCTCCGCGCCGAGCAGGAGGGCGACGCGGTCCGGACGGCGCAGGCTCGCGAGCGTGAAGGCGCCGCGCGGGGAGAGCGCGAGCGGCGTGAAGCCCGCCTCCTCCAGCGTCGCGATCAGCGCCGGCGGATCGCCGGCGCGGGCGAAGGGAACGACGAGCGCGCCGCCGGCGGAGACGCGGATCGCCTTGCGGTAGAGCGGATCGCAGGTCTCGGAATCGAGGAGCACGGCCTGCGCCCCGAAGGCGGCGGCGTTGCGGAAGATCCCGCCGACATTGTCGTGGTTCGTCAGGCCGATCAGAGCCACGACGACGGCGCGCGGCGGCAGGCCCGCGAGGAGCGCGGCCGGGTCCGGCGCCTCGCCGCGCCGGCCGATGGCCAGCACGCCGCGATGGATGGGAAAGCCGGCGATCGCGTCCATCACCGGCTGGCCGGCGACGTAGACGGGAACGTCGTCCGGCAGGACCTCGGCGAGCGCGGCGCGCTTTTCTGAGAGCAGCGCCGAGACGAGCGGGAAGCGCCCCCGCCGGGCGGCGAGGCGCAGCACGACCTCACCCTCGATCACGAACCGGCCCTCCCGGCCGACGAGGTCGCGCTCGCGCACGGCGCGGTAATCCGCGATACGCGGATCGTCGGGATCGGTGACGGGGATCGTCTCCCTCACGGGGCCTCGTGGCGAACGACGCCGTCGACGACGGTCAGCGCGCAGCGCGCGTCGCGCACGGCGTCCGGCGTCGCGAGAAAGTCCTCGGTGAACACGGCGAGGTCCGCCAGCATGCCCGGCGCGAGCCGCCCGCGCGACGCCTCCTCCTTTTCCACATAGGCGCCGAACTCGGTGAAGGCGGCGAGCGCCGTCTCGGGGGAGACCCGCTCGGCGACGTCCATGACCCGGCCCGTCCGGGTGCGCCGGGTGATCATCGCCTCGAGCGACAGGCGCGGATCGACCGAGCAGACCGGCGCGTCCGAGGAGGCGGCGGGGTGGAGGCCGGCCTCGATCCAGGTCCGCGTCGGGTAGGAGGGCAGCGCCCGTTCCTCGCCGAGCACCTGGACGTAGAGATCGCCGAAATCGTGCAGGAAGACCGGCTGCGGCACGGGCTCGATGCCGAGCCGGACCATGCGCGCCGTCTGGTCCGGGCGCACGAAGCCGCAATGCTCGATGCGGTGGCGGCGGTCCGGGTCGGGCGCGGCCGCGAGCGCCGCCTCCATCGCGTCGAGGGTCTGCTCGATGGCGGCGTCGCCGATGGCGTGGACCGCGAGCTGCCAGCCCTGGTCGTGATAGCGGCGCGTATGGGCGCGCATCTCCTCGTCCGTCAGCGAGAGCAGGCCGCTCGTTGCCGGCTCGCCGAGATAGGGCGCGCTCATCGCCGCCGTGCGGCCGCCGGCGCTGCCGTCGGTGAAGATCTTCATCTGCTTGGCCTTCAGCCAGGCGTCTCCGTCGCCCGGCCGCAGGCCCGCCTCGAAGGCGGCCTCCGCGATACCGCCGGGCCCGCCGAGCAGGCATTGCGAGACGCGCACCGGCAGCCGCTCCTCGGCGCGGGCGGCGCGATAGGCGTCGAGCTCGGCCATGCCGGCGCGCATGCCCACCGCCGCGTCCATCACGCCGACGATGCCGTAGGCGAGGCAGGCGCGCCCGGCGCGCTCGATGGCGTCGACGAGCTCGGCGTGCGTGGGCGGCGGCATCACCGCGCGCACGGGATCGCGCGCCGTCTCGGCGAGGAGGCCGGTGAGACGGCCTTGCGCGTCCTTCTCGATGAGCCCGCCCTGCGGCGCGACGCTGGTCTCGTCGATGCCGGCGAGCCGCAGCGTCAGCGAATTGCAGATCGAGACGTGGCCGCAGGCGCGCACCACGAAGACCGCGTGGTCCGGCGCGGCGCGATCGAGCTCCTCGCGATGCGGATGGCGGCCGACGTCGAGCTGCGCCTGATCGTAGCCGCGCGCGATCACCCAGGCGCCCTTCGGCAGGGCGGTGGCGCGCTCCGCGATGCGGGCGAGCAGGACGTCGAGGGTGGGGGCCGCCGCGGGCGTCAGGTCGAGCTCGACCATGGTCATGCCCAGCGGCAGGAGATGCATGTGCGCGTCGATCAGCCCCGGCGCCGCGAGCCGCCCGCCGAGGTCGATCGTGCGCGTGCCGGGCCCGGCGAGGGCGGCGATCTCGCGGGTCGTGCCGAGCGCGGCCACGCGGTTCCCGGCGATCGCGATGGCCTCGTGAACGCCCTCTTCGCGGCCGGCGAAGACGCGGCCGTTCACCAGGAGGAGGGTGGGGGCAGGCATGGCGTTCTTCCCTCGTTTCGCCCTTTGGCGGGGCCGCCCATGCCTACAAGCTGCGCGAGAGGGACGCCAGCCTGCTTTGGCGCCCCCACGCGCCATTTCGCATTCCCCGAAGCGCGCGGATCACGCCGCCGCGGTCACTCCGGCGCGGTCACTCAGCCGCCTTGGCGTCCTTCTTCTTGCCGAACATCCCGCCGAACCAGCCCTTCTTGGGGGCGTCCTCGCCGCTTTCGCCCGAGATCGGCTCGCCCTCCTCCTCCGGCGGCGGCGGGGCGACGACCTCGCCGAACTTGGTGAAGAACTCGCCGGCGAGCTTCTTGGCCGTGGCGTCGATCAGGCGCCCGCCGAGCTGGGCGATCTTGCCGCCGACCTGGGCCTTCACGTCGTAGGTGAGGATCGTCTCCTCGGCGCCGCCTTCGCCCTCCACGGCCTCGAGGCTCACCGTGGCCGAGCCCTTGGCGTGGCCGGCTGCGCCGCCGGCGCCCTCGCCGGAGATCACGTACCCGTTCGGCGGATCGAGGTCGGAGAGCGTCACCTTGCCGTTGAAGGTCGCCTTCACCGGGCCGATCTTCAGCGTCACCTTCGCCGTCATCTCGGTGTCGGAGACCTTCTCGATCTCCTGGCACCCGGGAATGCACTGCTTGAGCACCTCCGGATCGTTCAGCCCGGCCCAGACCACCTCGCGGGGCGCGGCGATCCGTTGGCTGTCGGTCATGTCCATGGCGTTTCCTTTCTCGTGTTCCTGAAGGGGGCGTTCACGCTTCGCGCTGGCCGCGGCGGCGCAGGACGGTGATCTCGGCCAGGATCGACACCGCTATTTCTTCGGGCGTAATGGCGCCGATGTCGAGCCCCGCCGGGGCGTGCAGGCGCTCCGAGGCGGACGACGCCAGGCCGGCCTCCGCGAGCTCGGCGCGCAGGGCCGCCGCCTTGAGCCGCGAGCCGACGAAGGCGACGTAGCCCGCGTCGCTCTCGAGCGCCGCGCGGAGCGCCGCCGCATCGCCCGCGCCCTGCGTCGCCACGACGACGAAACGCGTCTGAGGTGCGTGCCGAGCGACCGCGTAGCCGGCGATGCGCCGGTCCGGCGCGGCGAAGGCGTCGAGATCGCCTTGGGGCGCATGCACGACGGTCTCGTAGCCCATCCGTCGGCCGAGATCGCACAGGGCCTTGGCGACGGGCGTCGCGCCGCAGACGACGAGCTGCGCCTTCGGCAGCACCGCCTCGACGAACACGTCCATCGTGCCCTTGGACGGGCAGCGGTTCGCCGCGAAGCGGACGCCCTCGCGCTCGTCGCCGGGCTCGACGCCGAGATCCGCGAGGAGCTCCTCGGGCTGCACCGAGATCAGCCGCGCCTGCCCGTCGGCGATCACCTGGCGCGCCGCGCGCAGCACCGCGCCGCGGGCGCAGCCGCCGCCGATCCAGCCGCCGGTGACGGTGCCGTCGGCGCGGATCACCGCCTTCGCGCCCGCCTTGGCGGCGGTGTAGGAAACGGTGCGCACCACGGTGGCCACCGCGAAGGGCTCGGCCCGGGCCCGCATGGCGGCGACGATGTCGATGACGTCCCGATGCTCTTCAGTGGCGGTCATGACCATTTCCTCACAGGCGGGCGAGTTCCGGCTCGAGAGCCGCGAGGCTCGCGAGGTCGTGGGCGGGGGCGAACAGGTCGACATGCGGCAGCGCCGCGCGCATGCCGCGGGCGGCGGGCGCGTAGTCGCGCCAGCCCAGCATCGGGTTGAGCCAGATCACCCGGCGCGCGCGGCGGCGCAGGCGCGCCATCTCGCGGGCCAGGATCTCGGGCTCGCCGGTATCGTAGCCGTCGGAGACGATCATCACCGCCGTGCGGGAGGTGAGCGTGCGCGACGCGTAGGCGCGATTGAAGGTCTCGAGCGCCCCGCCGATCCGCGTGCCGCCGCCGAAGCCCTGGGCGAGCAGCGCGAACCGCTCGGCCGCGCGCACGGGGTCGCGCTCGCGCAAGGCCTGCGAGACCTGGATCAAGCGGGTGTGGAAGACGAAGGCGTCGGCGCGGGCGAAGCCGGCCAGCACGCCGTGCATGAAGCGCACGAAGGTGGCCGAATAGACGCTCATCGAGCCCGAGGCGTCGAGCAGGATCACGAGCTTCAACGGCTTGCGGCGCGGGCGCCGGCGCACGAGGTCGAGCGGTTCGCCGCCGCGCTCGACGGCGCGCGCCAGCGTCCGGCGCAGGTCGAGCCGCCGGCCGCGCCGGGCGACGCGCTCGCGCCGCGCGAGCCGCGCCCGCATCCGCCGGGCGAGCCGTTCGGCCAGCGCGTGGGCGGCCTCGATCTCGGCCGGGTCGTTCAGGTGGCGGAAGTCGGTGTGCGCGAGGCTCTCGATGCGCGAGCCGCCGGCGCGGCGGCTGCCGGCCTCGTCCTCGCTCTCGGCGGCGTGGTCCTCGTCCTCGGCGCGGGTGACGCGATCGGGCGCGCCCTCCTGCCCCGGCCTGGGGTCGGGCCCCGGCCAGGAGCGGATGTCGAGCCCGCCCTTGCGCGACGCGCCGGAGGTCGCGACCCGCATGCCGGTGCGCCGGGCGCTCCAATAGGCCTTGTAGATCTCCGGGAAGCGCTCCCAGTCGGCGGGGCGCGTGGCGAAGAGCGTGCGCAGCGCCGGCATCAGGGCGGAGGGGCGCGACAGGTCCGCCGCGGCGAGGATCGCGAGCGCGTCGCGGCTCTCGGCGAGGCCGACCGGAAAGCCGTTCATCCTGAGCGTGCGCACGAAGCCCGCCAGCCGGCCGCGGATCGCGGCGGCGACGTCGGTCTCGGGCTGCGCCGCGGCCGGGCTCACGCGCTCCCCTCCACGAGGCGCGCGACCACCTCCGGCGCGAGGCGCGCGCGGTCCTCTCGGGTCTTCAGGAGGGCGATGAGCGCGTCGCGCACGGCGTCGGGATCCTCGCGCAGGTCGGTCAGGCCCACGAGGCTCGCCGCGAAATCGAGCGATTCGGCGACGCCGGGGACCTTGGCGAGGTCCTCGCGGCGGACCTTGGCGATGAAGCGCGCGATCTGCGTCGCGAGCGCCGCGTCTATGCCCGGCAGGCGGGCGAGCAGGATGCGCGCCTCGCGGTCGGGCTCGGGATAGTCGACGTAATGGTAGAGGCAGCGCCGGCGCAGCGCGTCCGAGAGCTCGCGGGTGGCGTTGGAGGTGAGGATCACGTGGGGGACGCTCGTCGCCTGGACGGTGCCGAGCTCGGGGATCGAGACCTGGAAGTCGGAGAGGAGCTCGAGCAGGAAGGCCTCGAATTCCTCGTCCGCCCGGTCGATCTCGTCGATGAGAAGCACCGGGGGCTTCTCCTGGCGGATGGCGGCGAGCAGCGGGCGCTCCAGCAGGTAGGTCTCCGAGAAGATCTCCGCCTCGACGACCTTCGCGTCGTGCCCCTCGCGCGCCTTGATGGCGAGGAGCTGGCGCTGGTAGTTCCATTCGTAGAGGGCGGCCGCCCGGTCGAGGCCCTCCCAGCATTGCAGGCGGATCAGCCGGGTGTCGTGGATCGCGGCGAGCGCCTTGGCGATCTCGGTCTTGCCGACGCCGGCCTCGCCCTCGAGCAGCAGCGGGCGCGAGAGCCGCTGCATCAGCGCGAGCGCGACGGAAAGGTCGCGATCGGGCACGTAGCCGGTCTCGGCGAGGCGCGTTGCGATGGCGTCGCGGTCGAGGGGGGCGGTCAACGGGGTAGTCTCCTCGAGACGATGGTCGGCGGGCGCGCCCGATCGCTGTCCTTCCCTGTAGGGGAAGGTGGCTCGGCGAAGCCGAGACGGATGGGGCGCGCGGCACGCGCGTTCGGCGTAGCCGAAATCGACGGTCGAGATGGACGCCACCGGGGGCTTCCGCTTCGCGGAACGCGTCGCTCGCGCGCCGCGCCCCATCCGTCACGCCGCTTTCGCGGCGCGCCACCTTCCCCTACCGGGAAGGAAAGGCGACGCGCCGCTCGTGCATCGTGCACATCCCGTGCTTCGGCACCGGCCTCCGCTCACGCACCGAGCGCCCGTGCCGCCTTCCAGATGCGCCAATGGTCGTGGGGCATCTGGATGTGGGTCGAGCCCAGGAATGCGAACGCGTCGTTCACCGCGTTCGAGAAGCACGGCACGCCGCCGACATGGGGGCTCTCGCCGACGCCCTTGGCGCCGATCGGGTGGTGCGGCGAGGGGGTGACGGTGTGGTCCGTCTCCCAGACCGGCGTCTCCACCGCGGTGGGCAGGAAGAAGTCCATGAAGGACGCGCCCATCACGTTGCCCTGCTCGTCGTAGCGGATCTCCTGGCCCATCGCGACCGCGAAGGCCTCCGTCAGGCCGCCGTGGACCTGGCCCTCGATGATCATCGGGTTGATCCGGGTGCCGCAATCGTCGAGCGCGTAGAAGCGCCGGACCTTGTAGACCCCGGTGTCGACGTCGATGTCCATGACGCAGACATAGGCCCCGAACGGGTAGGTCATGTTCGGCGGATCGTAGTAGGACACCGCCTCGAGGCCGGGCTCCATGTTCGGCGGGGGCTGGTTGTAGGCCGCCCAGACGATCTCCTTCATCGCCTTGCGCTTCTCGGGCAGGCCCTTGACGCGGAAGCCGTCGATGTCCCACTCGACGTCGTCGTGGTGGACCTCGAGCATGTGCGCGGCGATCATCTGCGCCTTCGCCTTGATCTTGCGCGCGGCGACCGCGGTGGCGGCGCCGGCGACCGGCGTCGAGCGCGAGCCGTAGGTGCCGAGACCGTAGGGCGCGGTGTCGGTGTTGCCCTCCTCGATCATGATGTCGTCGGCGGGGATGCCGAGCTCGGTGGCGATGATCTGGGCGTAGGTCGTCTCGTGGCCCTGGCCCTGGCTCTTGGTGCCCATCCGCGCGATCACGCCGCCGGTGGGATGGATGCGGATCTCGGCGGAATCGAACATGCCGATGCCGAGGATGTCGCAGTTCCGGGTCGGGCCCGCGCCGACGATCTCGGTGAAGAACGAGAGGCCGATGCCCATGATCTCGCGGGTCTCGCCGCGCTCGAACGCCGCGCGCTTCTCGCGCTGCTCGGCCCGGAGCGCGTCGTAGCCCACCGCATCGAGCGCCTTCTTCATGGCGGTGTGGTAGTCGCCGGAATCGTATTCCCAGCCCAGCGCCGAATTGTAGGGGAATTGCTCGGCCTTGATGAAGTTCTTCATCCGCAGCTCGGCGGAATCCATGCCGAGCTTCTGCGCCAGGATCTCGATCGCGCGCTCGATGGCGTAGACCGCCTCGGTGACGCGGAAGGAGCAGCGATAGGCGACGCCGCCCGGCGCCTTGTTGGTGTAGACGCCGTCCACGGCCAGGTGGGCGACCGGGATGTCGTAGGAGCCGGTGCAGATGTTCATGAAGCCCGCCGGCCACTTGGACGGGTCGGCGCAGGCGTCGAAGGCGCCGTGGTCGGCGAGCACGTGGACGCGCATGCCGGTGATCGTGCCGTCCTTCGTCGCCGCGAGCTCGGTCGTCATGTGGTAGTCGCGGGCGAAGGAGGTGGCGGAGAGGTTCTCCATCCGGTCCTCGACCCACTTCACCGGAACGCCCAGCACGATCGAGGCCACGACCGAGCAGATGTAGCCGGGATAGGCGCCGACCTTGTTGCCGAAGCCGCCGCCGATGTCCGGGGCGATGACGTGCACCTTGTGCTCGGGGATGCCGGCGAGCATCGAGGCCACCGTGCGGATGACGTGCGGGGCCTGGAACGTGCCCCAGAGCGTCAGCTCGCCGCGGATCTTGTCCATCGAGGCCACGCACTGGCAGGTCTCGAGCGGCGAGGGATGGGTGCGATGGTAGGAGAGCATCTCCTTGATGGTGACGTCGGCCTTCTCGAAGGCGGCGTCGGTGCCGGTCTTGTCGCCGATCGTCCACTCGAAGATGTGGTTGTGGTGCTTGCGGGGCCCGTGGGCGCCCTCCGTCTTGTCCTTGATGTCCTCGCGCAGCAGCGGCGCGTCCTCGGCCATCGCCTGGAACGGGTCGACGAGGGGCGGCAGCTCCTCGTACTCGACCTCGACCAGCTCCATCGCGTCGGCGGCGATGTAGCGGTCCTCGGCGACGACGAAGGCGACTTCCTGGCCCTGGAACAGCACCTTCTCGTCGGCGAGCACGGCCTGCACGTCGCCGGCCAGCGTCGGCATGTAGTGCAGGTTGAGCGGCTTGAGGTCGGCGGCCGTCAGCACGGCCTTGACGCCGGGCAGAGCCAGCGCCGCGGAGGCGTCGATCTTCTTGATGCGGGCGTGGGCGTAGGTCGAGCGCACGAAGTCGCCGAAGAGCATGCCCGGCAGCTTCAGGTCGTCCACGTACTGGCCGCGCCCTTGCGTGAAGCGCACGTCCTCGACGCGCTTCCTCTTGCAGCCCATGCCCTGGAGCTTGGCTTCGCGCTCCTCGCGGGTGGGAGGGGTCATGTCGTTCATTCGGCGGCCTCCTGGAAGGGCTCGCCCGCGAGCTTCGCGGCGGCGTACTGAATGGCCTTGACGATGTTCTGGTAGCCCGTGCAGCGGCAGAGATTGCCGGCGATGCCGGCGCGGATCTCCGCCTCGGTCGGCCGCGGGTTCTCCTGCAGCAGGCGATGGGCGCGCACGATCATGCCGGGGGTGCAGTAGCCGCACTGGAGCCCGTGCATCTCGCGAAAGCCCTCCTGGAGGGCGTGCAGCGTGCCGTCGGGGGCGGCGACGCCCTCGATCGTCAGGATGTCGGCGCCGTTCGCCTGGGCGGCGAACATGGTGCAGGACTTCACCGACATGCCGTCGATGTCGACCGTGCAGGCGCCGCAATGGCCGGTCTCGCAGCCGATATGCGCGCCGGTGAGGCCGAGATCCTCGCGCAGGAAGTGGACGAGCAGCGTGCGCGGCTCGACCAGCGCCTCGTGCGCCTTGCCGTTCACGGTGAGCTTGACGTGGACCTTGGACATGGTCTCTCCCCTCAGCCCTGGGCGCGCGACGCCGCGCGGGCGAGCGCCCGGCGCAGCATCACGCCGGCCATGGCGGTGCGGTATTCCGCGGGCCCGCGCCCGTCGGAGGCGGGGTTGGTGACGGCTTCCGCCGCGGCGATCGCGCGGTCGACGACCTCCGGCTCGAGCTTCGAGCCCGCGAGGATCGCCATGGCGTCCTCGGCGAGGAGCGGCGTCTCGGAGACGTTGGTGAGGCCGATGGCGATGGTCTCGACCGCGCCGGCCTTCATCGTCAGCTGCACGGCGGCCGCCGCGGTGGCGTAGTCGCCGACCTTGCGCTTGAGCTTCTCGTAGGCGAAGCCCGCGCCCGCCGGCGGCGTCGGGATGCGCACGGCGACGAGGATCTCGCCGTCCTCGGCGGCGGTGAAATAGGCGCCCTGGTAGAACTCCCGCGCCTTCACCGACCGCTCGCCGTTCGGGCCGGCGAGGGTGTAGGTGGCGTCGAGCGTCATCATCACGGCGGGCATGTCGTTGCCGGGATCGCCGTTGGCGACGTTGCCGCCGAGCGTGCCGCGATAGCGGATCTGCGGATCGGCGATCACCGCCGACGTCTCCGGGATCAGCGGCAGCTTCTCGGCCAGGATCGGGTCCTGGAGGAGCTGATGCTGCGTCGTCATCGCGCCGACGACGATCTCCGAGCCCTCCTCGCGCACGCCCTTCAGCGCGGGGATGCGGGAGAGGTCGACGAGCGCTTCCGGAGCGGCGAGGCGCAGCTTCATCATCGGGATGAGGCTGTGGCCGCCGGCCAGCGCCCGGGCCTCGTCGCCGAGCTCGGCCAGGAGCGCCACGGCCTCCTGCACGCTGCTCGGGCTGTGATAGGCGAAATTGGCGGGTATCACGCCGGATCCTCCTCCTCGAGTGTTCCAACCCTTGCTTGCGGGGCGAGCCCGCCTTTTTCGAAAGGGTCCAGACAGGAGGGGGGTGCGGCAATCGCTCCTGCACGAGGAACCGCCCTCATCGCACGAAACGCAGTCGACGCCGCACGAAATGCGTCAGCGCGTCTGACCTATTCGGCCGCATCCAGCGGTCGCACGCGCGCCGACTGCTCGGCCTCGAAGCGCCGCTTCAGGGCCGCGAGGCGACCGCGGGCGACGGGCACCGTCCCGCAGCCGGCGAGATCCACCGCGCCGTTGTCGCCCGCCCGGCGCACCGCCGTGACGTGGTCGAGATTGACGATGTGGCTGCGGTGGACGCGCAGGAAGCGCGCCGGGTCGAGGGCGGCCTCGGCCTCGCCGATCGACAGCCCGCAGAAATATTCCTGCGTCTCGTCGCGGACATAGGTGTAGTGCGCGTTCGCCCGCACGCAGCGAATCGCCTCGACCGGCAGCTTCAGCGGCGCCCCGGCGCGCTCGACGGTGAGCGCGGCGAACGGCTTGCGCGACCGCGCGCCCGCCCCGCCGAGCGGGGCCGGCCGCGCGACGGCGTCCACGGCGTAGGCGGCGTCGCGCTCCGTCGGGGGCTCGTCGACCGCGCCCGCGCCCGCCTGGTCGGCGGCGGCCGCGGCGCCGGCTTCGCGCCGCTCGGGCGTCAGCATCGCGAGGAAGACGCCGGAGACCGCGAACGCGACGATCGCCACCGTCAGCGCGAGCCCGTCCGGGGAGAGCGTCGAATGGAACTGCGAACCCGTCCCCGGCGCCGCGTGCAGCGCCATGCCGGCCATCGCCGTGTAGTGCATGCCCGAGATGGCCAGCCCCATCGCGATCGCGGAGGCCCACAGCACTTGTCGATGCGCCTCGAAGCACAGCCACAGGGCGGCGGCGGACGCGCCCACCGCGAGGGCGACGGACAGGGCGACGACGGCCGGCGCGTGATGCATCGTCATCGAGCCCGCGAGCGCGCCCATGCCGATGTAATGCATGGACGCGATGCCCGCGCCCATGCCGGCCCCGCCGGCTCCGAGACGCAGCCAGAGCGGCTGGTCGGTGGCCGCGAACAGCATGGCCGCCCCCACGACCATGACGCAGACGAGGAAGGAGAACACGGTCGGGACGACGAGATAGTCCACCGCCATCGGCAGGCGCGCCGCCAGCATGCCGATGAAGTGCATCGACCAGATGCCGACCGCCAACGACACCGCCGCGCCGAGCACCAGCGCCCGACGCCGCAGTCCCCCGGCGTCCCCGACCCGGCCGGCGAGCGAGAGCCCCACGTAAGCGCCCTGCATCGCCACGACGATCGAGAGCGCGACGAGCCAGGGATCGTGCGTCAGAGCGATGGGGTCGAGCCCGTCGATCATCCGTCCCCTCCTCGCCGAGCGGCGCGTCACGCTGGGTCTCTTCGCGGTCGAAGGCGGGCACAGTGCCGCGAAATCGGGCGGTGGGCAATGCCGGGGTGGCGCATGACGCCGAGGGATTGCGCCGGGATTGACTCGCGGGGTCGTCGACCTACGCTGTCGTGCAGCCCCGCGTGGACGCGGCCTCGAAGGAGAAGCGTGATGGTTCGGCCCTCTCTCGCGAGCGCTGCCGCGTTTCTCGTCGCCTGCCTGCTCGCCGCGCCGCTGATCGTGTCGCCGGCGAGCCGCGCGGCGGCGCAATCGACCTTGAACGATCTCCACAAGGCCGAAGCCGTGGTGGAGGCCGTCTGGCGGGACTTGCCGCTCGGCTTTCGGCGCGCGCTCTTCATCGAGCCCGATACGGCGAACGGGTACGGCGTCTTCGTCGCGCGCGAGAGCAACGTCTTCGCATCCGGCGAGGCGCTCGTCGTCTACGCCGAGCCGGTGGGCTACGGCTACCGGCCCATCGAGGGCGGGCGCTACACGTTCGGCTTCGACGTCGACTTCCTCGTGAAGCGGCCGGACGGCACGATCCTCGCGGGGCAGGAGAATTTCGAGCGCCTGTCCCTCACCAGCCGCGAGCGGGTTCGCGAGTTCCAGATCACGCTCAAGCTCACGGTCCGCGGCCTCGCCCCGGGCTCCTACGAGGTGGTGTTCCGCACCCGCGACATCGCCTCCGACAAGGAGGCGACGATGACGCTGCCCTTCGAGATGGTGGAGTGAGCGGATCGGTCGACGGGCGGAGCCCGGGCAAGTCTAGCGCCGGTCGTAATCTCCATTTGGCGAGTGTATTATTGAAGAGCGAAAGTCCTGACGCCCGTTAACGGTCGTCGTCCGGGTCGCTCGCCGGCACGAGGACGGGCCTTAACCCGCGATAAACACCGTTGCACTTACGGTCCGGCAGTAACGCCGTCGACCGTCCCGCTCGCGGGCGCCCGATCGAGTGGAGCGCCATGCTGTCCATCCGTCGCACCAGCCTTCTGTTCACCGCGGCCGTCGCCCTCGCCGTCGTCGTCGCAGCCGGCATCACCATCGTCGGCGAGCTGCAGCGGCTGCGCACCAGCGTGCAGACCGGAAACGCGGTCTCGGCGCTGTCCTACCTGAACAAGGCGACGATCGAGATCTCGCTCGAGCGCTCCCTGTCCCAGGTCGGGCTCGCGCTCCCCACGCCGTTCCCGGAACGGTTCCAGGCCATGCTGGACGCGCAGCGCGAGAAGTCGAACGCGCTCTTCGCCCGGCTCGACGCCCATCTCGCGTCCGTCGACCTGCCCGGCGAGCCGGGGCTCGTCCAGGGGCTCGCCCGGCAGCGGCGGGCGCTCGAGGAGATCCGCGCGGCCATCGACCCGGACCTGCGCCTCCCGCGGGAGGCGCGCACGATCACGGATTCCGCCGTGATCGACCGGCTGAAGGCGACCATCGCCGCGATCAACGGGCTCGGCGACCTCGTGCGCCCGCCGGCGAACGAGACGCCGGCCGCCATCGCCGCGCACGATCTCCTGATGCAGCGCGCCTGGATCATCCGCGAATACGGCGGGCGGGAGCGCACCTATTTCGCCATCGCGACCGCGCTCGGCGCCCCCCTCGACCCGGCGAACATTCCGGAGATGTACGAGTCGCACGGGCGCGTGCTGCAATCGTGGGGCCTGACGCAGTCGCTCGCCGGCCGCGCGGAGCTCGATCCCGCGGTGGCGGACGCCCTCGCGACCATGCGCCGGACCTATTTCGTCGACTACCTGGAGCTGCGCCGTGCGCTCTACGCCGCCGGCGAGACGGCCGCCTATCCCGTGGACTTCGAGACCTACTTCGCCCGCTCGTCGGAGGCGCTCGGGGCGGCCGTGGGCGTCGTCACCGCGGCGGGCCTGGCGAACATCGAGCTCGCGGCGACGCTCCGGCGCGAGGCGACTGCGAAGCTCGTGGTCATCCTCGTTCTGTCCCTGGGGGCGCTGGTCGGGACCGGGCTCGCGGTGCGCTATTTCCAGGTTCGGGTCGCGGGACGCATCGTGCGCGCGACCCAGGCGATGAAGGCGCTCGCCGGCGGCGCCACGGAGGTCGATCTCGCTCCGCTCGCCGGGCGCGACGAGGTCGGCGAGATGGGCCGGGCGCTGGCCGTCTTCCGCGACAACGCGCTGGCGCGGATGCGCCTCGAGTCGCAGGCGCAGATCGACCGGGAGAAGGAGCTCCTGCGCCAGGACCGGATCGAGGGCCTCGTCCAGCGTTTTCGCGACACCGCCGCGCGGGTCGAGAGCGCGCTCGCCGCCGAGACCGGCGCCATGAGCGAGACCTCGGTGCGCTTGACCAGCGTCAGCGCCGGGGCGGCCGAGCAAGCGCGCGCCGCGGGCTCCGCCTCGGCCGAGGCGGACGGGCACGTCCAGTCCGTCGGCGCCGCGGCGGACGCCCTCGCCGGCTCGATCCGCCAGATCGCCGATCAGGCGCAGGCGACGAGCGACCGCGTCGCGCACGCCCAGTCCATCGCCGAGAGCGCCACGGCGACGGTCGGCGATCTCGCCCGCGGGGCGGAGGCGATCGGCGAGGTCGTCGCGCTGATCCGCCAGGTGGCCGAGCAGACCAACCTCCTCGCGCTCAACGCCACGATCGAGGCCGCGCGCGCCGGGGAGGCGGGCAAGGGCTTCGCCGTCGTGGCCGCGGAGGTGAAGACCCTCGCCGGCCAGACCGCGAAGGCCACCGAGGAGATCGCCGCCCAGATCGCCGGCATCCAGGGCTCCACCGGCGAGGTCGTCGGCTCGATCGACACCATCGCGGCGACGATCGGCGAAATCGCCGGCCTCGCCCACGCGCTGGCGAGCGCGGTGGAGACGCAGGACGAGTCGACCCGCGGAATCGCCGCCTCGATCGGCCGAGCCGCCGCCGGCTCGGCGACCGTGGCCCGCAGCCTCGACGGCGTCACCCACGCCATCGACGAGGCCGAGAGCGAAGCGGATCGGGTCCGCGACGTGTCCGAGCGCGTCTCCGCCGTCGCGGAGGAGATGTCCAAGGCGGTGGAGGAATTCGTCACCGGCGTCGCGGAGGACGTCTCCGATCGCCGGGCCGAGACGCGCATCCCGGCGGACGACCCGATATCGTTCGTCGTCGAAGGGGAGCCGCGGGCGGCGGTGCTGATCGACGTCTGCCGCTCCGGGCTGAAGATCGGGTTCCCCGAGGTCGGCGTGCGCGCGCGCGTCGTCCAGAGGGGCGAGCGGGTCGAGGTCGTCTGGGAGGACGGGACCCGGATCGACGCGACGGTCGTCTGGGCCTCGCGCGCCCAGGCCGGCCTCAAGGCCGAGGGCGACATGTCCCGCATCGTCGCGCGCTATCAGCGGGCCCAAGCGGCGGCTGAAGCCGCGGCCCGCGCGGCGGCGCAGGCGGCGGCCTGAGCCGGCGCCGCGACCCGCGCGGCCTCAGGTCGGGCCGGGCGGGCGGGCGGCTCGGCCCTCCGAGATGCGGTGAGCGGCACACGTATTCCGCGGCTTGCATGCGTCAAATCGGCGCGGTACGCTTCCCGGAGCCTCGTCACAAGAGGCGGGAGGAAGCAGCCATGACCACGATCAGAGCCATCGCCGCCGCCATCGTCGCGGCGTTCCTCGTGCTGGCCGGCCCGGGCCTGGCGCAGGACGCGCGCTATGGCGAGCAGAAGGTCGTCTACCACATCAACTTCGACGGCGGCGAAGCCGCGCGCCCGTACATGACCGCGCTCGGGAACGTGCGAAACCACATCAACGCCGTGGGCCGCGAGAACATCACCGCGCGGGTCGTCCTGCACGGCGACGGCGTCCATCTCCTGCGCGACGCCAGGGACAATCCCGACCTGCAGCAGCGGGTGCTGGACATGCGGGCGCAGGGGGTGAAGTTCCTGGTCTGCCGCAACACGCTCACCGGCCGCGACATCGACTACGAATGGGACCTGTTCGAGGTCTTCGAGGAGGACATCGTCCCCTCGGGCGTGGCCGAGCTCTCGCATCTCCAGCAGCAGGGCTACACCTACGTCCGGCCCTGACGGCCGAACCCCCGCCCCGCGTCATCCTTTTCGCGGGGTGGCGCGGCGGCGGCGCGCGCGTAGGATCGGCCCGGTTCGCATCTGGAGAAGAGGCCGTCCATGAAGCCCATCCGCCCCCGCCGCAGCGCCCTCTACATGCCGGGCTCGAACGCCCGCGCCCTGGAAAAGGCGAAGAGCCTCGACGCCGACGTGCTGCTGCTCGATCTCGAGGACGCCGTCGCGCCCGACGTGAAGGAGGAGGCCCGCGGCCGGATCTACGAGGCGGTTCATGCCGGCGGCTTCGGCCATCGCGAGGTCGTGGTGCGGGTCAACGCCCTCGACACGCCCTGGGGCGAGGAGGACCTGAAGGCCGCGGCCGCCTGCCGGCCGGCGGCGGTGCTGGTGCCGAAGCCCTCGGCGCCGGAGGACCTCGGCCGCATCGGCGCGCGGCTCGACGCGCTGGGGGCGCCGCATTCGGTCAAGGTTTGGGCGATGGTGGAGACGCCCGCCGCCATCCTTTCCGTCGCGTCGATCGCGGCGGCGGCGCGCGATCCGCTGACCCGGCTCGCCTGCTTCGTGATGGGCACGAACGACCTCGCCAAGGAGACCCGCGCCCGGCTCACCCCCGGGCGTCCGGCGATGATCCCCTGGCTGATGCAGGCGCTCGCCGCCGCGCGGGCGGAGGGGCTCGACATCCTCGACGGCGTCTACAACGGCCTCGACGATGCGGAGGGCTTCGAGGCCGAATGCGCGCAGGGGCGCGACATGGGTTTCGACGGCAAGACGCTGATCCACCCGAAGCAGCTCGAGACGGCGAACCGCCTGTTCGCCCCCGATCCCGAGGAGGTGGAGCGGGCGCGGGCGATCATCGCCGCCTTCGAGAAGCCGGAGAACGCGGCGAAGGGCGCCATTTCGCTCGACGGCCGCATGGTCGAGCGCCTCCACGCCGAGATGGCGAAGCGCACCGTGGCCCTGGCGGAGGCGATCGGGAAGCGGGGGTGAAAAAAGGCGGCGGCCCTTTCGGACCGCCGCCTTCGAACCTCGCCCTGCGCGGCGCCTCAGAAGGCGCGCGCGAGGCTGTCGGCCATGTCGGTGGCTTCCCACGAGAACCCGCCGTCGGCCTCGGCCGCGCGACCGAAATGGCCGTAGGCGGCGGTGCGGGCGTAGATCGCGCGATTCAGCCCGAGCTTGGTGCGGATGCCGCGGGGCGAGAGGTCCATGGCGTCCATCAGCACGGCCTCGAGCTTCGCCTCGTCGACCCGGCCGGTGCCGTGGGTGTCGACGTAGATCGACAGCGGCTTCGCTACGCCGATGGCGTAGGAGAGCTGGATCGTGCAGCGCGAGGCGAGGCCGGCGGCGACCACGTTCTTGGCGAGGTAGCGCGCGGCGTAGGCGGCCGAGCGGTCGACCTTGGTCGGATCCTTGCCGGAGAAGGCGCCGCCGCCGTGCGGGGCCGCGCCGCCATAGGTGTCGACGATGATCTTGCGGCCGGTGAGGCCGGCGTCGCCGTCCGGGCCGCCGATCAGGAACTTGCCGGTCGGGTTGACGTGCCAGACGCAGGTCGGCTCGATCCAGTTCTCCGGCAGGGACTGGCGGACGTAGGGCTCGACGATCGCCTGAACGTCGTGGGAGGACAGGTGCTCGTCGAGATGCTGGGTCGAGACCACGATCTGGGTCACGCCCATCGGCTTGCCGTTCTCGTAGCGCACCGTCACCTGGCTCTTGGCGTCGGGGCCGAGCAGCTTCGACTCGCCGGACTTGCGGGCGTCGGCGAGCGTCTTGAGGATCTTGTGCGCGAAGAAGATCGGCGCCGGCATCAGCTCCGGCGTCTCGTCGCAGGCGTAGCCGAACATGATGCCCTGGTCGCCCGCGCCCTCGGCGTCCACGCCCTGGGCGATGTCGGCGGACTGCTGATGCAGCAGGACGTCGACGGCGCAGGTGTCCCAGTGGAAGCCTTCCTGCTCGTAGCCGATGTCCTTGATCGCGAGGCGCGCGAGGTGCGCGACGTATTCCTTCGTGATCGTGGCCGGTCCGCGGACCTCGCCGGCGATCACGACCTTGTTCGTCGTCGCCAGGGTCTCGCAGGCCACGCGCGCCTCGGGCATCTCGCCCAGGAAGGCGTCGACGACCTCGTCCGAGATGCGGTCGCAGACCTTGTCGGGATGGCCTTCGGACACCGATTCGCTGGTGAAGAGATAGCTGGAGCGCGCCACGATGCGAAATCCTTTCATCCAGGGAGACGGGGCGCAGCTGCCCCGTCCGATAAAACGGACTGAACGCGCTCTTCTCTGCCACCCGTTGCGTCCGCGGTCAACCCGGAAGGACGAACGTGTCCGCTCTATCGAACAACCCCGCCCGTCGCGGGCGCGGCCGCGTCGTCGTCCTCGACCGCGAGCGATTCGACCAGCTCGACGATGCGCTTGCGGACCTTCGGGTCGCGCACGCGCACGAAGGCGCGCATCAGGTGCAGGCCGTCGGCCGTGGACAGGAAGTCGGAGACGTAGGCGGGCGTCGGCGGCTCGGCCAGGCCGGCGTCTCCGGGGGCGCCTTCGAGCTGCGGCGCGCCTTCGTAGAAGAACTCCACCTGCACCCCGAGGATCGAGGCGATCTGGTGCAGGCGGCTCGCGCCGATGCGGTTGGTGCCCTTCTCGTATTTCTGGACCTGCTGGAAGGTCAGGCCCAAAGCTTCGCCGAGACGTTCCTGGCTCATGCCGATCATCATCCGGCGCATCCGAACGCGGCTTCCGACGTGCTTGTCGATCGGGTTGGGGGACTTTTTCAACGCATCGCTCCTGGCGGGACCTGTCCGGCTCAGGCGACGCCGTGCCTCCTCTCGCATCCGCGAAGGAGAAGCGCCGCTCCGGCGCAGATTAGAAGCAAGATTGCAAAAACGCCATCGCCGAAACGCGCGTAGAAGGTGGGCTCGATCCGCTGCGGCAGCCCCGCGTCGATAAGACCGGCCACCCCGACGGGCAGTTCGGCCACCACGCGTCCGTAGGGATCGATCACGGCCGAGATCCCGGTATTGGCGGCGCGTACGAGGGGGAGACCCTCCTCCACCGTGCGCAGGCGGGCCTGGGCGAGATGCTGGCGCGGGCCCGGCGTATCGCCGAACCAGCCGTCGTTGGTGACGTTCAGGAGCAGCCCGGGGCGGGCCTCTCCGGGCGTGACGGCGCCGGGGAAGACGGCTTCATAGCACACGCTGGCTGCAACTCGGGGTAAGCCTGGCACGGAAAGCGATTGTGCCGCCGCGCCCGGAGAGAATCCCCCCGGCACGTTGACGAAGGGAGCGAGCCCCATCGTCTCCAGCGCCCAGGCGAACACCTCGGGAAGGTATTCCCCGAAGGGAACCAGGTGGACCTTGTCGTAGCTCTCGAGGATCGCGCCGTCGTCGGCGATCACGTGGATGGAATTGTAGAAGACCGGCTCCTCGCCCGGGAGGTAACCCTCGTCGATCCGCGCGGCGCCGGTGATCAGCACGGCGCCGGGGGGCAGCATCGCCGCGATCTGGGCGAGGGCGCGGGCGTCGCGGTGGAGGAGGAAGGGGAAGGCGGCCTCGGGCCAGACGAGGTGCGTCGCGTCGGCGAGGCCGGCGCGCTCGGGGGACGTGGCGCGATCCGACAGGCGGATGTAGCGGTCCATGATCTCCTCGCGCCGCGAGGCGTCGAACTTCTCGTTCTGCGCGAGGTTCGGCTGCATGATCCGCAGCGCGACGCCCGGGAGCTCCGGGCTCGGGTCCGCGGGAACGCGCCAGGCGCCGTAGCCGACGAGGCCCGCGAGCGCCGCGAGGGCGAGCGCCGCCGGTCCCGCGCGACCGGCCGGGCTCTTCGCGGTTCCCAGCGTCGCCGGCGCGGCGGCGATCGCCACCGCGACCAGCGTCAGGCCGTAGAGCCCCAGCGAGGAGGCCGCCTGCATGGGCCAGACCTGCTGGGCGAGGCTCATGCCGAGCGTGTTCCAGGGAAAGCCGGTGAACAGGTGCCCGCGCAGCCACTCGGCCGCGGCGATCGCGGCGGCGAAGCCGAGGATCCGCCCCGCGCCGCGCGACCACGCGAGGCGCGCCGCCGCGAAGCCCGCGGCGTAGAAGAACGCGAGCGCCGCCGGCAGGCCGACGATGCCCAGCGGCATCGCCCAGGCGTAACGATCCGCCTCGACCAGGAACGCCATGCCGAGCCACCACAGCCCCGCGACCATATAGCCGAAGCCCCAGAGCCAGCCGATCCACGCCGCCTCGGCGAGGGTCCGTGCGCCGCCGCGCGTCCCGAGCCCGTCGAGCAGCCAGATCGCGGGGACGAGCGAGACGATCAGCGCCGGAAACAGCCCGAAGGGCGGCATGGCGAGGGCGCCCGCCGCTCCGGCGAGGAGCGCGATCAGCGCGCGCCGCCAGCCCCAGGCGAGGACGACGCGGTGCGCGAGGGCGGTCATGCGGGCGGCTGCCTCGAGGGCTCGCTTCCGGAAGCGTCGGTGGGCTCCTGGGCGGTCTCCTCGGACCGCGCGCCGGCATCGGCGTCCCGATCCGCGGGCGCGCCGTGCTCCGCCTCAGCGGCGGCGTCGCCGCCGTGCGGGGCGCCGGCCCCGTTCGCCGCGCGCCGGCCCGCCACCCCGGTGGCGACGCCCGCGGGCACGAGCTTCAGGCTCGGGTCGCGGCGGTGGACGCGCACGCGCTTGAGGCGCCGGGGATCGGCGTCGAGCACCTCGAACTCGAAGTTCTCCGGCCCGGCGATCAGCTCCGAGCGCGCCGGGACGCGACCGGCGAGGGCGACGATGAGGCCGCCGAGCGTGTCCACGTCCTCGGCGACGTCGCCTTGCGTGAAGTCGTAGCCGATGACCTGCGAGACCTCCTCGAGATCGGCGCGGGCGTCGGCCACGAACGTGTCCGGCCCGCTCGCCTGGATCATCGCCTGGGTGGCGAGGTCGTGCTCGTCCTCGATGTCGCCCACCACCATCTCGACCAGGTCCTCGATCGAGACGAGGCCGTCGGTGCCGCCGTACTCGTCGATCACCAGCGCCATGTGGGTGCGCGTCGTCTGCATGCGGACCAGCAGCTCCACCGCCGGCATGGATGGCGGGACGAACAGGACCGGGCGCAGGATCTTCGCCGAGGCGAGCGTGGTGGACAGGTCGATGTTGGACAGGCTCACGGCGTCGAGCGTCTTCGGCTTGCGCCGGCGCGAGCCGCCGTTCTCGGCCCTGGCGACGAAGTAGTCGAGGAAGTCGCGGATGTGGACCATGCCCTTCGGGTCGTCGAGCGTCTCGCCGTAGACCGGAAGGCGGGAATGGCCGGCGGTGCGGAAAACCCGCAGCATCTCGCCGAGCGAGGTTTCGTGAGCGACCGCGACGATGTCGGCGCGCGGCACCATCACGTCGATGACGCGCATGCGGTGGAAGCGCAGCACGTTCTTGAGCATGGCCCGCTCGCGGGTGGAGATGTCCGGGTTCTCCACGGAGAGGGCCAGCAGGTCCTCGAGGTCGGCTCGGGTGGTTTCCCGCTGCCTCAGCCCGAGGCGGGCGAGGAGCCGGTCGAGCCAGCCGTCGCGGCCGGGCGGCCGCGGCTCGTCCGCCATCGCCTCCTCGGAGGAGGCGCCCTGCGGACGGGCCGCGATCGGACTTCGATCGGCCGTCTGGGGCTCGCGGCCGGGATCGGCGCCGCGGACGGGGGAGGGTCGTGGGGGGGATGCTTGGGAAGAGCCGTCGGTCATCGTCGAATGCTTCGCGCTGCGGTCTGGTCAGGGTTCGCCGGCGTAAGGGTCGCTAACGCCGACGAGGGCCATGGCCTTGGTCTCCAGCGCCTCCATCTCCTCGGCCGCCGCGTCCGTGTCGTGATCATACCCGAGACAGTGCAGAACGCCATGAGCGAGGAGGTGGGCGGCGTGGTCGGAAAGCGGCTTGCCCGCGTCCTGCGCCTCGCGAGCGAGTGTCTCGTAGGCGAGCACGACGTCGCCGAGAGGACGGGGGCCGGGGAAGCCGGGCGCAGGCGCCGCCGGGAAGGAGAGAACGTTCGTCGGCTTGTCCTGACCGCGCCACTCGAGGTTGATATCGCGAATGGCTTCGTCGTCGGTCAGAAGCAGCTCGAGGGACACGAGACCCTCGACGCCGGCGACGACGAGCGCGGCCTCCGCGGCGCGCGCGCACAGCGCCTCGACGTCGCCGAGCGTCTCCCAGGACCCGGCCTCGAGGGTGAGATCGAGAGTGAGGTCGAGCGCGCTCAAGCGGGCTTCTCCGGCGACGCCTCGGCGCGTCGCGCGCCCGGCTTGGGCGTCGGCTCGGGGCCGCGGACGACCCCGCGGGCGCGGGCGTCGGCGTCATAGGCTGCGACGATTCGCCGCACGAGATCGTGGCGCACGACGTCCCCTTCCGCGAATCGAATGCGGCCGACGCCCTCCACCTCGCGCAGGATTCGCGACGCCTCGACCAGGCCCGAGGCCTGGCCGTGCGGCAAGTCGATCTGGGTGGGGTCGCCGTTGACGATCATCCGCGAGCCCTCGCCGAGGCGCGTGAGGAACATCTTCATCTGCATCGTCGTGGTGTTCTGCGCCTCGTCGAGCAGCACCACGGCCGAGGTGAGGGTGCGCCCGCGCATGAAGGCGAGGGGCGCGATCTCGATGATGCCGGTGGCGAGCGCGCGCTCGACGTGGCGCGCGTCCATGAAGTCGTAGAGCGCGTCGTAGATCGGCCGCAGATACGGGTCGACCTTCTCGCGCATGTCGCCGGGCAGGAATCCCAGCCGCTCGCCGGCCTCGACGGCCGGGCGGGTGATGATGATCTTGTCCACCTCGCCGCGTTCCAGCAACGACACGGCCCAGCCGACGGCGAGCCAGGTCTTGCCGGTGCCGGCCGGTCCCTCGGCGAAGACGAGCTCGTGCGCCTTGAGCGCGCGGAGGTAGACGTCCTGCGCCTTGTTGCGCGCCTTGACGAGACCCCGCCGACGCGTGGCGATCCCCTCGAAGCCGCCTCCCCCCTCGGGCTCGACCTCGTCCGCGGCGGCCGGGAAGAGCGTGCCTTGGAACGCGCTCTCCTGGATCGCGCCATCGACGTCGCCCACCGTGATGGGCGCGCCCGAGCGGCCCCGCTCGTAGAGCGCCTCCAGCACCCGCCGGGCCTGCTCGGACGCCTCCGGCGCGCCGCGGACGACCACGCAATTGCCGTTGGCGTTGGCGAGCACGCCGAGCCTGCGCTCGAGATGGGCGAGGTTCTGGTCGTAATGGCCGAAGACCAGGCTCGCCGCCTTGTTGTCCTCGAAGGTCAGGCTGATCTGCGCCATCTCCTCGACGCCCGGATGCCCCGCGGCGCCCGGGTTCGTCGCATCGCCGCTGCGGCGGTCATTGGACGGCAAGGGCGGCCTCTCCTGCGGAAGCGTTCGCGGAAACGTCCGGCTGCGTCGGGGGGGCGCCCGCGCGGGACGCGTTCGTCCCGCCGAACAGGCTGTTCGAGCCGGCTCGGACGATCGTCACGGGCACGACATCGCCGACGGACAGGCCCGCATTCTCGACCACGACGGCCTGGAGATAGGGCGACTTGCCGGCGAGCTGGCCGGGATGGCGCCCGGACTTCTCGATCAGCACCTCGACGGTCCGCCCGACGGTGTCGCGGTTGAAGGCCTGGCGCTGCTCCTCGAGCAGCGCCTGCAGGCGGGCGAGCCGCTCCGCCTTGACCGGCTCGGGCACCTGCGCCGTCTCGTCCGCCGCCGGCGTGCCGGGGCGCGGCGAGTACTTGAAGGAAAAGGCCGAGGCGAAGCCGACATCGGCGACGAGGCGCATCGTCTCCTCGAAATCGGCGTCGCTCTCGCCGGGGAAGCCGACGATGAAATCCGACGACAGCGCGATGTCCGGCCGGGCGGCGCGGACGCGCTCGATGATCCGCCGGTACGCGTCGCCGGTATGCTTGCGGTTCATCGCCGCGAGGATGCGGTCCGAGCCCGCCTGCACCGGCAGGTGCAGGTAGGGCATCAGGGAGGGCAGGTCGCGGTGGGCGGCGATGAGCTCCTCGTCCATGTCCCGCGGATGGCTCGTCGTGTAGCGCAGGCGCGCGACGCCGGCGATCTCGGCGAGGGCGCGGAGGAGCCGCGCGAGGCCCCAGGTCCGCCCGTCCGGCCCCTCGCCGTGATAGGCGTTGACGTTCTGGCCGATGACGGTGATCTCGCGCACCCCGGCCTCGGCGAGCGTGCGGGCCTCGGCGAGCACCTTCGCCACCGGGCGGGAGACCTCCGCGCCGCGGGTGTAGGGGACCACGCAGAAGGAGCAGAACTTGTCGCAGCCCTCCTGCACCGTGAGAAAGGCGGTGACGCCGCGCCCGCGCACGCGCCTCGCATCCAGCGCGGGGAGCTCGTCGAACTTGTCCGCGACCGGAAACTCGGTGTCGACGACCCGCCGGCGCTCGGCGGCGCGCAGGATCTCGCGCAGGCGCTGATAGCTCTGCGGGCCGACCACCGCGTCGACCACCTGGGCGCGCTTGAGGATCTCCGCGCCCTCGGCCTGGGCGACGCAGCCGGCGACGACGACCTTGGTCTCGCGCCCGGCCTGCGCCCGCTCCTGCTTCGTCTGGCGCACGCGGCCGAGCTCGGAATAGACCTTCTCGGCCGCCTTCTCGCGGATGTGGCAGGTGTTGAGGATGACGAGGTCCGCCTCCTCCGGCCGATCCGTCTGGGCATAGCCCTCCGGCGCGAGCACGTCGGACATGCGCTCCGCGTCGTAGACGTTCATCTGGCAGCCGTAGGACTTGACGTAGACCTTCTTCACGCCGGGCTCTCTTCTCCGCGGTGGAACACCCGCCCCTATCTATTCGCTCAGGGGCGTGGTGGGAAGGGCGCGGGGGCGATTCGGGGCGCGAGGGATCAGGCGAGGCGTCCCGCGTCGTCGACCACCGTCAGACGAGCCGGCAGGCTCGGCCCCCAGGACCAGACGACCATCACGAGATCGTCCTCGCCCGCGCCACGCGCGAAGCTGCGCACCCGCATCCCGACGAAGCCGTCGGCGACGAGGCGTTCGGCGAGGCGCTGCGAGGGCGACTTCCCTTCGTCGCGCATGCGAAGCCGCCAATCGCCCGCCGCGAGCATCTCGAGGGCCGTGTCGTACGCGGCAGGGGCAGCTGCGTCTTCAGCATCGAAGACTGGCTCCAGGTCGGCCTCGTATGCGACGACCGTCGTCGGTTGAAGCGTCCCGACCTGGTTGGTTTCCCGAATTGCGGTCGCGATGGAGAGCGCCGTGTAGAGGGCCGGCGCCCCCTTGGGATTGAAACGTCCGCCGTGGAGCCGCGCACCCTCGCCGGACAGAGGCTCGCGATGCCAACGCGGATTCAAGGCGCGGTAGAGGAGGCCCGTGTAGCGCATGCGCGGTCAGGCATAGACGCCGGCATCGACGGCGTCGATGTACTCCATCACCTCGTTCGCGCGGCCTTCCCGGACGAGCTGCATCGCCGTCTGCCCCCCGAAACCGGCCAGCGGCTCCGAGCGATACCAGGCATAGGCGATGAGCGCCGAGCCGAAGCGGGGCTCTACGCGGTTCAACACCTCGACCATCTCGCGGAGGCGCTTCTGGGTCTTGGCGCTCGCGATGCGCTCCGGGCGCAGCACGGCGTCGCGGCCGAGCCCGACGGTCTGGGCGACTTCGTCGCGGGTCGTCCGCAGCTGCTCCGCGATCCGACCCGGGGCGAACTGCCCATGCTCGGCGAAGGCTTCGAGATGCATGGCAATCTCCACTCCTATTGGCGCAATATAGCGTCAATAGGAGTGGCCTTCAAGCATCTCGCCCGTCGCCGCCGACTGAGCACCTCCTCACCCCGCCTTCGGCGTGATCAGCCGGCGGTTGATCAGCGCCTCGGCGATCTGCACGGCGTTGAGGGCCGCGCCCTTGCGCAGGTTGTCGGAGACGCACCAGAAGGAGAGGCCGTTCTCCACCGTGATGTCCTCGCGGATGCGCGAGACGTAGGTCGCGTCCTCGCCGGTGGCCTCGTGGGGCGTGACGTAGCCGCCGGGCTCGCGCGTGTCGACGACCATCACGCCGGGGGCCGCGCGCAGGATCGAACGCGCCTCGTCGGCGGTGATCGGGCGCTCGAACTCGACGTTGACCGCCTCCGAATGCGAGACGAAGACCGGCACGCGCACGCAGGTGGCGGTGAGCTTGATCTTGGGGTCGAGGATCTTCTTCGTCTCGGCCACCATCTTCCACTCCTCCTTGGTCGAGCCGTCCTCCATGAAGACGTCGATGTGGGGGATGAGGTTGAAGGCGATGCGCTTCGAGAAGGTCTTCTGCTCGACGTCCTGGAGCGAGTAGACCGCGCGGGTCTGGCGGTCGAGCTCCTCCTCGCCCGCCTTGCCGGCGCCGGAGACGGACTGGTAGGTGGCGACCACGACGCGCTTGATCGTCGCCGCGTCGTGCAGCGGCTTGAGCGCCACGACGAGCTGCGCCGTCGAGCAGTTCGGGTTGGCGATGATGCCGCGCTTGGCGTAGCCCTCGACGGCGGCGGCGTTCACCTCCGGCACGACGAGCGGCACGTCCTGGTCCATGCGCCAGGCGCTGGAATTGTCGATCACGACGCAGCCCTGCGCCGCGATCTTCGGCGACCACTCCTTCGACACGTCGCCGCCCGCCGACATCAGGCAGATGTCGACGTCGGAGAAGTCGAAATTGTCGAGCGCACGCGCCTTCAGCGTCCTGTCGCCGAAGGACACCTCGACGCCCTGGCTGCGGCGCGACGCGACGGCGACGACCTCGTCGGCGGGGAAGGCGCGCTCCGACAGGATGTCGAGCATGACGCGCCCGACATTGCCGGTGGCCCCGACGACGGCGACCTTGTAACCCATGGGAATTCTCCTCGCGATGAACCCGGTCTCCCCGGCTGTCGCGACGCCGCGGACGCCTGCCGGCTCCGGGGCTCGGACCTCCCGCCCGGCGGGGAGAGGTCCGGGAACGAGAGGGCGTTCAGCGGACCGTCGTGGCCGCCGTCGTGGACGTTTTCGTTTTGCGCGTGGCAGGCGCAGCGAAACGCATCTGTCTCTCTCGGTTCCGTGGCGCGGCGATGGCGGAGTAGGCTCCGCGACGCGCGCACGCCGCTCTCGTCCGCCAAAACGCGCGCCGTGTCAAGACGACTGCGCGATGTGCCGTATGGTTACCGCCGGGCGGGCCGGTGCAAGCGGCGATTCACCGTGCCGCGCGAAAGCCGGCCCTCGGTAACCCGCCGTGAGCGCCTGCGCGCCGATCGTCTGGGCGGGACCAGAAGGGGACGGCGTGAGCCATGCGCGCGCGCAGCAGAAGCTTGAGCGAGGACGATCTCTTCGCCATCGGAGCGGAATGGGACGACGACGACGCACGGGGCGGCGGCGGGCGGCGGCCTGTGGCCGGCGCCCTGTCCGGGGCGTTGACGGCGGCGCTCTTCGTGGGGCTGCTCGCGCTCTACGCGAGCCCGCCGGAGCCGGCGGGCCCGCAGGGGATCGCCGATCTCCTCGCCCGGCCGGAGCCGACGCTGACCGCGCCGCCGCCCGTCTGGCGCGATCTCGCGACGCCGCGCATCACGCTCGGCCTCGACGCGGCGGGCTTCGCCGGCCTGCCCTCGCGCCACACCGCCCGGGCCCACGGCGCGGGCGCCGTGGAGGACACGCTCGTCTTCGGCGCCTTCGCGGAGGAGGGCACGCACCTGCGGCTGACGCTGCACCGCGCGGGCGCCGAGGGCCCGCAGCCGCCCGCGCGCAGCTTCTTCGTCGAGACCGCGCTCGCCGCGGCGGAAGCCGGCCTCGCCGTCGCCCGCTCCGGCCAGGCGCAGGCGCTGGCCACCAAGTTCGGGCCGATCGAGGTCGCGACGCTGACGCTGGAGAACGGCCCGGTGCGCGCCTGCCTCGCCTTCCGCGGCCGGGGCGACCCGCGGCTCTCCGGCTGGCTCTGCGCCGACGAAGCGACGCCCGCCCACCTCGCCTGCCTGGTCGACGGGCTGGTCCTCCTCGACGACGGCGGCGACGCCCGCCTCTCCGCCGCCTTCGACGCCGCCGCCGCCGCGCGCGCGCCGAGCGGCTGCGCCCCGCGCGCCGAGCCCGACCAGGTCGCCGCGATCGCGCCGCCGGCGACCGCGCAGGTCGCGGCGCAAGTCGTCATGGCTCCGACCCCGCCGGCGCGGCCGGGGACGCGGTGAGGGGATCGTCGCACTTGCGATCCGAAATGTGAGTGGTTACACCTCTCACATGATTCGCAATTTTCGTCACAGGGGCCTCCAGCGTCTGTACGAGACGGGCGACCGGCGTCGCGTGGCGGCCGAGCACGCGGCCAAGATCGAACGCATCCTCGCCCGCCTCGAACAGGCGTCTAAAGCGAGCGACATGGACCTGCCCGGCTACCGGCTCCACCCGCTCAAGGGAGATCTCTCCCGCTGGTGGTCCGTCACTGTTTCGGCGAACTGGCGCATCATCTTCCGTTTCGAGGACGGCGAAGCCTGCGACGTCGACCTCGTCGACTATCACTGAGGTTCTGATGCCGATGAAGTCTCCGCCCCATCCCGGCCTCTCCGTACGCCACGACTGCCTGGAGCCCCTCGAGCTCGGCGTGACCGAGGCGGCGCGTCGCCTCGGCGTGAGCCGCCGCCAGCTCTCGGATCTCGTCAACGCGCGAGCCGGCATTTCGCCCGAGATGGCGATCCGTCTCGACAAGGCGTTCGGCGGCGGCGCCGAGACCTGGTATCGCATGCAGGCGGCCTACGACATGGCCCGAGCCATGGAGCGTGCGGACGAGATCAAGGTCGAACGGATCCCCTCGCCGGCGTGACGCGCCGGCGCGGCCTGCCACCCGGTGAGGGGGAACCCGCATGCGCGGCGTGCGTCGTCCCTGTAGGATGATTTTCGATCTGATGGAGGCGCACGACATGACGCGCACGCTGCTCCTCGCGGCCGCCCTCGCCGCCGCGACCGCCCTCTCGCCCCAGGCCGCCGGCGCCCAGGGCCTGCAGCTCGAGGTCCGCCCGTCGGCCCCGCCGGACTGGCTCGACCCGCCGAACACGCCGATCCCCGGCAATCTCGAAGGCTCGCAGCGCCGGCTGGTCTACGAGATGATGGTGCTCGACAAGCAATCCGCCTTCGTCGGTCAGCCCGACCGCTACGGCCAGCACCTCCTGCCGCGCCGCCGCGAATTCGGCGACCTGCCGCCGACGATCGAGTTCGAGTGAGCGGGGCGGGCGCGCGCAGGGTCACCCCTGCGCGTCCGTCACCCCCGCCGCCTCCTGCGCCTTGAGCACTTCCGCCCGCGGCATCGAGACGATGTGGTAGCCGGCGTCGACGTGGTGGATCTCGCCCGTCACGCCGCCGGAGAGGTCGGAGAGGAGGTAGAGCGCCGAGCCGCCGATCTCGTCGAGCGTGACGCTGCGGCGCAACGGAGCGTTCGCCTGCTGGTGGGCGTACATCTGCCGCGCGTCGGCGATGCCGGCGCCGGCCAGCGTGCGCACCGGCCCGGGCGAGAGCGCGTTGACGCGGATGCCGTCGGGCCCGAGATCGTTGGCGAGATAGCGCACGGAGGCCTCGAGCGCCGCCTTGGCGAGGCCCATGACGTTGTAGTTCGGCATCACCCGCGTCGAGCCCGCATAGGTGAGGGTGAGCAGCGAGCCGCCCGGACCCATGCGCCTGATCGCGCGCTGGGCCACCTCGGTGAAGGAGAAGGCGGAGATCACCATGGTGCGGGTGAAGTTGTCACGCGTGGTGGCGTCGACGTAGCGGCCCTTCAGCTCGGCCTTGCTGGAGAAGCCGATGGCGTGAACGACGAAGTCGAGCCGGCCGTCCCAGGCCTCGTCGAGCCGCGCGAAGGCGGCGTCCACCGAGGCGAGGTCCTCGACGTCGCAGGGGATGGAGAGATCCGACCCGAGAGACTGCGCCAGCGGCCCGACGCGCCGGCCGAGCGCCTCGCCCTGATAGGTGAAGGCGAGCTCGGCGCCGTGCGCCGCGAGCGTGCGCGCGATCCCCCAGGCGATGGAATGATCGTTGGCGACGCCCATGATCAGGCCGCGCTTGCCCTGCATCAGAGCGGTCATCTCAATCTTCCTTCCCAAGTTTCTCGGATCGATCGCCGCCGTCGAGATCGTCCGGCGACGCCCCTCACCCCCGGCCCCTCTCCGCGAGGGAGAGGGGCTAGGGGCGCGGGGCGGTCGGAACCCGCGCGGACCGTCGCGACACGCTCCGCCCCCCGCTCCGGAGAGGCGGAAAGAGCCTCACGCCTCCAGCCGCTTCATCACGATGGTGGCGTTGGTGCCGCCGAACCCGAAGGAGTTCGAGAGCACGCAGCCCAGCGAGAGGTCGTCGCGGCGTTCGCGGACGATCGGCATGTCGGCGAAGGACGGGTCGAGCTCCTCGATGTTCGCCGAGGCGCAGATGAAGCCGTGGTTCATCATCATCAGCGAGTAGATCGCCTCCTGCACGCCGGTCGCGCCGAGCGAGTGGCCGGTGAGCGACTTCGTGGCGGCGATCGGCGGGCACTTCTCGCCGACGCCGAAGACCTCGCGCAGGGCCTCGATCTCCTTCTCGTCGCCGACCGGCGTCGAGGTGGCGTGCGGGTTGATGTAGTCGACCGGGACCTTCACGGTCGCGAGCGCCTGGCGCATGCAGCGCACGGCGCCCTCGCCCGAGGGCGCGACCATGTCGTAGCCGTCGGACGTGGCGCCGTAGCCCACGACCTCGCCGTAGATCTTCGCGCCCCGCGCCTTGGCGTGCTCGTATTCCTCGAGAACCAGCACGCCCGCGCCGCCGGCGATGACGAAGCCGTCGCGGTTGACGTCGTAGGCCCGCGAGGCGACCGCCGGGCGGTCGTTGTACTTGGTCGACATGGCGCCCATGGCGTCGAACAGGTTCGACATGGTCCAGTCGAGATCCTCGCAGCCGCCGGCGAAGACGACGTCCTGCCGGCCCATGGCGATCGTCTCGTAGGCGTTGCCGATGCAATGGTTCGACGTCGCGCAGGCCGACGAGATCGAGTAGTTCACGCCCTTGATCTTGAACCAGGTCGCGAGCGTGGCCGAGGCGGTGGAGGACATCGCCTTGGGCACGGCGAAGGGCCCGATGCGCTTGGGCCCCTTGTCCTGGGTGATCGCCGCGGCCTCGACGATGACGCGCGTCGAGGGGCCGCCCGAGCCCATGACGATGCCGGTGCGCTCGTTCGAGACCTCGTTCGGCTCGAGCCCCGAATCGGCGATGGCCTCGTCCATGGCGACGTGGTTCCAGCCCGTGCCGCGGGCGTGGAAGCGCATGGCGCGGCGGTCGACCTTCTCCTCGGGCACGACGCGCGGGGCGCCGTGCACCTGGCATCGGAAATTACGCTGGGCGTAGTCCTCGGCGAAGACGATGCCCGAGCGTCCCGCGCGCAGGCTGTCCAGCACCTGGGCGCAATCGTCCCCGATCGAGGAGACGATGCCCATCCCGGTGACGACGACGCGCCTCATCGGTACTTTCCTCCCTCTCGGCCCCTGCAGGGCTCTTCGGCCGCCTCAGCCGCCGGCCGCGTCCGCCTGGAACAGGCCGACGCGCAGATCCTTCGCCTCGTAGATGCGCCGCCCGTCCGCCTCGAGGAAGCCGTCGGCGATGCCGAGGACCAGCTTCGAGCGGAAGACGCGCTTGAGGTCGACGCCGTAGACCACCTTCTTCACGCTCGGCAAGACCTGGTCGGAGAACTTCACCTCGCCGACGCCGAGCGCCCGGCCGCGGCCCGGCGAGCCCGACCAGCCGAGAAAGAAGCCGCAGAGCTGCCAGAGCGCGTCGACGCCGAGGCAGCCCGGCATCACGGGATCGCCCTTGAAGTGGCAGGCGAAGAACCAGAGGTCGGGCCGCACGTCGAGCTCGGCGCGCACGTGCCCCTTGCCGTAGGCGCCGCCGTCCTCGCCGATGGAGGTGATGCGGTCGAACATCAGCATGGGGGGCAGCGGCAGCTGCGCATTGCCCGGTCCGAACAGCTCGCCGCGGCCGCAGGCCAGCAGCTCCTCGTAGGAATAGGCGGACTTCTTCTCGAGCGGCTCACTCATGGATCGATGCCGGTCCTCTGCTCTTGGGGCGCCGTAACGCGCCCCGGTGCGTCGCGAGCGGTCCTGGTAGCACACCAAGGCGCGAAGGCGAAAGCGGCGATCGGGCCTCCACGAACCCTCGCGACCCGGTATCCGCCGGGAGCGGTGCGCCCGAGACGATCCCCAGGACCGCGCCTTTTCGTCCCAAGGCTGCGTCTCCGTGCTTCACCGGGTTGCGAGCGCGCGCATTCGACCCTATCAATACGGAAACGAACGCCCGCCCGCGGCGTTCCGGCTCAGCTCCTCGAGAGGCGTCACGGCTCCGACATGGATCACAGCCCTCACATGACACCCGGTTCGGTCACCGGCCGCAGCGGCTGCCCGCTGTCGAACCTGCGCGACAAGCTGCGGCGCGTCGGCCTGCGGCCGACCCGCCAGCGCGTTTCGCTGGGCTGGCTTCTGTTCGGCAAGGGCGATCGGCACATCACCGCCGAGATGCTCTACGACGAGGCCATGCGCGCCCGCGTGCCGGTCTCGCTGGCGACCGTCTACAACACGTTGCATCAGTTCACCGAGGCGGGCCTGCTGCGTCAGCTCGCGGTGGACGGCGGCAAGGCCTATTTCGACACGAACCCGACCGAGCATCATCACTTCTTCGTCGAGGGCGAGGAGGAGCTGATGGACGTGCCGACCCAGGGCGTGACGGTGCTCGACATGCCGGAGCCGCCCGAGGGCTACGAGGTCGCCCGCGTCGACGTCGTCGTGCGCCTGCGCAGGAAGGACGAGCGCTCGCCCGAGCGCAGGGGCGCCTGATCTTCGGGCGTCCGGGCCGCGCGGTCCCGTCTTCCGGTTCCGTCCCACGAGGAGAGCGCGCCCGTCGGCGCGCTTTTTCGCGTGCGGCGCCCGCTCAGCCGAGCCGCTCGGCGACCAGCGCCTCGAGGCTGCGCAGATCCTTGACGAAGCCGCGGATGCCCTCCGCCAGCTTCTCGGTCGCCATCGCGTTCTCGTTGAGGGCGAAGCGGAAGGCCTTCTCGTCGAGCCGCATCCGCGCCGGCGCGTCGGCCGCGGCGTCGGGCGAGAGCCTGCGCGGCAGGTCGCCCTCGTCGGCGGCCAGCGCCTCGATCAGCTGCGGCGAGATCGTCAGCCGGTCGCAGCCGGCCAGCGCCTCGATTTCCCCGACGTTCCGGAACGATGCGCCCATCACCACGGTCTCGATCCCGTGCGCCTTGTAGTAGGCGTAGATGCGTCTCACCGAGAGCACGCCCGGATCGGTCTCGGCCTCGTAGGGACCGCCGCCCGCCTTGACGTGCCAATCGAGGATGCGTCCCACGAAGGGCGAGATCAGGAAGGCGCCGGCATCGGCGCAGGCCGCCGCCTGCACGAGCGAGAACAGGAGGGTGAGATTGCAGTCGATCCCCTCCGTCTGGAGGATCTCGGCGGCGCGGATGCCCTCCCAGGTCGAGGCGAGCTTGATCAGGATCTTCTCGCGCGGCACGCCGCGCGCGGCGTAGTCCGCGATCAGCGCCCGCGCCTTGGCGACGCTGCCCTGCGTGTCGAAGGAGAGGTCCGCGTCCACCTCCGTCGAGACGCGGCCCGGCACGATGGCCGCGAGCTCGGTCCCGAAGGAGACGGCGAGCCGGTCGCAGACAGCGGCCACCACCGCCTCGCGCGCGCCCCCGTGCGCGCGGCCCCACCGGAGCGCCTCCTCGACGTGATGCGCGTAGGCGGGATCGTTCACCGCCTTCAGCAGCAGGGTGGGGTTGGTCGTGCAGTCCTGCGGGGCGAGGCGGCGTACCGCTTCGATGTCGCCGGTATCGGCGACGACGACCGTCATGTCGCGCAGCTGCGCGAGCTTCGAGGCCATGGTCTTGCTCCGGGTCGGGTGCGCGCGGGCCGGCGCGCGGGCATGGCGGGCCTTCTACCGCCGGATGGGGTCTCGACGCAACGCGATCAGGGCCGCACCGGCGCGATCGGGTAGGGCGCGGCGCGCAGCCAGGGGCCGCCGATCGGGGCCTCGACCACGAGATGCGCGACGCCCGCGCCGAGCATCCAGTCCGGCAGCGCGAGCTCGAGGGAGAGGACGCCGGTGGCGTCGACCTGGCCGCGCGCGAAGAGCAGGGCCGACCCGGGGCGCGGCCCGCTGCCGACGAGCGCGCTCGCGCCGGGCGGAAGGTTCGTCGCGAAGAGCCGAACGCGCGCGTCGAGCGGGCCCCCGATCGGGATCACGCGAAGCGGCGGCACGCCCGCCCCGCCCGCCGGCGGGTCGTCGAGCGTGGGCGTCTCCGGCCGGCCCTGCGCCGCGGCGCCGGGGATGGTCAGGGTGACGCCCAGCGGCACGACGTTCGGATCGCGGATGGCGGGGTTCGCCTGGATCAGCGCCTGCGGGGTCACCCCGCAGCGCGCGGCGATGTTGGTGAGCGTGTCGCCGACGGCCACCGTGTGCGTCGCCCCGCAGCCGTTCGTCTGCGCGCCCGCGCTCGTCGCGCTCGCCGACAGCGCGGCGGCGAGCGCCACCGCCGTGGCGGTCCGCCTCGCCGTATTCGTGCCCCTGCCCGTCGCCATGCTCGGCAACGCCGATCCGAACCTGGCGTTCCGCCGCTTGCGCATCGCGCGCGGCTGCGCTTGATAGCGGGGCATGGACATCCTCGTCATCGGCGCCGGCGTGGTCGGCCTCGCAGCGGCCAGGAGCCTCGCGCTTCGTGGTCATACCGTGATCGTGGCCGAACGCACGACCGGCATCGGCTCCGGCGTTTCCTCGCGCAACAGCGAGGTCGTCCATGCCGGGTTGTACTACCCGTCGGGCTCCCTGAAGGCGCGACACTGCGTCGCCGGGCGCCGTATGCTGTACGCCTATTGCGCCGAGCGCGGCGTCCCCGCACGAAAGCTCGGCAAGCTGATCGTCGCGACCAGCGACGCGGAAGCGGAGAAGGTCGCCGCCATCCACGCCCAGGGCGAGGCGAACGGGGTGGAGAACCTGCACCTCGTCTCCGGCGAGGAGGCGCGGGCCATGGAGCCGGCGCTCGCCTGCGTCGGGGCGCTGCATTCGCCCGAGACCGGCATCGTCGACAGCCACGCCCTGATGCTGGCGCTCCAGGGCGAGATCGAGGATCACGGCGGCGCCCTCGCCGTCATGACGCCCATCGACCGGCTCGTCTTCCGGGACGGCGCCTGGGAGGTCGTGGTGGAAGGCGAGGCGCACCGCTTCGACGCGGTGGTCAACGCCGCCTCGCTCGGCGCCCAGGCCATCGCACGCGCCACCGAGGGCTTTCCGGCGGAGGCGATCCCGAAGCTCGTCCTCGCCAAGGGCAACTACTTCGCCTGCGCGGGAAAGCCGGCCTTCACCCGGCTGATCTATCCCGCGCCGGTGGACGGCGGGCTCGGCGTGCACCTCACCCTCGACCTCGCCGGGCGCATGCGCTTCGGCCCGGACGTCGAGTGGATCGAGGGGGAGGATTACGACGTCGACCCGCGCCGGGCGGAGAGCTTCTACGCCGCCATCCGGCGCTACTGGCCGGATCTCCCCGACGGCGCGCTCACCGCCGATTATTGCGGCATTCGCCCCAAGCTCACCGGCCCCGGCGAGCCGGCCGCCGATTTCATGATCGCGGGCGAGACGGCGCACGGCCTGCCGCGGCACGTGGCGCTGTTCGGCATCGAGAGCCCGGGGCTGACGTCGGCCCTGTCGCTGGGGGAGGCGGTGGCGGAGGCGGTGGAGGGGTGAGCCGGGCCGTTGTCGGCGGCTCGGATCGGGGGTAATCCTGATCTACGATGGCGCGCGAATCCGTGCGCCCCAGGAGCCCTCCCGGCCATGTGCCGCTTCCTCGCCTACCGGGGCGACCCGGTCTTCATCGCCGATCTCGTCTGCGCGCCGAAGCACTCGCTCGTGCACCAGTCGCTCCACGCCGAGGAGGCGAAGACCGAGACGAACGGGGACGGCTTCGGCATCGGCTGGTACGGCGAGAAGCCGGAGCCGGGGCTCTATCGGGAGATCCGCCCCGCCTGGTCGGACGAGAACCTGGCGAACCTCTCCGAGCAGGTGCGCTCGCGGCTGTTCTTCGCCCATGTCCGCGCCTCGACCGGCACGGCGACGACCCGGGCCAATTGCCACCCGTTCAAGCACGGCCGGCACCTGTTCATGCACAACGGCCAGATCGGCGGCTACGGCCGGATCCGAAGGCGGCTCGAGGCGCTGATCCCGGACGGGCTCTACGACGCGCGGGAGGGCGGCACCGATTCGGAGGCGCTGTTCCTCGTCGCCCTCGCGAACGGGCTCGCCGAGGACCCGATCGGCGCCATGGCGCGCACCCTCGCCGTCGCCCGCGGGCTCGTCCGCGCCGCCGACATCGACGAGCCGCTGCGCTTCACCGCCGCCTATACCGACGGCGAGACCCTCGTCGCCTGTCGCTGGGCCTGCGACGACCGCCCGCCGTCGCTCTATTGGCGCGAGACGGAGGCCGGCCTCCTCGTCGTGTCCGAGCCGATCGACGACAGCCGCGAGGGCTGGCGGGAGATTCCGCGCGGCTGCACGCTCGTGGCGCGGCCGGGAAAGCCCGTCGTCCTCGACTGCATGCGCAGCGCCCTCGCGCGGGAAGCGGCGTGACGTCGGCCGAGCGCCGGCTGTGCATCACGCAAAGTTAAGATGATCAGGCGCAAATACCTGCCGAGTCGAAGCGGGTATTCGCCATGCACCGAACCGCCCTTTCAGCTGCCTATATCCTGATCATTCTGCTTCTTTTCTGGTCAGGACCGGCCTACGCCGCGCAGGATCTCGCGGCGCGTCTCGACGCCACCTGGGTCATGACCGCGGCTGCGCTGGTCCTCCTGATGCAGATCGGGTTCATGCTGCTCGAGGCCGGCGCCGTGCGCACCAAGAACGCCGTCAACGTGGCGCAGAAGAACCTCCTCGACTTCGTCTTCGCCGTCCTCGCCTTCGCCGCGATCGGCTTCGCCATCGCCTTCGGCGGGGCCATGGACGACCTCGCGACCGTGCTGGACAGCCGGTTCGTGCTGTTGCGCGATCTCGGCCCCGAGGAGATCGGCTTCTTCGTCTTCCAGGTGATGTTCTGCGGCACGGCCGCGACCATCGTCGCGGGGGCCGTGGCGGAGCGGATGCGCCTGTCCGCCTACGTCGTGTGCACGCTCGTCCTCGCGGCGCTGATCTATCCGGTCTTCGTGCACTGGACCTGGGGCGCGGCCTTGTACCCCGCGCCCGGCGCCTGGCTCGGCGCGCTCGGCTTCGTCGATTTCGCCGGCTCCACCGTGGTCCATGCCACCGGCGCCTGGGTGGCGCTCGCCGCCTGCATCGTGCTGGGGCCGCGAGCGGGCCGCTTCGATGCGAACGGCGCGCCGGTGCGCATCGCCGGGCACAGCCCCGTGCTCTGCGCCGCGGGCGCGCTCGTGCTGTTCGTCGGCTGGCTCGGCTTCAACGGCGGCTCGACGCTCGCGGCATCCGACGCCGTGGCCGGCATCGTGCTGAACACCATCCTCGCCGGCGCCGCCGGCGGCGCCGCCGGCTATCTGCTCGGCTGGACGCGCCGGCGGCTGCCGCCGGAGCGTTCGGTCAACGGCCTTCTCGGCGGGCTCGTCGCCGTCACCGCCGGCTGCCACGTGCTCGAGCCGGCCGCGGCGGTGCTGGTGGGCTTTCTCGGCGGGCTCGTCGCGAACGCGGCGAACCGCCTGCTCGAGACTCGGCTGCGGATCGACGACGCCGTGGGCGCCATCGGCGTGCACGGCGCCGCCGGAGCGTTCGGGACGATCGCTCTGGCGCTGCTCGCGCCGCTGGCCGATCTGCCGGCGGGCGATCGCCTCGCCCAGCTCGGGATCCAGGCGCTGGGCGTCGGCGTCAACGCCGTCTGGGCCTTCGGCCTCGGCGTCCTCGCGCTGGCGACGCTCGCGCGCCTCGCCCCGATTCGGGTGGCGGTCGAGGAGGAGGAGGCAGGCCTGAACCAGGCCGAGCACGCCACCCGGCTCGGCACCGGCCATGTCGAGGACGCCATGCGCTCGCTGGTGCGCGGCGACATCGATCTCGCCGCGCGCCTGCCCGTCCAGGACGGCGACGACGCCCAGACGCTCACGCGGCTGTTCAACCGCCTGATGGACGCGCTTCAGGCCGCCGAGGCGCGACGCGGCGACGAGACCGAGCGACGGCGGGCGGAGGAGGAGGCGGCGCGCCTCGCGGCCTTCGCCGACGCGAGCTTCGAAGGCATCCTGCTCCTGCACGACGGCGTCGTCGCGGACGCCAATTCGGCCGCGGAGATCCTGTTCGGCGCGCGGGTCGCCGATCTGCGCGGCCGCGCGCTCGCCGCCCTGGTGCCCCCGAGCGACTGGCCGGACCTGCGCCGGCGTCTCGAGAGCGCCGACGGCGTGCCGCACGAAACGCGGGTGCGCGGCGCCGGCGGGGCGCCGATCCCGGTCGAGGTCCGCAGGCGGGTCATCACCTTCCGGGGCGCCGAGGCGCAGGTCCTCGCCGTCGCGGATCTGCGCGAGCGGCGCGCGGCGGAGGCGCGCATCTACCATCTCGCCCTGCACGACCCTCTCACCGACCTGCCCAATCGCGAATCCTTCAACCGTCGCCTCGCCGCCCTGATCGAGCGCCCGCAGCACGACCACACGACGGCGGCGCTGCTCCTCGTCGATCTCGACCGATTCAAGGACATCAACGATCTCTACGGCCACCCCGCCGGGGACGCCGTGATCGGCGCCGTGGCGGAGCGGCTGCGCGGCTTGTGCCGCTCGGAGGACTGCGCCGCGCGGCTCGGCGGCGACGAGTTCGCGATGATCCAGACCGGCCTCGTCTTCGCGACGCAGGCCGCGGACCTCGCTCATCGCGTGCTGCGCGAGATCGCGCGACCCGTGACGCTGCCGAGCGGCCAGGAGATCCGCCCCTGCGCCTCGATCGGGCTCGCGCTCTTCCCCGATCACGCCGGGGACGCGGAGGGGCTCTTCCACACCGCCGACACGGCGCTCTACGCCGCGAAGAACGCCGGTCGCAACGGCTACGCCGTCTACGAGCCCGGCATGGGCGAGGCCCAGCGCCGCCGCAAGCGCCTGGGATCGGCGCTCGCCGGGGCGGTGGAGCGCGGCGAGCTGACGCTGCACTACCAGCCGCGGCTCGATCTCGTCACGGGCCGGATCGTCTCCTACGAGGCGCTGCTGCGCTGGACCGCGGAGGACGGGCCGGTGCCGCCGAGCGACTTCGTTCCCGTGGCCGAGGAGACGGGCCTGATCGTGCCCGTGGGCGCCTTCGCCCTGCGCGAGGCCTGCCGTGCGGCGGCCCGCTGCTTCCCCGAGGCGGGGGTGAGCGTCAACGTCAGCCCGCGCCAGTTCCGCGATCCGGATTTCCTCGAGACCGTGACGGGCGCCCTAGAGCAGATTCTCACCACTCGGGTTCATATCCTGCTGCGGTGAAGAAGTTCGCGCATTCCTCTGGCGGGAAGGCTTCGATGGCGTCGGCGACGGCGCTCCAGAGGGCGTCGCGCGTCCGGGCGGCGACCTTCCTGAGCAGGGCCTTCAGCTTGGCGAAGGCGTTCTCGATGGGGTTGAAGTCCGGGCTGTAGGGCGGCAGGAAGCGCAGCTCGGCTCCGGCCGCCTCGATGGCCTCGCGCACGGCGGGGGTCTTGTGGCTGGCGAGGTTGTCCATGATCACCACGTCGCCGGGGCTCAGCGTCGGAACCAGGACCTGCTGGACGTAGGCGAGGAAGCTCGCCGCGTTGATCGCGCCGTCGATCAGCATCGGCGCGTCGATCCCGCCGATCCTGAGCCCGGCCACGAAGGTCGTGGTGCGCCAATGGCCGTGAGGGATGCCGGCGCGCAGGCGCTCGCCTTCGGGGGCGCGGCCCCGCAACCGCGCCATCTTGGTGTTGAGCCAGGTCTCGTCGATGAAGATCAGCCGCTGCGGGTCGAGCTCGGGCTGCTCCTCGAACCAGGCCTCGCGGGCCGCGGCGACGTCGGCGCGGTCCTGCTCGCTGGCGTGGCCGGACTTTTTTTGAACGTCAGGCCGTGGCGGCCGAAGAAGCGGTGCACCGTCGAGGGCGCGAAGCGCTCGCCGTGCTCGCGCTCGAGCCGCTCGGCGATCTCGACGAGGGTGAGATCCGGCGCCTCCTCCACCATCGCGAGGATGACCGGGCCGAGCGCCTCGATCCGCCCGGACCGCGTGTCGCCGCCTTGCGCCCGCGGCGCGACCGAGCCCGTCTCGCGCCGAAGGTTGAACCACTTCACCGCCGCGGACGGCGCGATCCCGAAGCGGTCCGCCGCGGCCCGGCGGCTCATGCCGGCATCGACCGCAGCGAGGACGCGCTGCCTCAGATCCATCGAGAGGGGCTTCGTCATGGCGGCTGGCCTCCTCCGCCAGCCTCTACCGTGAATCACGAACTGGCCTCGAAGGGAATCCCCCGCGCGATTCCATCAGGAAGCGATCTGCTCTAGAGGAAGCCGGCCTGCCGGCCGCGCGGCTCGAGCTCGAGGTCACCGAGAGCGTCCTCGTCGACGACGACAAGCGCGCGATCGCGATCCTCAAGGCGCTGGAGCGTCTGGGCGTGCGCATCGCGCTCGACGATTTCGGCACGGGCTATTCCTCGCTCTCCTACCTGACGCGGTTCCCCTTCGACGCGATCAAGATCGACCGCTCCTTCATCCGCGCCATGAGCGAGGACGAGAGCGCCTGGCACATCGTCCAGTCGGTGCTGCGGCTGTCGGAGGGGCTCGGCGTGCGCGTCGTGGCGGAGGGCGTGGAGACGCCCGGCCAGCTGCTGCGGCTTCTCGCGCGGGGCTGCGACGAGGTGCAGGGCTACCTGATCGCGCGGCCGGCGCCCCTGGACGCGCTCCTGCGCGCGACGCCGGACGGCCTGCTCGCCCTGCTTCGCGATCCGGGCGCGGCCGCGGCGGATCTCGGCGTCGTGCTCGAGGCGGCGGCGGAGCGGATGAAGCGTGGAGAGCGGGAGGGGGAGCGGCGCGCGGGGTGAGGCTAGAGACCGAATTGCGCCTTCAACGTCGCGAGGTCCGCCACCAAGGTGTCGCGCATCTTCATCGTGTAGATGCGCGCGATCTTCCCGTCGTTCTGCCGCTCCACGATCTTGCGTAGATCCGACAGGCGAGCCTGCCAGGTCGTGCCGTCCGTGACGAAAAGGAGCTGCTGATCGTGGCGCTTGGCGTCGATAATGGCGTCGAGGTCGCCGATGATGTCCGTCATCTTGGATCCCGTCGCACCGTAGCCTTTCGTCTCGACGATGATCCGTGGGCGCGTGCTGTCCGGGATGGCGAAGTCGCACTTGGCGCGACGGCCGCGAACGCCGTCGAAGACGCAACGAGCGCGATAGCCGTCCGCTCCGAAAACTTCGACCAGGGCCGCTTCGACGAAATCCTCCAGCCCTCGTCCCCGGCGCTGCCCCTGGATCGCCGAACCCCGCCCCGAGCGCAGCCGCTCGACCAAGATATCGCTCCAGACCGGCTCGTAATTCACGGCGCGCGTCATCGCCGCCGGGAGGCCGAGCCGCTCGAAGGCATCGAGAAACGCGGTGCGATCCGTGGCGAAGCGCTTCGCTCCGATGCCGCCGGGCCCGAGCTCCCCGCGCAGGGCGACCTCCATCTGGTCTTTGGAGAGCGCCAGGAAGAGGCGGGCGCATATCATGCCCTCCTCGAAGTTCGCGTCGAGAAGGGCCGAGATGTCCTCGCGGCCGAAAGCCTCCTTGATGGGGAGTGCCGCGAGCTTCGCGATCACGCCTCCTGCCACCTTGTCCATCCAATCGACGGCGAGCGGGCTGAGCGCCGCGACGACTTCGTCCAAGCTCTGTTCGACGACTTTCATTCGCGCCCGACGACGAGATATTCGGTGACCCGTGCACGTTCTACCGAAGCGTGCGTTCCGAAATGATATCGATGCGAACGCTCGAAAATGTCAACCCTGCGCTTGTAGCGGCGGAGGAGCTCCTCGAGAACGTCCAGGTCGGGATAGCCGTTGGAAGAGTAGGACAGCACGATGGTGCTCTTCGAGAAGCGCGCAAACATGCGCTCGAACGCATCCACGGCCGTCCGTCGGTAGCTGAACGGCGTGAAGCGCTTGGCGATCTTCTTCACCTTGGTCCCGTGCAGGATCTCGAGGCCCTGCCAGTAGCAGGATAGCCCTTCGAGGAAATGGTACCGCTTCACATAGCAATTGTCGTCCGAACGCGGCACGTAGGGGGGATCGAGATAGACGAGATCGAAGCCGACGGGGTCGACGGCGAAGACGTCGGCCTGGAGCGCGCGATTGATCCGCCCGTTGTCGAACACGGCGGCGTTGAACACGGCGACCTGCTCGCGGAAATGCTCCTCCAGCGAGAGACGCAGATCCCGCCTGCCGTCGTCGTAATGGGCGAGGTCCCCCGACACGGTGAACACTCCGCGGGGCTGCTTCTTCAAGCAGGAGCGAAACAGCGCGGCATAGGCGAGAGCGCGCGCGTCCTGATCGTCGAGCCCGCGCAGTCCTGCGGAAGCGCGATCGAGAAAGGCGCGGTCCTCCGCGGTGAAGAACACGCCTGCGAAGGTCCGTGCGACGAAGTCGTCGACATCGGCGCGCAAGGAGAGGATCGCATCGATATCGGCCGTGTCGAGGGTCCGCGTGCCGTTCGCAACCGTCGCCTGCGCGATGAGGCTCGTGAAGCTGAGGAAATCGGATGCCGTCACCCGCCGCCCCATCGCCTTCATCAAGTAGGCGACGCAGCCGGTGCCCGAGAACGGATCGAGCGCCGTCTCGAAATCGAGCGTCGCGAGCACGTCGTGGATCCAGGGGATCAGCCGGCGCTTCGACCCCATGTACCGGAGTTCCGGATAGACGAGCGCTCGCGCCGGCGCGCCGCTCGGCCGGACCGCATCGGCTGGAGCCGCGGTCGAACAGGTCTCGTCGTCGGGATCGCGCAGCAGCATGAGTGGAAGGCCGGTCAGGTCATGGCATTGCGTCCAGCCTAGCAGCGCACGCGCCTTCTGTGAACAAACAGGGAATATTTATCCCCGATCTTTTTTGCAAGCCGCGCGCGCCCGCCCCGTCACGGCCGATCCTCCGGCATGAAGTCGAGCCGCGCCGCCTTCACCTCGCGCACGAGGAAGTCCATCATCGCGCGGATGCGGGCGATGTCCTTCAGGTCGGCGTGGACGATCAGCCAGTAGGAGCGCGAGAAGCTGGTCTTCTCGGGCAGGATCTGGACGAGGCGGGGGTTTCGGGCGGCGACGTAGTACGGGAGCACGCAGACGCCCGCGCCGGCGAGGGCGGCCTCCATCTGGGTCACCAGGGAGGACGAGGCGATCTTGGCGCGCAGCCCCTTCGAGACCTCGTCGAGATAGTCGAGCTCGGGCGTGAAGATCAGATCGTCGATGTAGCCGATGACCGGATGGTCCTGCAGGTCCTCCGGCGTCTCGATCGGCTTCGAGCGGTCGAGATAGTCCTGGGTCGCGAAGACGCCGAGCTTGTAGTCGGTGAGCCGGCGGGCGACGATCTTGCCCTCCTTCGGCGGGGCGAGCGAGATGGCGATGTCGGCCTCGCGCTTCGAGAGCGAGAGCAGCCGCGGCATGGCGACGATCTGCAGCTCCAGGTCCGGGTACTGCTTGGCGAGATCCGCCGTGCGCGGGGCGAGGAACATGGTGCCGAAGCCGTCCGGCGCGCCGATGCGCACCGTGCCCGAGAGAGCGAGGTCCGCCCCGCCGATCTCCGAGGAGACCGCCAGCGCCTGCGTCTCGATCGCCTCGGCCTTGGCGAGGAGGCGCTCCCCGTGCTCGGTCAGCGCGTAGCCCTGGGGCCGGCGCTCGAACAATTTCGCCTTCAGCGCGTCCTCCAGGGCGGTGATGCGGCGCGAGACCGTGGCATGGTCCGCACCGAGACGCCGCGCGGCGACGGTGAGTCGGCCGACCCGCGCCACGGCGAGAAAGAAGCGCAGGTCGTCCCAATCGAAGCGACTCATGATAGACTCCACTCGAAGGTCCCGGCGGAGGCGAAGCGGCGGACCGGCCCCCGGGGGCGTTTCCCCAGCGTTATGGTGCGTGCAGTTTCGCACGTGACGGCTTCGATTTCTCCTATAGCTGTGCAAATATCGCAAATGATATCGGTATGCCGCGAGAGCAAGGGAGGCGTGCACAATGCGCACGGTTGGACATTTCATCGGCGGACGCGAGGTCGAAGGCTCCTCGGGGCGCTACGGCGACGTCTACGAGCCCATGACCGGCGAGGTGAAGGCGAAGGTCGCGCTGGCCACCCGTGACGAGGTGCGCGCCGCCGTCGAGAACGCGCTCGAGGCGCAGCCGGCCTGGGGCGCGACGAACCCGCAGCGCCGCGCGCGCGTGTTCATGAAGTTCGTCGACCTGCTCAACCGCAACATGGACGAGCTCGCCGACATTCTCGCACGCGAGCACGGCAAGACGGTCGCCGACGCCAAGGGCGACATCCAGCGCGGGCTCGAGGTCTGCGAGTTCGTCATCGGCATCGCCCATCTGCAGAAGGGCGAGTACACCGAGGGCGCGGGGCCGGGCATCGACATGTACTCGATGCGCCAGCCGCTGGGCGTCGTGGCCGGCATCACGCCGTTCAACTTCCCCGCCATGATCCCGATGTGGAAGTTCGCCCCGGCCATCGCCTGCGGCAACGCCTTCATCCTCAAGCCGTCCGAGCGCGATCCGGGCGTGCCCATGCGCCTCGCCGAGCTGATGCTCGAGGCCGGCCTGCCGGCGGGCATCCTCAACGTCGTCAACGGCGACAAGGAGGCGGTGGACGCCGTCCTGGAGGACCCGGACATCAAGGCGGTGGGCTTCGTCGGCTCCTCCGACATCGCCCAGTACGTCTATGCCCGCGCGGCGGCGACCGGCAAGCGCGCCCAATGCTTCGGCGGCGCCAAGAACCACATGATCATCATGCCCGACGCCGACATGGACCAGACGGTCGACGCCCTGGTCGGCGCCGGCTACGGCTCGGCGGGCGAGCGCTGCATGGCGGTCTCGGTCGCGGTGCCCGTCGGCCAGGCCACCGCCGACCGGCTGCTGGAGAAGCTGATCCCGCGCGTCGAGAGCCTGAAGGTCGGCCCCTCCACCGATCCGAGCGCCGATTTCGGCCCGCTGGTGACCAAGGCGCACCTCGACAAGGTGAAGTCCTACGTCGACCTCGGCGTGCAGGAAGGCGCGAAACTCGTGGTCGACGGCCGGGACTTCTCGCTGCAGGGCTACGAGAAGGGCTTCTACATGGGCGGCTGCCTGTTCGACGAGGTCACGCCGGACATGCGCATCTACCAGGAGGAGATCTTCGGCCCGGTCCTCTCGGTGGTGCGCGCCAAGGACTACGCCGAGGGCCTGCGGCTCGCCAACGACCACCAGTACGGCAACGGCGTCGCCATCTTCACCCGCGACGGCGACGCGGCCCGCGACTTCGCGGCCAAGGTGAACGTCGGCATGGTGGGCGTGAACGTGCCGATCCCGGTGCCGCTCGCCTACCACACGTTCGGCGGCTGGAAGCGCTCCGGCTTCGGCGACCTGAACCAGCACGGCCCGGACGCGATCCGCTTCTACACCAAGACGAAGACGGTGACGGCGCGCTGGCCCTCGGGCGTGAAGGAAGGCGCGGAGTTCGTCATCCCGACGATGCAGTGACGGCCGGCGCGGGTTCCCGCAGACGAGCGTCGAGAGGGGCGCCCGCCGGAAGGCGGGCGCCCCTCTCGCGTTTACGGCGGGCGGCGGGGTGCCGCTTCCGAGCGCCCGGCCGCGTGCGCACGAAAAAAGCCCGGGGCGCGGCAGCCCCGGGCTTCGTCGTGTCCGATCCTCGCGGGATCAGAACTTGTAGTTCAGGCCGCCGCGGACGGTCGAGAACTCGGCGCCGGCGCTGGGCGTGCCGGCGGCGCCGAGGTTGTAGGTCTCGTCGTCGAGGTCGGTGTAGAGGTACTCGACCTTGGCGGTGAGGTTGTTGGTGAAGGCGTGCTCCAGGCCGGCGCCCAGCGTCCAGCCGACATGCGTGTTGTCGTCGGACGCGATGCCCGGGAGCGTCACCTCGGCGCCGCCGTAGGCGAGACCGCCGGTGGCGTACAGGAAGGTGCGGTCGAAGGCGACGCCGCCGCGGGCGCGGGTCGTGCCGAACCAGTCGAGCTGGGCGTCCGAGCCCGCCGGGATGGCCAGCGACAGGCGGTCGGCCTCGAAGTTGGCCCACTGCAGGTCGGTCTCGAGGCCGACCACGAAGTTGCCGAACTGGACATTGTAGCCGAGCTGGCCGCCGCCGACGAAGCCGTCGGCGTCGCCGAACAGCGCGCCGCCGGTGCCGGTGAAGTCGCCCCAGGCGTAGCCCGCGTTCACGCCGGCGTAGAAGCCGGTCCAGGTGAAGACGGGGGCGACGGGGACGAAGGGGGCCGGCTCGGTGCGCACGGGCAGGTCGGCGGCGAGGGCGCCGGCCGAGAACGCGACGAGGGCCGTGGAGGCGATGAGCAGACGTTTCATTCTGAGGTCCTCATGTACTGGGATGTCGCCTCGATATCGCGACTCGGGGGCCTCGCGAAAGTGCTCCAGAATGGTTTCCAAGCAATTGATCCGGTGCGTGCTATTTCTGCAACGAAACCACAGATCAAACACTTGGCCGTCTTCAAGTCGTCCCACTAGTGGCGAAAATGTGGCGGTGAGATTACGGGTAAATACGCGCTCGACGACTTTAACCATTTGGTAACCGCTGTCCGCGCGGCGCGGTCGCGTTGACAGGTGGGCCGGCGGCTGCGATTGCCTCGTGCCATGCCGATCCTGCACGTCTGCCCCCTGTCCCGCCTGGAGGAGACCGTCTTCGAGACGGGCGCCTCGCATCTCGTCACGCTGGTGAGCGTCGGCACCGCCATGACGCGCCCCGCCGCCATCGCGGAGGGCCGGCACCTGACGCTGTTCATGTCCGACATCATCGAGCCGCGCGAGGGCCACGTCCTGCCGAGCGTCGAGCATGTCGAGCAGCTCCTCGCCTTCGTGAGCGGCTGGGAGCGCACGGCGCCGATGGTGATCCATTGCTGGGCCGGGATCAGCCGCTCCACGGCGAGCGCCTTCGCCGCCGCCTGCGCGCTCGCGCCCGAGCGCGACGAGGCCGCGATCGCGCGGGCCCTGCGGGCGGCCTCGCCCATGGCGACGCCGAACCGCCGGATCGTCGCCGTCGCCGACGACATTCTCGGCCGGCGCGGACGCATGGTCGACGCCGTCGACGCCATCGGCCGCGGCGCGGACGCCTTCGAGGGCGCGCCCTTCAGCCTCTCCCTGACCTGACGGATCGCCGCCGCCGCCACCGCCGCGTGGCGAGCGGACGCGGATTTCGCTCTCGCTTCGCCTCCGGAGCATCGTCTCGTCCACCGACCGGATACCGCTCGGTGGGATGATGCTCTATGGATGAGGCGCGATGCCGCACGAGCGGCCGTCCGGGGGCGCGATCCACGTGAGCGACGACCTGTTCTTCCTCCTCATCGGGCTCGTCCTCCTGGCGATCCCGTCGCTCGCCGTCGCGGGCGTGGTGATGGGCTACACCGCGCGCCAGCGGGTGCGCGCCCTGGAGACGCGTCTCGCGCTCGCCGAGCGGGAGATGGCCGCGTTGCGCAGCGCGCAGCACGCGCCGCCGCGCCGCGATGCCACGCCCGAGGAAGCCCCGCGTCCCGCGCCCGAGCAGGACCTCGCCGCGCGCCCCCCGCAGGCGACGCCCGCGCCGCCGCCGCTTCCCCCGCCGCTGCCGCCCGCGGCGGCCGCGGCGCGCCCAACGCCGGAGCCCGAGACGGCCGTGGCGCGGCCCGGCTTCGAGGAGCGCTTCGGGACCCGCTGGGCCGTCTGGATCGGCGGGCTGGCGCTGGCGCTCGGCGGGATCTTCCTGGTGCGCGCCTCGATCGAGGCGGGGCTGCTCGGCCCCGCCGCCCGCATCGGCCTCGGTGCGCTGTTCGCGCTCGCGCTCATGGCCGGCGGCGAGATCCTGCGCCGGCGCACGGCGCCGATACCGGCCTTCGGCGGCGCCTATGCGCCCGGCGCGCTCACGGCGGCCGGCGCGACCACCGCCTTCGCCGTCACCTATGCCGCCTTCGCGCTCTACGGCTTCATCGGCCCGACGCTGGCCTTCGCGCTGCTCGCCGCCATCGCGCTCGGGACGATGGTCGCCGCCGCCCTGCACGGGCCGGCGCTCGCGGCGCTCGGGCTGCTCGGCGCGCTCGTCGCGCCGCTCCTGATCGAGACCGACGCGCCGAACGCCTGGGCGCTGATCGCCTATCTCGCCTTCGTCGCCGCCTCCGCCTACGGCGTCGCGCGGCTGCGGCGCTGGCGCTGGCTCGCCGTATCGACGGCGGTCGGCGCGGGATTGTGGACCGTGCCCGTCGGCTGGATCTCGGTCATCGATCAGGCCCCGACCCTCGCCCATGTGGCGCTGCAGATCGCGCTGGCGGCGGGCGCCTTCGTCGTCCTGCCCTACGGGCGCGATCGCGCCCCGCGCCCGCAGGTCGACGCGGTGGCGACCGCCGTGCTCGCCGGCTTCGCCACGCTCGCGATCCTGATCTTCACCGATGATTGGGTCGGGCCGGTGGAGCGCATCGCCTTCGGCGGCGTCCTCGCCGCGATCCTGGTCGCGGCGGGCCTGCGCTTCGCGCCCGCGGCGGCGGGGCCGCTGATGGGCGCGGCGATCGTCGGCGGCGCGCTCGCCTTCTGGCCCGTGGCGGACGAGATCGTCGACGAGCCGACCCGGGTCCTTCCCGGCGGGATCTCCCGCCCGCCCCTGCCGGAGGCGCTCGAACTCTTCCTCGCCTTCGCCGCGCTCGCGTCCCTCGCCATCGCGGGGGCGGCGATCGCGCGCCTCCTGCGCGGCGCGGCCCTGCCCCGCTGGCCCGCTTCCCTCGTCGCCGCGGCGGCATCCGGCGCGCCGCTCTTCGTGCTCGTCGTGGTCTATTGGGCGCTCACCGACCAGTTCCGCGTGCTGGAGGCCGCGCCGGTCCTGCCCTTCGCGGCCGTGGCGGGCGCGATCGCCGCGGCCTACGCGGCCCTCGCCGCCTGGCTTCAGCGCACGAGCGCCGAGGCCGACGGCGAGACGCCGGCGCGGCTGCTTCTCGCCGGCTCGGCCGCGGCGGCGCTCGCGGCGCTCTCCGCCGGCTTCGTCTTCACCCTCGACCGCGGCCTGCTCACGGTCGCCCTCGCCCTCGCGGCGCTGGGGAGCGCCTTCGTCGCCGATCGCACCCGCATCCCGACGCTGCGCCTGGCGGTGGGCGTGCTGGGCTTCGTCGTGCTGATGCGTCTCGTCGACGATCCGACCATCGCCGAGGATCCCGGCCGGACGATCCTCCTCAACTGGCTCCTCGTCGGCTACGGCGTCCCGGCGGTCGCCTTCGCGCTCGCCGCGCGCCTCCTCGACCGCACCCGTCGCGACAACGTCTCGCGCTTTTCCGAGAGCCTCGCCTTCGTCTTCGGCGCCTTCCTGGTCTTCTTCCAGATCCGCCACGCGCTCCACGGCGGCGACCCGCTCGCGCCGACGGTGGACCATCTGGAAGCCGGCCTGATGGCTACGGCGGCGCTCGCCTTCTCGACGCTGGCGACGCGGATCGACCTCCTGCGCCGGGACCCGGTGACAACCTGGGGCAGCCTCGCCTTCGCGGCGCTCGCGCTCGCCTTCGTGGCGGGCGGGCTCGGCATCGCCGCGAACCCGCTCCTCACCGACGAGGCGATCGTCGGCGGGCCGATCTTCAACTCCCTGCTTCCGGCCTACCTGCTGCCCGCCGCGCTCGCCGCCGGGCTCGCCTACGCCGCGCGGGGCGCGCGGCCGCCCTGGTTCGTGGAGGCCGCGGGCTGGCTGTCGCTGGCGCTCGGCACGGCCTGGGTCGGCCTGGCGATAAGGCAGGCGGCGCAGGGCGCGCGGATCGGGATCGAGCGGGCGGCGACCGAGGGCGAGATGTGGGCCTATTCGGCGGCCCTGATCGGGCTCGGCATCGCCGCGCTCGCCGCCGGCTTCGCGCGCGAGGACCGGCGCGCCCGCCTGGTCGGCGTCGCCTTCTTCGCGGCGGCGGTGCTGAAGGTGTTCCTGATCGACCTCGCCAATCTCGAGGGCGTGATGCGCGCCGTCTCCTTCATCGGGCTCGGCCTCGCGCTGGTGGCGATCGGCCTCGCCTATCAGCGCCTCGTCGCCCGCAGGCCTCCGCCTGCCGGCGCCGCGGGTGCGTGACGCGGGATCAGCCCTTCGTCCGGTCCGGCGGCAGGCCCCACGGGCCGGGGGCGCTCCCGCCGCCGCCCGGGAAGGGGGTCGGCAGCGGACCCCAAGGCCCTCCCGAAGCGCCTCCCGAAGCGCCTCCCGAGCCGGTGCCGCCCGAGACCGGCTTCGGCGTCTCCCCCGCCGCGCCCTCCGCCTCCGGGAACGGCACGGCGGGGCTCGTCTGCGGCGGCGGCAGGCGGCCGCCGGCGTTCTTCACCAGGGCCTCGACCCGGTCCTCGATCGAGGGATGCGTCGCCATCAGGGCCATGAAGCCGCGGCGCGGGTTCTCGACGCACATCTCCATCACCATGGCCGGCGCGCGCTCGAGATCGGCGTTGCCCTTGATCTTGAGCAGCGCCGAGATCATCGCGTCCGGCTTCTTCGTCAGCTCCACCGCGCCCGCGTCGGCCATGTATTCCCGCGCTCGCGACAGCGCGAAGCGGATCACCAGCGAGAACACCCAGGCGATCACGATGATGGCGATGGCGATCAGGAAGGCGATCGCCGCGCCCTTGCCGCCGCGCCCGCCGCGATTGCGCGAGACGCCGCCCCGCGGGCGCATGCCGAAGCGCATGGAGCGGAAGGTGAGCTCGCCCACGAAGCTGATCACCCCGGCGACGACGACGGCGATCATCATCAGCCGGACGTCCTCGTTGCGGATATGGGTGAGCTCGTGCGCCATCACGGCCTCGATCTCGTCGTCGTCGAGGCGCTCGATCAGACCCCGCGTGAGGGTCACGGCGTATTGCTTCTGCGTGATGCCGGAGGCGTAGGCGTTGAGCGCCGGGCTCTCGACGATCTTCAGCCGCGGCGTGGTCATGCCGCGCGAGATGCAGAGGTTTTCCAGCATCCGGTAGAGCCTCGGGTCGTCCTCGCGGGAGAGCTCCCGCGCGCCGGTCGTGGCGTCGACCACCTTGGCGTTGATCATCACCGAGAAGCCGACCCAGACCAGGGTGCCGACGACGAGCCCCGGCGCCCAGAAGACGAGATCCTCCAACGCGCCGGCGAGCAGCACGTCCAAAGGCGCGCCCTCGAGGTCGGCGCTCGCGCGCACGAGCAGCGCCAGCGCGTAGCCGAGCAGCAGCACCAGCACGAACAGGCCCGCGATCAGGAGGCCGGAGCGGAACCGGTTCGCGCGGATATGGCTGTAGAGCCCGAAGACGGGCGTCATCGCCGCCTCCTCGTTGGTCTGCGCAGGACGCGCGCGAGGTCCGGAACCTCCCGCGCGCGGGTCAGAACTTCACCTGCGGCGCGACGTTCATCTCCGCCCGGCGGTCCTCGCCGACGTCGAAGAACTCGCGTTCGGAGAAGCCGAGCGATTTCGCGAACAGCACGGCGGGGAAGGACTGGATCGCGGCGTTGAACTCGCTCACCGCGTTGTTGAAGAAGCGCCGCGCCGCGGCGAGCTTGTCCTCGACGTTGGAGAGCTCGCTCTGGAGGCCGAGGAAGTTCTGGTTGGCCTTGAGGTCCGGATAGGCCTCCGCCAGCGCGAACAGCCGCCCCAGCGCGCCGGTGAGCATGGTCTCCGCCGCCGCCTGGTCCGCGGGGCCCTGCGCCTGGGTGGCGCGGTTGCGCGCCGAGATCACCGCGTCGAGCGTCTCGCGCTCGTGCGCGGCGTAGCCCTTCACCGTCTCCACCAGGTTCGGGATCAGGTCGTGGCGCTGGTGCAGCTGCACGTCGATGTCGGCATAGGCCTGGTCCACGCGCTGGCGCATGGCGACGAGGCCGTTGTAGGTGACGATGCCGTAGACGACGATCAGCGCCACGACGCCGAGGATGATCCATTCCATTGCCGTCGCTCCCCCGAAGCGCGCTGTTTTCCGGTGGCGGCGAGCCTAGCCGCGCAGTGACGAAAATCCAGTGAATAGACGGGGGATGGCGGCGCGGGGTTCACTGCGCCGCCAGCAACGCCCGCCCGTCGCTCGCCGCGATCGTCGTCTCGACGAGCCGGCCCGGCTGCGGCGCCTGCGGGAAGCGCACCAGCGCGAAGGTCTCCGTGCGTCCCACGCCGCCGCGCTCGGTGAGCACCAGCCGGCGCGCGCCGACCTCGGCCGCGAGATGGGCGGCGAGCGCGGCCTCGCCCGCCTCGCGCAGGCGCCGCGCGCGCTCCTTGACCACCGGACCGGGGACCGGGGGCATGCGCGCGGCCGGGGTGCCGGGGCGCGGCGAATAGGGGAAGACGTGGAGATGGGTGAGCCCGCATTCCGCCACGAGATCGAGGGAGCGGGCGAACATCGCCTCGGTCTCGGTGGGAAAGCCCGCGATGACGTCCGCCCCGAACACGATTTCGGGCCTGGCCGCGCGCAGCTCGGCGCAGAGGCGGATCGCGTCCGCGCGGGAATGGCGGCGCTTCATGCGCTTGAGGATCAGGTCGTCGCCCGCCTGCAGCGACAGGTGCAGGTGCGGCATCAGCCGGGGCTCGGTGGCGATCGCCTCGACGAGATCGGGGTCCACCTCCACCGAATCGATGGAGGAGAGGCGCAGCCGCGGCAGGTCCGGGACCGCGGCGAGGATGGCCTTCACCAGCGCGCCGAGGCGGGGCGCGCCGTCGAGATCGCCGCCCCAGCTCGTCAGGTCGACGCCGGTGAGGACGACCTCCAGCGCGCCGGCTTCCACCTGGGCGCGCACGGTCTCGATCACGACCGGCAGCGGCACGGAGCGGGAATTCCCCCGGCCGAAGGGGATGACGCAGAAGGTGCAGCGGTGGTCGCAGCCGGTCTGGACCTGGACGAAGGCGCGGGTGCGCCCCCGCGGCGGCGCGGCGTCCGGGGCGCGGGCCGTGCGCGCCTGCATCACGTCGGAGAGGAGGCGGCGCGGCGCGTCGGGCCGCGCGAGGCGCGTCCAGGTTTCGGCCTCGAGCTTCTCTTCGTTGCCGACGAGGTGGGCGACCTCCGGCATCGCCGCGAAGGCGTCCGGCTCCACCTGCGCCGCGCAGCCGGTGACGACGACGCGCGCCCCGGGCCGCTCGCGCCCGATCCGGCGGATCGCCTGGCGGGCCTGGCGCGTCGCCTCGGTGGTCACGGCGCAGGTGTTGACGACGACCGCGTCGGTGAGGCCCGCCGCCTCCATGCGCCGGGCGATCGCCTCGCTCTCGGCGATGTTCAGCCGGCAGCCGAAGGTGTGGATCTCCGGCGCGGGAGGGGCGTCGGCCCCCGCCATCAGGCGCTCTCCGCGCGATCCGCGAACAGAGCGGGGGCGAACCGGCCCTCGTGCTCGAGCGCGACGGGCCCCGTCATCAGCACGTGGTCGTCGCGCTCGCGCCAACGGATCGTCAGCTCGCCGCCGGGCAGCGCCACCACGGCCTCGCGCCCGGTGAGCGTCTTGCGCGCGGCGGCGACGAGGGCGGCGCAGGCGGCCGAGCCGCAGGCCCGGGTGATGCCCGCCCCGCGCTCCCAGACGCGCAGCCGGATGCGGCTCTCCGAGACGATCTCGGCGAGGGAGATGTTCGCGCGCTCGGGAAAGATCGGGTGGTTCTCGAGCAGCGGGCCGATCCTGGCGAGATCGTAGGCGTCGACGTCGTCGACGAAGAAGATCGCGTGGGGATTGCCCATGTTGACCGCCGCCGGCGAGTGCAGGATCGGATCGTCGATCGGGCCGATCTGCAGCTCGATGGTGCGGGTATCCGGGAAGGGGTCGCGCAGGGGGATGTCCTGCCAGGCGAGCTTCGGCGCGCCCATGTCGACGGTGAAGGTCCACTCCCCGTCGATCGTGACGGGCAGGACGCCCGCCTTCGTGCGCAAGGTCAGCGTCGTCCTCGCGGGGTCGCCCATCGCGGGATCGCGCGTCAGCGCCCAGGCGACGCAGCGGGTGCCGTTGCCGCAGGCGCCCGATTCCGAGCCGTCGGTATTGTAGATCTTCATGTCGGCGTCGACGCCGGTGATGCGCCCATCGTGCACGACCATCAGCTGGTCGAAGCGCGAGGCCGGATCGCGCGCGATCGCCCGCGCCTCCTCCGGCCGCACGCGTATGTCGGTCCCGCGCAGATCCAGCACGACGATCTCGTTGCCGATGCCGTTCATCTTGAGAAAGCGGCGGTGCGCGAGGGGGGACATGGGGCGATACCTGGGAAGCTGCCTGGGCGAGCCGGAACGGACGCGGCTACATATGCGACAGGGTGGAGCGGAATGCCAGGGGGGCTCGCCCCGCCGTACCGCTCCGTATATCGTCGCGGAGCCACCGGCAGGGGAGGAGGTCGCTTGGCAGGCATTCGCACGCAGGCACGGCATGCTCTGACGGCGCTCGCGATCGCCCTCGCGTCGGAATCCTCCGCCGCCGCGGCGCAGGACGGCGTCTTCGTCGCGCCGACGGTGGAGACGGTGCGGCTGGTGGACCGGCCGGCGGCTCTCCTGCGGGAGCGCGCGCCCTGGGACGACGTCTTCGCCGCCCTGCAAGAGGCCACGCGCGTCCTGGAGGACGGCCTCGCCGCCGGCGGGCTCTCCGCGGCCGGGGCGCCGCTCGTCGCCTTCGAGGGCGGCGACGATCTCATGGTCGGCTTCGTCTTGCACCTGCCGCTCGCCCGCGCGCCGGAGCCGGAAGAGGCGGACGCCGCGCTCGCCGCCGCCCCGCGTCTCGTTTTCGGGGCGACGCCGTCCGGCTACGCCATGCGCACGGTGCACGCGGGCGCCTACGCCGAGATCGGCGACGCCTACGAGGCGCTCACCGCCCATCTCGACCAGGAGGGGCTCGTCGTCGAGGACGTCTATTACGAGGAGCTGCTCGCGCTCGCCGCCGACGCCGAGGCGCCGGGATCGCGGATCGCGATCCTGGTCGTCCCGGAATGACGCCTCCTCTCAGAAACGGTTTCGGTGCTCCCATTGCCGCTCGCCGATCAGGCAGTCGGTCGGAACGTCGACCTGGGCGAGCTCGATCAACGGCTCGTCGGGCGCCTCGCCGGCGATCTCGAGCACGAGCTTGGTGCGGATCGCGTCGACGAACTCCTCGGGCGCGCGCACGGGCACGACGAAGGCCCCCGGGCCGCCGATGACGCAGTCGATGTAGTATTCGTCCAGATTGTGAATATCGAGATAGCCCGGCCGCTTGAGCATGATCGGGAGGCCGTTGATGGTCACGCCGCGCTCGATCGCGCGATCGCGCGCCACCGTCACCCAGCGACCCTCGTTGTTCGGCCCGTCGCCGGAGATGTCGATCACCTGGCGCAACGCCCGCACGCCGCTCTCCTCGAGCATCTCGAGCCCGAACTCGATGGCGTTGGAGATCGAGGTCCGGCGCGCCCGGTGGATGCGCTCGAACTCGAGGTCCTCGGCGAAGCGGACGGCGCTCTCCGGGCCGTCGACCAGCGTCCAGGGCACGATCACGTGCCGATCGGCGACGCCCGCCCATTCGACATAGGTAACCGCGATCTGCCCGATCAACCCGCGATCGATCGCCTCGTGCACTTCCGGCGAGCGCAGGGCCTCGACGAAGCCGGCGCGCTGGAGCTCCTGCTCGTCGGTGTCCATGGAGAAGGAGATGTCGACGGCGAGCACCAGCGCGACGTCCACCTCGGTCTCGGCCTGCGCGGTCCGAGCCGGCCCGACGCTCGCGACCGCAGCCGCGAGGAGAAGGGCGGTCAAGCCGCCCAGGCGGGAACTCCCGCCGACACGCAACGCCCACATCGCCTCGGCCTCCTCGTCTGGAGAGCCCCCCGAGCGCGGTTCAAGCGAGGAGCATGCCAGCCGGCGACGGATCGAGGCTAGTGGGCGCCTTACGGAAGCGACGAAGCGCCGCGCACCTCCTCGACGACGGCGATCGCCCGGGCGAGGGCGGCGTCGATGTCGAGCTCGGTCGTGTCGAGCAGGATCGCGTCCTGCGCCTGACGCAGCGGCGCGGACGCCCGGCCCGTATCGCGGGCGTCGCGGGCGCGGATGTCGGCGAGCACGCTCTCGTAGGGCGGCGCGTCGCCGCGGTCGACGAGCTCGCGGTGCCGTCGCCGCGCCCGCTCCTCCGGGCTCGCCGTGACGAACAGCTTCACGGCGGCCTCCGGGCACACCACCGTGCCGATGTCGCGGCCGTCGAGGACGGCGCCGGGTTCCTGGGCCGCGAAATCGCGCTGCCGGTCGAGCAAGGCCGCGCGCACGGCGGGGATCACCGAGACGCGGGAGGCCGCCTCGCCCATCTCCGCTCCGCGCAGCCGGCTCTCGTCCATGTAGGCGAGGTTGAGCGCGTAGGCGGCCGCGGCGGCGGCCTGCTCGTCGTCGAGCGCGCGGCTCTTGTCGAGCAGGAGCCGCGCCACCGCGCGATAGAGCAGGCCGGTATCGAGATGCGCGAGCCCGTAATGCGCGGCGATGCGCTTCGACAGCGTCCCCTTGCCGGAAGCGGCCGGCCCGTCGACGGCGATCACGAACCCCATGCGGGAGGCTCCCTCGTTGCGAGCGCGTCGGCGTCGGCGCCGGGCCGCTCGGATGGCGAAAGCGGCGAGGCGCCGGCCACGGCGTCCGCGCGGACGTGAACGCCGTGCAGCTCCGGCTGGCCCTCGAGGACGATGGCGCACGTCTCGTCGCGCGTCTCCAAGGCGACGCGCGCGCCGAAGCGGCGCAGAAGGTCGACCAGCGGATCCAGCGCGCCGACGGGCGCGACGACCGTCACGCGTCCCGGGGAGTTGAGCCCGGCCAGCAGCACGGCCGCCGCCGGGGACGGCCCGCCTGCCGCGTCGACCGCCGCCTCGAACGCGATCGGGACCGTCTCTCGCGGTCCCGTCACGGCGAGGCCGACGGAACCGTTCTCCTCCCGCGGCTCGATCGCGGCGCCCATGCGCCGGAGCGCGGCCGCGACCGGCGCGAGCGGCGCGGCGCGTGCCGTGACGACGAGCCGGGCCGTGATCGGATGCGATCCGACGAGGGCGGCCACGAGAGCCGCGGCGTCCATGTCCGGCCCGAGATCGAGCGGGGCCCGGGGCGTCACGAGCCCGCCGACGCCCACCCCGGCCAGCGCCCAGGACGCGTCGCCCAGCCGCTCGACCCGTGCGCCCAGAGCGGCGCAGACCTTCGCCACGCGCGTGACCTGCGGACCGTCCCCGACGCCGTCGATGGTCGTCTCGCCGATGGCGAGGAGGCCGAGGAGAAACGCCGCGAGATCCGGCGCCACCGGCGCGCAGGCGCCGTCCGCGCGCGGAGCGTCGGCTGTGCCGGCGGCGGCGATGGCGGACGCTCGGGCGAGCTCGGGCACGGGGGGCTCCGGCAGAGGACCTCGGGACGGGCGGACGGTTAGCATGCGTTCGCCGTCGCGTCACGATCCGCCGTGCGCCGTCCTCGCGTGCCTTCGCGCCCCGTCGCGACCCGTCGCGACCCTTCGCGCGCACGGCCGTTGACAAGCGCCGCCGACGCGCCGACATAGCGGGTCCGCGTTGACAAGGCGTCGCGGAGGCGCTAGCCGCGCGTCTTCCCCAAGTTTCAGCTTCAACGAAGGTTATACCGTGGCCAGACCGGAACTCGGCACAAAGCGGACCTGCCCCGAGACCGGGCGCAAGTTCTACGATCTCGACCGCGACCCGGTCGTGTCTCCCTATACGGGCATCGCCTATCCCCGCTCGTCCTTCGAGGCCGTCGGCGCCAAGGGCGGGCGCGTCGTCCCCGTTCAGGCGGCCGAGGAGGAAGAGGAGGAGGTCGTCGAGAAGGCCGACGTCGAGCTCGTCTCCCTCGAGGAGGCCGAGGGCGAGGAGAAGAAGGCCGAAGGCGAGGAGGACATCGACCTCGGCGACGACGAATCCGACGACACGTTCCTCGCCGAGGAGGAGGAGAGCGACGACGACGTCTCCGGCCTCATCGACAGCGATATCGAGGACGAAGAAGAGGGTTGACATCCCCTCCGGACCGTCTAAACAGGCGCTCCGTCGCGGGGAGATCGACACCGACCTCCCCGCCGCGGACCACCCCGCGGGACCCAATCCGCGGGACGAGAGTGGGGCCATAGCTCAGTTGGGAGAGCGCTTGAATGGCATTCAAGAGGTCGGCGGTTCGATTCCGCCTGGCTCCACCAATCTTCCAGACGCAGGGCTGACGCCGTACCGAAGAGCCGCCGCGAGGCGGCTTTCCGCGTTTCGGAGCCCGGATCGCTGGACAGACGCGGCGATTGTGGGACGGTCGACGACGCGACATCGACCTGCGGGGGCGAGCATGGCGCGCGAGACGGCACGGCCCGACGGCGGGAATCCCACCCCGGCCGCGCGCGCCCGCGCGCGGTTCCGCAAGCCGACGACCGTGAAGGCGCCGCTCTCGGCCCGCGCCGAGGCGCAGCGGGAGGAGGGGCGCGACGTCGATTATTCGGCGCTGATCGAGCAGGCTATGGACGACTTTCCGAAAATCAGGGCTCGCCTTGCCGAGTGAGGTGGAACCGGGCTGGCTGACCGCGGCGACCGTCGTCGAGATCAATCGTCGCGAGGTCGCGCGAACAGGCGAGCCGTTCGGCCTTCTTCGCCCCGCCCTGCTCGAGAGCGCGGTCGCGAGCCCGCGCAACCTCTTCGCCTATTCCGGCGAGCGCGCTCTGCCGGTTCTCGCGGCGCGACTGCTTTTCGGGATCGCACCAAACCACCCGTTCGCGCAAGGGAACAAGCGCGCTGCCTTCACAGCCTCCGTCGTCTTTCTGCGCTCCAAAGGGCGGCGTGTCGCGCCGCCCGACGATCCGAGCATCGCGGATCTGGTCATCGCCGTCATCGAGGGCTCGAGGACAGAAGCCGAGTTCATCGCGGCCATGACGCCGCACTTGGCAGCGCCGGCCTAGTCCTCGAGAGCAATCCGAAACGTCCGCCCGGCTTCGCCGTTCTCTCCCTCGGCACCGCGATCGGGGGAGCGACGACGCGTGGACGGAAACACCATCCTGATCGGCTTCGGCGCGGCGACGGCGGCGGGGCTCGTCACCGGACTGGGCGCGGTGCCGGTGCTGTTCGTCAAGCGCCTGCCGAAGCGGCTCGAGGATGCGGCGCTCGGCTTCGCCGCGGGCGTGATGCTCGCCGCCTCGTTCTTCTCGTTGATCGGGCCGGGGATCGAGTACGGCCAGAGCATCTTCGGCGTCGGCGCCGCCGTCGCGGCGGCGATCGTGGTCGCGGCGGTGCTCGCCGGCGCCTGGGCGCTCGACCTCCTCAACCATTACGCCCCGCACGAGCACTTCATCGGCGGGCGGCAGGGGCCGCAGGGAGCGAAGCTCTCGCGCATCTGGCTCTTCGTCGTCGCCATCGCGCTGCACAACCTGCCCGAGGGGCTCGCGGTGGGGGTCGGCTTCGGCGGGGAGACCATCGAGGAGGGCGTGCCGCTGGCCGTCGCCATCGGCCTGCAGAACGCGCCGGAGGGCCTCTCCGTCGCGCTGGCGCTCGCCGGACTCGGCTATTCGCGGCGGGCCGCGCTGGGCATCGCGACGGCGACCGGAGCGGTGGAGGGCGTGACCGGGCTCCTGGGCGTGACCATCGTATCCGTGTCCGAGCCCTTCCTGCCGATCGGCCTCGGCTTCGCCGCCGGCGCCATGCTGTTCGTGATCTCGCACGAGATCATCCCCGAGACGCACCGCTCGGGCCACGAGCGGCTCGCGAGCGCGGGGCTGATGGTGGGGCTCGCCGTGATGACCTTCCTGGACACGTCGCTGGGATAGCGAACGGCGCCCGGCCGAGCTCCCGCGTCAGCGCAGGCGCAGCCCCCAATCCGCGAAGGCGACGTCGGCGCTCTCGTGCGCGCCGGGCCGCGAGGGCGGCAACGGCGTCGCCGGGGCGGCGGCGGCTCTGGCAGCGTCGATACGGAGCGCGGCCTGCGGATGCGCGCGGCGCCAGGCGGCGAGGCGCTCGGCCCGGGCGGTGAGCCCGAGCCTGTCGTCGATGCGTCCGCGCAGGGCCGGCGAGGCGGCGCGCGTCTCGTCTGGGTCGACGAAGCGAGAGCCGTCGAAGACGAGCGCGCCGTTCGTCGTCACCAGCACGTCCCCGCGCCGCAGCGTCGCGTCGCCCGACGCCCAGCGCGCCGCCGGACCCGCATCGGGCGCGGCGCAGGTGCAGCCGGCGACCCGCTCGGTCCGATGCCGGAAGGCCGCCGGATGCACGCCGTAGGGCGCTCCGGTCGCGACCGCGCGGGCCTTTGCGAATCCGCCGGCGCGCGAGCCGACGTAGAGCTCCGTCGCCGCGCCGGGGCAGGCGGCGGCGCAGCCGCGGGCGTGGGCCGCGGCGTCGCCGCGCCCGCGCATGGTCCCGAGGGGGAAGGCGTAGCCGTCGCAGCGGCGCACGCAATAGCTCACGCCCCAGGCCGCCGGCATCGACGCAACGGGCGCCTGCGGCTGTCGCCGCGGCGCGATCGGCATCGGCCGAGCGGCCCGGCGCGGCGCGGGCTCGGCCCGCGGCGCCCGCTCGACCCGCGGTGCGGGCGCCCGCGCGCCGCCCAGCAGGAACTCGATGAATCCGCCGCCCAGATCCGCGACGCGGACCGGCTCCGCCGTCGCCGCACCGGGCGCGGCGAGCACGAGCGCTGCGGCGAGCAGCGCGTGTCGCGCTCGGATCGTCATGCGCGCATCGCGTCGCGCCGGCATCGTCGCCCCTCCATCGATCAACGGGTCGACGATCGCGGGCCACGTCTTTCCACGTGGTAATTCCACCTGGTATTTTACTGGATTTTCACCGTAACTCTCGGCGTTTACCTAAACGCTTCTTGAGCTTTTACCATTAACGCCCGCCGCAATCGCCCCGGCGGGCTTGATCCAGCTCAACGCGCGATGCGGCCGATGCGGCCATGGTCCGGCCACGCTCGTTCGCGGGAGGCCCCGCGCGTCCAGGAGAGGACCCATGCTCAAGCTCGCCGTGCTGATCTTCATCCTCGTCGCCCCGACGTTCGCGGGCACGCTCGTCATCGGCGTGCTCACGGCGAACATGGCGCTCGACAGCGCGACGCCGATCGTCGTCGCCTCGGCGCTCGGCGTGCTGGCGGCGGTCCCCGCGAGCTGGCTGATCGCCAAGGCCATCCTGCGGGACGGCCGGGGCAGCCACACCCACGCCTGAGGGCGCGCGCGCCTATTCGGCGGCGGCGCGCCCGCCGCTCCGGGCGGTCTCGACGAGAGGCACCTCGAGGCTGAAGGTCACGCCTTCGGGATCGAAGCGCATCTCGACGTCCGAGTTGAACTGACCGCCGAGCATGTGCCGCAGGAGGCGCGTGCCGAAACCCTGGCGCGCCGGCGGGGACACCGCCGGGCCGCCGCGCTCGACCCACCAGAACAGGAGCGCCCGGCGGCCGTCGCGCGTGTCGACCGACCAGGTCACGGAGAGCGTGCCGGTCGGCGCGGAGAGCGCGCCGTACTTCACGGCGTTGGTGGCGAGCTCGTGCACGGCCATGCCGAGGGAGAGGGCGACGTCGGAGGGCAGCGCCACGTCGGGCCCCTGCATGAAGACGCGGCGCCCATCCTCGGCGTCGCCGGGCCGCAGGCCGCCCGGGGCGGTCTCGTAGGGCGCGAGCTCGGTCGCGAGCAGGTCGCGCAGCGGGATCACGCCCCAGGCGTTCTCGGTCAGCAGCGTGTGGGTGCGCGCCAGCGAGATGATCCGCGCGTTGAAGGCCTCGCGGAACGCCGCGATGTCCGTCGCCGTGCGCGCGGTGGCGTTGGCGATGGCCTGGACGGTGGCGAGCGAGTTCTTCACGCGATGATGCAGCTCGCGCACCATCAGCGCCTGACGCTCCTCGGCGCGCTTGCGGTCGGAGATGTCGGTGGCGACGCAGACGAGGCCGGATACGCGCCCGCGGGCGTCGCGCATCGGGGTCTTCGAGACGAGATAGGTGCGCCGGTGCTCGCGCGGGGGCGTCGCGTCCTCCTCGACGACCTGCGGGACGCCCCCTGCGATCACCGCCATGTCGGCCGCGAAGCCGGCGATGCGCGGGTTCGGCGCGCGGGCCTGGTCCGGGCTCTCGTCCTCCGCCGCGGGCTCGGTCGCCGGCGTCTCCCCGGGACCGGTCTCGCCGATCAGCGCCGAGGGCTCCGTCCCGAGCAGGCGGCCGAGCGCCGGATTGGCGAAGGCGAAACGGCCTTGCGCGTCGCGCACGTAGATCGGGTCGGGCGCGGTCTCGCCGATGACGGTCAGCAGATCGACGGCGCGGCGCAGCTCCTCCTCCGCCCGCCGCTCGTCCGTGACGTCGAGATGCACGCCGACGACGTGGGCCGCCCGCCCGGCGGGATCGCGCTTGATCAGCGCGCTCGAGGCGACGAAGCGGATCTCGCCGGACGGACGCACCACGCGGAAGACGACGCGGTAGGGCGCGTTCGTCGCGATCGCCTCGCGCATGGCGTCCTGTACGACGGCGCGATCCTCGGGGAGCACGAACTGGAGCCAGTCGGCGTGCAGCGCGAGGTCCTGCGGCTGAACGCCGAAGATGGCGGCGGTGCGCGGCGAGACCAGGCAGCGGTCGGTGGCGAGATCCACGTCCCAGGAGCCGAGCCGCCCGGCCTCGACGGCGAGGCGCAGCCGCTCCTCGCTCTCGCGCAGGGAGGCGCTCGCCGTCTCGCGCTCGGTGATGTCCAGCGCCGAGACCACGAGCCGCGCGATCGCGCCGCCGGCGTCCCGCAGCGGCGCGATCTGGAGATCGAGCACGATGCGGCTGCCGTCGCCGCGGGGCGCGGCGAGGTCGATCCGCGGCGTCGCCCCGGCGGCGGCCTCGCGCACCATCCGCCGCAGGACGTCGCGCGCCCGCGCGTCGCCGCTCCAGGGAAAGGCGTCCCAGAGCTCGCGACCGATCACGTCGGCCCGTGATCGTCCCGTGGCGCGCAGCGGGGCCCGGTTGATCTCGACCAGCGTCCCGTCGGGCTCGAGCACGCCGACGAGCGCGATCAGGTTGTCGAGCGTGTCGCGCAAGCGGCGCTCGCTCTCGCCGAGCGCCGCTTGCCGCTCGGCGAGATCGCGCGCGGCCTGGGCGAGCGCTTCGCCCACCTCGTTCGCCTCGCGGACCGGCGTGACGACCGGGTCCGGCGTGTCGCCCTGGCCGACGAGGCGCGCCATGCGCCGCACGCGCCGCACCGCGGCGGCCGCGCGCCGGCCGAACAGGGCCGCGAGGGCGGCCGAGAGCGTCGCGAGCCCGAGACCCACGACGGAGAGCGTCGCCAGCATGGTCTGCGAGGCCGCCTGCGCGACGCTCTCCGGCACCATGGCGAGCACGGTCCACTGGCCGAGCCGGGTGCGCGCGTAGCCGGCCAGCGTCGGCACGCCGTCGAAATTGGGCTTGATGACGTGGCCGCGCGCGCCCGTCGTCAGCGCGAGCAGCTCCTCCGACGCCTGGACGCCGACATAGCGATGATGCTCGACGCTGCGCGCCAGCAGCACCGCGCGGCGGTCGAAGACGGAGGCGACGAAGGGCGCCGCGATCTCCTGCTCGAAGAGGATGCTGCCCGCGGGCACGGCGATGCTGACGAGGACCGGCGTGCTGTCCCCGATCAGCGAGCGGGCGCTGACCGCGATGCGCGGATGGGCCGGCGCGCCGGGGGCGTCCGGCTCGGTGGCGATCAAATCGGAGACGATGGCCCCGCCGGGGGACAGCCGCTCCCAGGAATAGACCTCGGTCGGCGGCGCGGGAAGCGCGGTCGCGGGCAGGCGCGTGTCGAGCAGGCGCACGCCCTCGCGGGTGGTGACGAGAACGTCCGCCTCGGCCGCCCCGAGCGCCATGCGGGCGCGCCGGGCGAAGGCGTCGAGGCGGCCCTCGTCGAGAGCCGGATCCGTGGCGAGCGCCCGCGTCGCGGCTGCGAGCCCCGCGAGCTCGCGATCCACCGCCGCTGCGATCTCGCTCGCGCGGTCGGCCGCCTCGCGCTCGTAGCGCGCCTGCTCCGCCTGCGCCAGCTGCCACATGAGCACGGCGACGAAGACGAAGACCGGCGCCGCCAGAGCCGCGGCGAACACGGCGAGATGCCAGACGAGCGGACGCCCCTGTCGTTTCGCGCCGAAGGTCGCGCCCAAGCCTCTTCCCCGTGATCCTCGCGTCCCGCGCCCCGCGGCACTGTGCGGGGCCGGGTCGCGATTGACAACGTCAAAAGCGGCGGCGCGGCGCGACGTCTCATCAGAAAGTAGGGTCTTGCCCGCCTTCGCCGTGTCGTGACAAATACCCATGGCCAGCGTCGAAACGGGGTCCAAACGCCCGGCGAGGCTGGCCGGTAACGGATAGAACGCGGTAAAACCGCGCGTCCGGTGAGGGAACACTCGCTCGAGACCGGCGCGGCCGATCGGGCGACCACAGAGGGAGAGGCCCTTGACGACGGCCGACGCCGCGCGCGAGGACACGTTTCCGAAGCTGATCGCGCGCAACCTCCGCGTTCGCCCGAACCGCATCGCCTTCCGTCACAAGGATCTGGGCATCTGGCAGTCCTGGGACTGGAAGCGCGTGCACGATTCCGTGCGCGGCTTCGCGGCCGGGCTGCACGGTCTCGGCGTGCGCAAGGGCGACAAGGTCGCGATCGTCGGCGCCAACCGGCCGCGTCTCTACTGGGCGATGGCGGCGGCGCAATGGATCGGCGCGGTCCCTGTGCCCGTCTACGCCGACTCGGTCGCCGAGGAGATGGCCTACGTCCTCGCCCATGCCGAGGTCGTCACCGCCGTCGTTCAGGACCAGGAGCAGGTCGACAAGCTGCTCTCGGTCGCCGAGCAGGTGCCGACGCTCTCCCACATCCTCTACGACGAGCCGCGGGGCCTGCGCGACTACGACCATTCCCGCCTGCATCCGCTCGACGGCTTCATCGCCGAGGGCGAGGCGCGGCTCGCCCGCGACGCCGAGATCGCCTCCGTGATCGACGGGGCGCTCGCGGCGGGCAAGGGCGAGGATCTCGCCATCATCCTCTACACGTCCGGCACGACGGGCCGGCCGAAGGGGGTGATGCTCACCCACGACAACGTCCTCGCCGCCGCCAAGATGGGCTGCGACTTCGACAAGCTCGACGAGAGCGACGAGATCATCGCCTACCTGCCGCTCGCCTGGGTGGGCGACCACATCTTCTCCTACGCCCAGGCGATCCTGGCGGGGCTGTGCGTCAACTGCCCCGAGAGCCCGGACACCGTGGTCGAGGACCGGCGCGAGATCGGCACCACCTACGCTTTCGCGCCGCCGCGCGTGTTCGAGAACATGCTCACCCTCACCATGGTGCGCATGGAGGACGCGAGCGCGCTCAAGCGGCGGATGTTCAAGTACTTCATCGATCACGCGAACAAGGTCGGCGAGAGGATCCTCAACGGCGCGGACGTCGGCGGCATGGACCGGCTGATCTACGGGCTCGGCGACTTCCTGGTCTACGCGCCCCTGCGCAACCGCTTCGGCCTCACCGACATCAAGGTCGGCTACACCGCCGGCGAGGCGATCGGGCCGGAGATCTTCCGCTTCTACCGCTCGATCGGCGTGAACCTGAAGCAGCTCTACGGCCAGACCGAGGCCTCGGTCTACGTCACCATGCAGCCCGACGGCGAGATCCACGCCGACACCGTGGGCCGCCCGGTGCCCGGCGTCGAGATCAAGATCGACGAGAACGGCGAGGTGCTGTTCCGCTCGCCCGGCGTCTTCCAGGCCTATTACAAGGACCCGGAGAAGACCGCCGAGACCAAGACGCCGGACGGCTTCGTGCGCTCGGGCGATGCGGGCTTCTTCGCCGAGAACGGGCACCTGAAGATCATCGATCGCGCCAAGGACGTCGGCAAGCTGAACGACGGCTCGCTGTTCCCGCCGAAATACGTCGAGAACAAGCTCAAGTTCTACCCCAACATCAAGGAGGCCGTCGCCTACGGCCACGGGCGCGACCACGTGGCGGCCTTCGTCAACATCGACCTGACCGCGGTGGGGAACTGGGCCGAGCGCAACAACGTGATCTACGCCTCCTACCAGGAGCTGGCGCAGCACCCGCAGGTCTACGAGATGATCGCCGGCCACGTCGACGAGGTGAACCGGTCGCTGGCCGCCGAGCCGATGATGGGCGGCGCGCAGATCAAGCGCTTCCTGATCCTGCACAAGGAGCTCGACGCCGACGACGGCGAGCTCACCCGCACCCAGAAGGTGCGCCGCGGCTTCATCGCAGAGCGCTACCAGCCCCTCATCGACGCGCTCTACGACGGCTCCGCCGAGGCCGACATCAGGACCGAGGTCACCTTCGAGGACGGCCGCAAGGGCGTCATCGCCGCCCGCGTGAAGATCCGCGACATGACGGTGTATCCGGTCGAGGGCGCCGGCGTGATGAAGGAGGCGGCGGAATGATACGGGCTCACATGCAGGAGATCGCCCGATGACCGCGAACGCCAACGCCGCCGAGGCGACCGCGCATTCCTTCGCCGCCGAGGAGACGCCGGGCGCGGGCCTCGCCGAGAGCGCCGCCGGGCCGGTGGCGCGCCCGCGCTCCGAGGAGGTGCTCCTCGCCGTCGAGAACGTCTCCCTCGGCTTCGGCGGGGTGAAGGCGCTCACCGACGTGTCCTTCGACATCAGGAAGGGCGAGATCCGCGCCATCATCGGCCCCAACGGCGCCGGCAAGACCTCGATGCTCAATTGCATCAACGGCTTCTACCACCCGACCGAGGGGCGCATCACCTTCAAGGGGAAGACGCGCCCGAAGATGCGGCCCTACGAGGCGGCGGCCGGCGGCATCGCCCGCACCTTCCAGAACGTGGCGCTGTTCAAGGGCATGTCGACGCTCGACAACATCATGACCGGCCGCTCGCTGAAGATGCGCGCGAACCTGTTCTGGCAGATCGTGCGCTTCGGCCCGGCCATGCGCGAGGAGGTCGAGCACCGCAAGAAGGTCGAGGACATCATCGACTTCCTGCAGATCCAGCACATCCGCAAGACGCCGGTGGGCAAGCTGCCCTACGGCCTGCAGAAGCGCGTCGAGCTCGGCCGGGCGCTCGCCATGGAGCCCGAGCTGCTGCTGCTCGACGAGCCGATGGCCGGCATGAACCTCGAGGAGAAGGAGGACATGTCGCGCTTCGTCCTGGACGTGAACCAGGAGTTCGGCACCACGATCGCGCTGATCGAGCACGACATGGGCGTCGTCATGGACCTGTCCGACCGCGTGGTCGTGCTCGAATACGGCCGCAAGATCGCCGACGGCACGCCCGACGAGGTGAAGGCGAACCAGGCCGTCATCGACGCCTATCTCGGCGTCCCGCACTGAGGAGCGACGCGTTTCCATGGACCTCCTCGCACAGATCTTCGTCGAGCCTTTCGCGCTCATGGTCGAGATGCCCGACCTCCTGGTGCAGACGCTCTGGGAGGGCTTCGTCTCGGGCGTGCTCTACGCGCTCATCGCGCTCGGCTTCGTCCTGATCTTCAAGGCGTCCGGCGTGTTCAACTTCGCCCAGGGCATCATGGTCGTGTTCGCCGCGCTGACGCTGGTGGGCTTCTACGCCATGGGCGTGCCGGCCTTCCTCGCGCTGATCCTGGCGATCGGGGTGATGTTCGTCCTCGCCTTCACGGTGGAGCGCGTGGTGCTGCGCCCGCTCGTGAACCAGCCGGACATCATCCTGTTCATGGCGACCTTCGGGCTGACCTACTTCCTCATCGGCTTCGGCGAGCTGGTCTTCGGCGGCGAGCCGAAGGTGATGATCACGGAGGAGCTGATGCTGCCCACCGGCGCCAGCGACTTCGACTTCGCCGGCGGCTACGTGCGCATCCAGCACCTCGACATCGCCGCGGCCGTGATCGCCTCGATCATGATCGCGACGCTCGGCGTGTTCTTCTCGAAGACGCGCATCGGCCGGGCCCTGCGCGCGGTGGCGGACAGCCACAAGGCGGCGCTGTCGGTCGGCATCTCCTTGAACCAGATCTGGGTCATCGTCTGGTTCGCGGCCGGCATCGTGGCGCTGGTGACGGGCATCATGTGGGGCGCGCGCTCGGACGTGTCCTTCGCGCTGCAGATCATCGCGCTCAAGGCGCTTCCGGTGCTGATCCTCGGCGGCTTCACCTCGATCCCCGGCGCCATCGTCGGCGGGCTGATCATCGGCATCGGGGAGAAGCTCGGCGAGTTCTACTGGGGCCCGGTGATCGGCGGCGGCATCGAGAGCTGGTTCGCCTACGTCATCGCGCTGATCTTCCTGCTGTTCCGGCCGCAGGGCCTGTTCGGCGAGAAGATCATCGAGCGGGTGTAGCGCCACGGCGCGAACGGGGCGGCTCGGGCGGCGAGCCGGGTATCGGGGTCGGTCAGGTGAGGAAACGGTCGTGATCTATCGCGAAGCAGGCCAGTACAAGACGAGCTACCAGGCGGACCGGGCGGTCTTCCCGCTCAGGCAGGACCGCATCGGCATCGCGGTGATCGTCGCGGCCGCCTACGCCGCGGGCGTGTTCGGCTCGGACTTCCTGCTCCAGGCGGTGCTGATCCCCTTCCTGATCTTCTCGCTGGCGGCGATCGGGCTCAACATCCTCGTCGGCTACGCCGGCCTGCTGTCGCTCGGCACCGGCGCCTTCATGGGGGTCGGCGCCTACGCCTGCTACAAGCTGATGACCGCCTTCCCCGAGGTGAACGTCGTCGTCTGGATCCTGATGTCGGGCTTCTTCTCGGCGGCGGTGGGCGTGTTCTTCGGCCTGCCGTCCCTGCGGATCAAGGGCTTCTATCTGGCGGTGGCGACGCTCGCGGCGCAGTTCTTCCTCCAGTGGTGCTTCAACCGCATCCCCTGGCTCTACAACTACAACATCTCCGGCGCCATCGAGGCGCCGCTGCGCACGCTCTTCGGCGTGCCGATCACCGGCGCCACCGCCACCTTGGAAGCGCGCTACTTCGTGGTGCTGACCCTCGTCATCGTGCTCACCTGGCTGGCGTCGAACCTGGTGCACGGGCGCATCGGCCGGCAATGGATGGCGATCCGCGACATGGACATCGCCGCCGAGCTGATCGGCATCCGCCCGCTCCACGCCAAGCTGATGGCCTTCGCCTGCTCGTCCTACTTCGTCGGCGTGGCGGGCGCGATGATGGTGTTCCTCTGGTACGGCGGGGCGGAATACAACGTCTTCAACATCGACCAGTCGTTCTTCATCCTGTTCATGATCATCATCGGCGGGCTGGGATCGCTGATCGGCTCGTTCATGGGCGCGGCGCTGATCTTCATGCTGCCGATCGGGCTCGGCATCGTGCTGCCGGCGCTCGGCGCGCCCTTCGGCATCGCGGTCGACGCCGCCACCATCGAGCACCTGCGCTTCATGATCGTGGGCGCGCTGATCATCTTCTTCCTGATCGTCGAGCCGCACGGCCTCGCGCGGCTCTGGCAGATCGGAAAGCAGAAGCTCCGGGTCTGGCCGTTCCCCTATTGAGGGCGGCGCGACAACAACCATACCGCCCGGAGCGGGAGAGAGGGAACGGGCCGGACCTCCGGCCGTGACGAGGACCAAAGGGAGGAGTGACACGTCATGTCGTTTCGCAACCTGACAATCGCCGCGATCGCCGGCGCGATCGTGTCGACGACCGCGCTCGTCGTCCCGGCGAGCGCGCAGGAGGAGGGCATCTACGTGCCGCTCCTCACCTACCGCACGGGGCCGTTCGCGGGCTCAGGCATCCCGATCGCCGACGGGATGCACGACTACCTGACCATGCTCAACGAGCGCGACGGCGGCATCGGCGGCGTGAAGCTGATCATCGAGGAGTGCGAGACCGGCTACAACACGACGAAGGGCGTGGAGTGCTACGAGTCGGTGCGCTCCAAGAATCCGGTGGTCGTCAACCCCTACTCGACGGGCATCACGCTGCAGCTGATCCCGCGTGCGGCGGTGGACGGGGTCCCGGTCCTCTCCATGGCCTACGGCCTCTCCGCGGCGGCCGACGGCGAGACCTTCCCGTGGGTGTTCAACCCGCCGGCGACCTACTGGGACGGCGCCTCCGTCTTCGTGAAGCACATCGCCGAGCGCGAGGGCGGCTTCGAGAACCTCGCCGGCAAGACGGTGGGCCTGCTCCACCTCGACGCGCCCTACGGCCGCGAGCCGATCCCGGTGCTCGAGGCGCTCGCCGAGCAGCACGGCTTCGACGTGGCGCTCTACCCGGTGGCCGCCCAGGACATGCAGAACCAGGGCTCGGTCTGGCTGCAGGTCCGCCGTGACCGGCCGGACTACATCTACCTGCAGGGCTGGGGCGCGATGAACCCCACCGCCGTGCGCGAGGCCATCCGCACCGGCTACCCGATCGAGAACCTGATCGGCGTGTGGTGGGCCGGCGGCGACGAGGACGCCCGGGCCGGCGGCTCCGACGCCGCGGGCTACAAGGCGCTCTCCTTCAACGGCGCCGGCGCCGACTTCCCCTTCATCGACGACGTGATCACCCACGTCCACGACAAGGGCCTGTCGCAGTTCCCGCGCGAGCGAATCGGCGACATGCTGTACAATCGCGGCATGTACAACTCGATGCTCATCGCCGAGGCGATCCGCATCGCGCAGGAGATCACCGGCAAGAAGGTGGTCACCGGCGAGGACGTCCGCCGCGGCCTCGAGAACCTGAACATCTCCGAGGAGCGCCTCGCCGAGATGGGCATGGAAGGCTTCGCCGCGCCGCTGAACGTGACCTGCGAGAACCATTCGGGCCACCACCAGGTCTTCCTGGCCGAGTGGGACGGCGAGAAGTGGACGCAGGGCTCGGAGTGGATGGACCCGATGACCGACATGGTCCGCCCGCTGATCCTCGACGCGGCGCAGGAATACGCCGCCGCGAACGAGGGCTGGCCGCAGCGCACCGAGGTCTGCGACAATTGATGCCGCCAGCCGGCGCCGGGGAGCGATCCCCGGCGCCGCGACCGAGCCTGGAGCGCTCCGCACGCGGAGTGCTCCCCACCGTCATCCCCGGCCGGAGCGAGCGTAGCGAGCGCAGGGGAAGGGGACCCAGCGCAAAACTCTGCGCCGAAGGCGCTCTGCCGCCGCCGACCAGGCGGCTGGTCGCCGCCGATGGCCGCCGCTCCGCGGCGAAGAGTTCCGCTGGGTCCCCTTCCCCTCCGCCGCTCCGCGGCTCCGGCCGGGGATGACGGGCCCGAACCCCGCCCATACGACGAAAGCCCCTCCGATGACCGCACTCGCCACCCCGTCGGCTACCGAGACGCCCGCCCCGGCCGCCGAAGCGCCGATCCTGTCGGTGAACAACATCGAGGTCATCTACGACCACGTCATCCTCGTCCTGAAGGGCGTCTCGCTGACCGTGCCCAAGCGCGGCATCGTCGCGATCCTCGGCGCGAACGGCGCGGGCAAGACCACGACGCTCAAGGCGATCTCCAACCTGCTGCGGGCCGAGCGCGGCGAGGTCACCAAGGGCTCCATCGAGTTCGACGGCGCGCGCATCGAGAGCCTCTCGCCAAACGAGCTGGTGCGCCGCGGCTGCATCCAGGTGCTGGAGGGCCGGCACTGCTTCGGCCACCTCACCATCGAGGAGAACCTCCTCACCGGCGCCTTCACCCGCCGCGACGGCGCCGCCGCCATCAAGGCGGACATGGAGAAGGTCTACGCCTACTTCCCGCGCCTCAAGGAGCGCCGCGGGTCGATGGCCGGCTACACGTCCGGCGGCGAGCAGCAGATGTGCGCCATCGGCCGCGCCCTGATGAGCCGCCCGAAGATGATCCTGCTCGACGAGCCCTCCATGGGCCTCGCGCCCCAGATCGTCGAGGAGATCTTCGAGATCGTGAAGGACCTCAACGCCAAGGAGGGCGTGTCCTTCCTGCTGGCCGAGCAGAACACCAACATGGCGCTGCGCTACGCCACCTACGGCTACATCCTCGAGACCGGCCGCGTCGTCATGGACGGCGACGCCAAGATGCTGCGCGAGAACGAGGACGTGAAGGAGTTCTACCTCGGCGTCTCCGGCGCCGACCGCAAGAGCTTCCGCCAGGTGAAGAGCTACAAGCGCCGGAAGCGCTGGCTGGCGTGAGGGAGAGTCGATGCGGTCGGGGCCACGGGTCACCTTGAGCCCGCCCGCCCCAGCGCCTATCTCCGCTCCAGCGAAAGCGTGACCGAACGCCCGCCACAGGAGCCGCCATGCCCGTCGCCCATCTCGCCGACCGCGCACTCGTCAAGGTCTCCGGGCCGCAGGCCGCGAGCTTTCTCGACGGGCTCGTCACCTGCGACATCGAGCCCGACGGCGACGGCCTGCCGCAATTCGGCGCGCTGCTGACGCCGCAGGGCAAGATCCTGTTCGATTTCATCGTCCACCGGACCCGCGACGCCGACGGTCCCGCCTTCTTCCTCGACACCGCCCGACCCCAGGCGGCGGATCTCGCCAAGCGGCTGACCTTCTACAAGCTGCGCGCCAAGGTGGCGGTGGCCGACCTCTCGGAGGAGCTCGCGATCCTCGCCGGCTGGGACGCGCCCCCGATCCCGGCCGAGGCGGGGCTCGTCGGGCCCGATCCGCGGCTGTCGCGGCTCGGCTGGCGGGCGGTGGTGGCGGCGGGCGACGCGTCCGAGTTCGCGACCGCCGAGCCGCGCGCCTATCACGCCCACCGTATCGCCTGCGGCGTGCCCGAGGGCGGCAAGGACTTCCTGTTCGGCGAGGCCTTCCCGCACGAGGCGCTGATGGACCAGCTCGGCGGCGTGGACTTCCGGAAGGGCTGCTACGTCGGGCAGGAGGTCGTCTCGCGCATGCAGCACCGGGGCACGGCCCGCACCCGCATCCTCCCCGCCCGCTACGCCGACGACCTCGCGCCGGAGACCGGCGTCGATGTCATGGCCGGCGAGAAGGTCGCCGGCAAGACCGGCAGCGCCGTCGACGGCGCGGGCCTCGTCATGGTGCGCGTCGACCGCATCGCCGATGCCATGGAGGCGGGTGCGCCCCTCTCCGCCGGCGGGCGCCCGCTGACGCTCCAGCGGCCGGACTGGGTGTCGTTCGAGACGCCGGGGGTGGGCTGAGCGGGCCGCGTGCTGATGCGCATTTGCCGCGATCGGCGGATTTCGCCCGCATCGTGACGCCCGGCGGCGCCGCGGCGTTAACAAAGCCTTGACCGCTCCTCCTTAAATCTCGCATTCGCTTCAGCGTCGCGTTTACGGAGCCCGCCATGTTCGCCCGTCCGCTCGTCCTCGCCATGGCCGCCGCCGCCGGCCTGACGATCACGACCGCCCCCGCCTCCGCGCTCGAGTTCCTGCGCGGCGACTGGACCGTGACCGTCGGTGCGCGCGGGGCCGCCGTGCCGGTCTTCGAGGGCTCGGACGAGATGCGCTTCCGGCCCCTGCCGATCTTCTCGCTGCGCCGGGCCGGCACGCGGTCGACCTGGAAGGCCCCGGACGACGGCCTGCGGCTCGGGCTGCTCGAGCACGATCGCCTGCGCATCGGCCTCGCCGGCGACCTGCGCGGCCCGCGCGACCAGGACGATTCGAACGACCTGCGCGGGCTGGGCGACGTCGACTGGACCGCCGAGATCGGCGTGTTCGCCGAGATCTGGGCCTCCGACGTGCTGCGCTTCTCGGGCGAGGTGCGCCGCGGCATCGGCGGCCACGAGGGGATCATGGCGGATCTCGGCGTCGACTACGTGGTGCGGCCCGAGCCGGCCTGGACGCTTTCCGTCGGCCCGCGCGTGCGGCTCGGCAGCGACGAGTACATGGACACCTATTTCGGCGTGACCCCCGCCCAGTCCGCGCGCTCGGGCCTGCCGGTCTACGATCCCGATGGCGGGCTGCGCTCGGTCGGCGTCCTCGCCTCGGCGCAGGTGGCGCTGACGCAGTCCTGGAACCTGCTCGGCTACGCCCGCTACGACCGCCTGATGGGCGACGTCGCCGACGCGCCGCTGGTGCGCTTCCGCGGAAGCCGCGACCAGTTCTCGGCGGGCGCGGGCCTGTCCTATTCCTTCGACGTCGCGCCCTTCGGCCCGCGGTGATGAGCGACGACGGCTCGCTGATCCTGCACGCCGACGGCCGCGCCCGCTGCTGGTGGCCGGGAACGGACCCGCTCTACGTCGCCTACCACGACACCGAATGGGGCGTGCCGGAAGACGACGATCGCGCCCTGTTCGAGAAGCTGATCCTCGACGGCTTCCAGGCCGGGCTCTCCTGGATCACCATCCTGAGGAAGCGCGAGAGCTTCCGCGCCGCCTTCGACGGCTTCCGGCCGGAGCTGATCGCCTCCTACGACGACGCGAAGGTCGCGGGCCTGATGGCGAATACGGGCATCGTGCGCAACCGCGCCAAGATCGATGCGACGATCCGCGGCGCGCGGGCCTGGCTCGCGATCCAGGAACGCGGCTCGTTCTCCGAGTTCCTCTGGGACTTCGTCGACGGCCGGCCCGTGCAGACGAACCTGACGAGCCGCGCAGGCGCGCCGACGCAGACCCCCGCGGCGGAGCGCATGTCGAAGGCGCTCAAGGCGCAGGGCTTCGGCTTCTGCGGCCCGACCATCGTCTACGCCTTCATGCAGGCGGTGGGGATGACCAACGACCACCTGGTCGGCTGCTTCCGCCACGCCGAGGTCGCGGCGCTCGCCGAGAGCCGCTGATCCGATGCCGCGCAGCGCGTCCAGCCGCAGGACCGAGCCCCCGCGCGCGTGGCAGCGCATGCTGTCGGGCCGGCGGCTCGACCTGCTCGACCCGTCCCCGCTCGACGTCGAGCTCGACGACATCGCCCACGGCCTCGCCCGCGTCGCCCGCTGGAACGGCCAGACGCGCGGCGCGCACATCTACTCCGTCGCCCAGCACTCGCTGCTGGTCGACGTCGTCGCGCAGGCTCTGGCGCCGGACGCGCGCGACGCCGAGCGGCTCGGCATCCTCTTGCACGATGCGCCCGAATACGTCATCGGCGACATGATCTCGCCCTTCAAGGCGGTGATCGGCGACGTCTACAAGGAGGTCGAGACGCGCCTGCTCTCCGCGATCCGCCTTCGCTTCGGCCTGCGCGCGATCCCGCCGCAGACGCTCGTCAAGCTCACGAAGCGCGCCGACCGCACCGCCGCCTATCTCGAGGCGACCCGCCTCGCCGGCTTCGCCGACGCCGAGGCCCGCGCCTTCTTCGGCGACCCGGACGGCGCACCGGCGGATCTCGACGTCTGGCTGACGCCCTGGCCGGCGGACGTGGCGCAGACGCGCTTCGCGGAGCGGTGCCGGGCGTTGATGGGGTGAGCGGACCGCGCCGTGGGATCGCGCCGCGACCATCGGCCGATATCGTTCGCCCGCCCGCTGTGCTATCGTTTTCGCAAGCATACCGACACCGGGAGCGCCGCCATGGGCCAGGTCCTGATCCGCAACGTCGACGACGCCACGATCGAGAGCTTCAAGACGAAGGCCCGCCTGAAGGGCCGCTCGCTCGAGCAGGAACTGCGCGAGCTGCTCGAGGCGAACCGTCCGTTCACGCCCGAGGAGCGGGTGGAGATCTCCCGCCGCCATCGCGCCGGGCGGCCCGTCACCGCGCCGCTCACGCTCGACGAGATCCGCGAGGGGCTGGAATGAGCGGCGCCGTCGTGGTGGACGCGAGCGTCGCCGTGAAATGGCTCCTGCCGGAGCCGGACAGCCCGATGGCGGAGACGCTTCTGTCCGGCGGCGTCCGGCTCATGGCGCCCGATCTCGTTCTCGTCGAGGTCGCGAACGCGCTCTGGCGCAAGCGCAGGGTCGCGCAGGTGACGGACGCCGCGGCGGCGGCGATGCAGGAGGACCTGCCGCAATTCTTCGCGCGTCTGCATCCGGTCGGCTCCTTGATGACGCGCGCGCTCGCCATCTCCTTCGCTCTCGACCATCCGGTCTACGACTGCGTTTACCTCGCGCTCGCCGAGCGCGAAGGCTGCCCGCTGGTGACGGCGGATAAACGCCTCCTCGCGAAGGCCGCCGGCTTCGACGCCGCCGAACTAGTCTCCCTCACCGACATCGCCCGGGACACCCCGCAATGACCACGCCCTTCGCCCTCGCCGAGGACCACGTCGCCATCCGCGACATGGCCCGCGCCTTCGCCGCCGAGAAGCTCGCGCCGGACGCCGTACGCTGGGACGAGGAGAAGCACTTCCCCGTCGACGTCATGCGCGAGGCCGCGGCGCTCGGCATGGGCGGGGTGTACATCGCCGAGGACGTCGGCGGGACGGGGCTCGGGCGGCTCGACGCGGCGCTCGTCTTCGAGGCGCTGGCCACCGGCTGCCCGACGATCTCGGCCTACATCTCCATCCACAACATGGCCGCCTGGATGATCGACCGCTACGGCTCGCAGGCGCAGCGCGAGCGCTGGCTGCCCGGGCTCGTGACCATGGATCTGCTCGCGAGCTACTGCCTCACCGAGCCCGGCGCCGGTTCCGACGCCGCCGCGCTCAAGACCCGCGCCCGGCGCGAGGGCGACCATTACGTGGTCGACGGGGTGAAGCAGTTCATCTCCGGCGCGGGCGTCTCGGACGTCTACGTCACCATGGTCCGCACCGGCGACGAGGGCGCGAGCGGCATCTCGACCCTCGTCGTCGAGAAGGACACGCCCGGCCTCTCCTTCGGCGCCAACGAGCGCAAGATGGGCTGGAACGCCCAGCCGACCCGGCAGGTGATCCTCGAGGGCGCGCGGGTTCCGGTCGAGAACCGGCTCTCGGAGGAGGGCATGGGCTTCAAGATCGCCATGGCCGGCCTCGACGGCGGGCGGCTCAACATCGGCGCCTGCTCGCTCGGCGGCGCGGACGCGGCGCTGGAGAAGTCCCTCGCCTACGCCCGCGAGCGCCGCGCCTTCGGCAAGGCGCTGACCGACTTCCAGGCGCTGCAGTTCAAGCTCGCCGACATGGCGAGCGAGCTCGAGGCGGCGCGCACCTTCCTCTGGCGCGCCGCCGCGGCGCTCGACGCCAAGGCGCCCGACGCCACCAAGCTCTGCGCCATGGCCAAGCGCATCGCCACCGACCGGGGCTTCGAGATCGCCAACGAGGCGCTCCAGATCCACGGCGGCTACGGCTACCTCGCCGATTACGGCATCGAGAAGATCGTCCGGGACCTGAGGGTGCACCAGATCCTCGAGGGGACGAACGAGATCATGCGGATGATCGTGGCGCGGGGGATCGTGGGGCGGTGAGACCGATGAACGAGCAAAGGAAGCCCTGGCCGTCCCTCCCGAGCGACGAGGCCGCTGAGCGGTTCGTGGCGGAGGCGGACCTGAGCGAATACGACCGGAGCCGCATGCAGCCCGTCAGCCACGAGCTTTCCGCCCAGGAAGCGTCGATCGAGTTCCGCCTGCCGCGTCGCCAGCTGGACGAGCTGAAGGCCGAGGCGGAGAAGCGCGGCATTCCCTACCAGCTCTTCATGCGCGACCTGCTTTCGGCGCCCTGAAGACCCTCTGACCGCAAATCGGCGACCCGCGAGCGCACCGACCCCGTCTCCCTCCCATCCCCCCGCATGACAGCCGCCGCGCCCGGTGCTATCCAATCCCCATGGGTGCGCGGCGTGACCAGGACGGGGACGGAGCGGCGCGGGGCGGCGGGGCCGCCCTGCGGGAGGCGACGCGCGAGGGGCGGGTGCGCCAGGGGCTCGGGACGCGGCCGATCGTGCTGATCGGCCTGATGGGCGCCGGCAAGAGCACCGTCGGGCGACGGCTCGCGGCGCGGCTCGGGTTGCCCTTTCGCGACGCCGACACCGAGATCGAGGAGGCGGCGGGGATGACCATCCCCGACATCTTCGAGATGTACGGCGAGGCGCATTTCCGCGACGGCGAGCGGCGGGTGATCGATCGGCTCCTGCGAGAGGGCGCCATCGTGCTGGCCACCGGCGGCGGCGCGTTCATGGACGAGACCACCCGCGCGGCGGTGAAGGAAAGCGGCGTCTCGGTCTGGCTCAAGGCCGATCTCGACACCCTCATGCGCCGCGTGCGCAAGCGCGCCAACCGGCCGCTCCTGCAGACTCCCGATCCCGAGGGCACCATGCGCGCCTTGATGGACAAGCGCTATCCGGTCTACGCCATGGCGGACGTCGTCGTGGAGAGCCACGACGGCGCCCACGAGGAGGTGGTCGAGGCCGTAGTCGCGGCGCTCGATGCCCATTTCGACACGACCGCAGGAGACGCGCCGTGAGCGCCATCGCAGACGCCGCAAGCTCCGCGCCCGCGCGCGAGACCGTCCGCGTCGCTCTGGGAGAGCGCGCCTACGACATCGTCATCGGCCGCGGCGTCGCCGCGGAGGCGGGCGCGCGCGCCGCGGCGCTGGGCGCCCGCGCGGTGGCGCTCGTCACCGACGACACCGTGGCCGAGCTGCATGCGGAGGCGGTGCGCAACGGCGTCGCCGCGGCCGGGCTGCGGGCCGAGCTCGTCACCGTGCCCTCCGGCGAGGGCTCGAAGAGCTACGCGACGCTCGCGCGGGTCTGCGACGCGATCCTCGCCCAGCGCATCGAGCGCGGCGATCTCGTGCTCGCGCTCGGCGGCGGGGTGGTGGGCGATCTCGCCGGCTTCGCGGCCGCGATCGTGCGCCGCGGCGTGCGCTTCGTGCAGATGCCGACGACGCTCTTGGCCCAGGTGGATTCCTCGGTCGGCGGCAAGACCGGCATCAATTCCGCCCACGGCAAGAACCTCGTCGGCGCGTTCCACCAGCCGAGCCTCGTGCTCGCCGACACGGCGCTGCTCGACACGCTCTGCGAGCGGGAGCTGCGCGCCGGCTACGCCGAGATCGTCAAGTACGGGCTCATCGACGACGCCGCCTTCTTCGCCTGGTGCGAGGCGAACGGCGCCGCCGTCCTCGCCGGCGGGCCGGAGCGGGAGCGGGCGGTCGCCCATTCCTGCCGCGCCAAGGCCGCCATCGTCGCCCGCGACGAGCGCGAGGAGGGCGATCGCGCGCTCCTCAATCTCGGCCATACCTTCGCCCATGCGCTGGAGCGCCTCGCGCACTACGACCCGTCGATCCTGGTGCACGGCGAGGCGGTCGCCGCGGGCCTCGCCCTCGCCTTCCGCTTCTCGGCGATGCTCGGCCTGTGCGCGCCCGCCGACGCGGAGCGCGTCGAGCGCCACCTTGCCGCGACGGGGCTCCCCACCACATTACAGGCGTTCGCGGGGCTCTCCCCCGATCCCGAGCGCCTGCTCGACGCCATGGCGCAGGACAAGAAGGTCGTCGCCGGGCAACTGACCTTCATCCTCGCGCGCGGCGTGGGGAACAGCTTCATCGCCAAGGGCGTCGACGTCGCGGCGGTGCGGACCTTCCTCGCGCGCGAATGCGCCGGCGGAGGGCGATAGAGCCGCAGGCGCGCGCGGGCATTTCACGAGGGACGACATGGACGGTTCGATCTGGCTGTCGATACTGGCGGTGCTGTTGTGCTTCGTCTTCTCGGGCTTCTTCTCCGGCTCCGAGACGGCGCTCACCGCGTCCTCGCGCGCGCGCATGCACGCGATGGAGAAGGGCGGCGACAAGCGGGCCTCGCTGGTGACGCGGCTCCTGTCCGCGCGCGAGCGGCTGATCGGCGGCATCCTGATCGGCAACAACATCGTCAACACGCTCGCCGCCTCGTTGACGACCGGCGTGCTGCTCTCGGTCTTCGGCGAGGTGGGCATCGTCTACGCGACGATCGTGGTCTCGGTCTTCGTGATCGTGTTCTCGGAGATCCTGCCGAAGACCGTGGCGATCAACTATCCCGACAAGGTCGCGCTGATCGTGGCGAAGCCGATCTCGTGGATCGTCGCCCTGTTCGGACCGATCACGCTCGCCATCGAGGCGTTCATCCGCGGGCTGGTGAGCCTGTTCGGCCTGAAGCTCGGCGAGAACACCAACATCCTCTCCGCCACCGAGGAGCTGCGCGGCCAGGTCGACCTCCTGCACAAGGAGGGCGGCGTCGCCAAGGCCGAGCGCGACATGTTCGGCGGCCTGCTCGACCTGCGCGAGCTGGCGGTCGAGGACGTCATGGTCCACCGCACCCGCATGCGCATGATCGACGCCGACCTGCCGCCGGACGCGATCGTGCGCGAGGTCCTGACCTCGCCGCACACCCGCCTGCCGCTCTGGCGCGGGCGCCACGAGAACATCGTCGGCATCCTCCACGCCAAGGACCTGCTGCGCGCGCTCGACGCGGTGGGCGGCGAGGCGGCGAGGCTGAAGATCGACCAGATCGCGCTCGAGCCGTGGTTCGTGCCGGACCGCACGACGCTGCGCGATCAGCTGCGCGCCTTCCTGACGAAGAAGACCCACTTCGCCCTCGTCGTCGACGAGTACGGCGAGGTGCAGGGGCTCGTCACGCTGGAGGACATCATCGAGGAGATCGTCGGCGACATCAAGGACGAGCACGACGTCGCCGTGTCCGGCGTGCGCGTCCAGGTCGACGGTTCGGTCAACGTCGACGGCTCGGTGCCCATCCGCGACCTCAACCGGGTCATGGAGTGGAACCTTCCCGACGAGGAGGCCACCACCATCGCCGGTCTCGTCATCCACGAGGCGCAGCTCATCCCCGAGACGGGCCAGGCCTTCACCTTCCACGGCTTCCGCTTCCAGGTGCTGCGCAAGACCCGGAACCGCATCACGCTGGTGCGGATCACGCCGCTGGAGCTCTTGAAGCCGCGGCGGACGCAGGCCGCGGCGGCCGAGTAGGGCGTCAGCCCACCGCCTCCACCGCCCCCACCGCCGATGCCCGCCTCGCCTCCTCGGCGATCAGCTCCCGCAGCCAGCGCATGGCGGGGTCGGCGTCGTAGGCTTCGGGCCAGATCAGGGTCGGAGTGAAGCGCGTCTCGGCGACCGGCGGCTCGCGGATCGCGAGATCGAGGCCCGGCGCGAAGCGGGCGGCGAGGGTTTGCGGCAGCGTGACCACCCGATCCGAGCGGGCGACGACCTCCATGGCGGCGTAGAAGTGCGGCAGGCGCAGCGCCAGGCGGCGCTGGAGGCCGAGCTGCGCCAGCTGATCGTCGAGAAAGCCGCGTCCCTCCCCCAGAACCGTCACCAGGACGTGGTCGAGCCCCGCGTAGTCCGCCGCGGTCCAGTCGAGCGCGGCGGCCGGGTGATCGCGACGCAGCACGGTGACGAAGCGATCCCGATACAGCACCCGCCGGCGCAGGCCCGGCGGGAGCGGCGCTTCCACGACGCCGAAGCTCAGCTGCGTGCGACCGTCGCGCAGGGCGTCGAGCTCGCGGGCGCGCAGCGGCGTGACGTCGAGGTCGAGATCGGGGGCTTCGCGCGCGAGCCGCGCGATGACTGCCGGGAGGAGAATGATCGTCTGGTGGTCCGTCGCCGAGATCGTCACGCGCGCCCGCCACGCGGCGGGGTCGAAAGCGTCCGGCGCGAGGAGGTCGCGCACCTCCGCGAGGATGCGCCTCAAGGCGGGCTGCAGCGCCCGGGCTCGCGCCGTGGGTACGAACCCGTCGGCGCCCCGCACCAGGATCGGATCGTCGAGGAGCGCCCGCAGCCGCGCCAGCGCCCGGCTCATCGCCGGCTGGCTGAGATGCGCCGCGGCCGCCGCGCGGGTGACGTTCCGCTCCGCGATCAGGTGGTCGAGCAGGACCAGCAGGTTGAGGTCGATACCCCGTAAATTCGTCTCGCGCATGGTGTAGATACCAACGATGCATTGGACGCATGACGAGGCTCTTCCTACCCTCCGTCCATCGGCTCGTCGAGAGCCATCACCGCGAAAGGGAGATCCGTCATGTTCCTCGTCACCGGCATCACCGGAAACACCGGCGCCGCCGCCGCGCGCGCCCTGCTCGCCTCGGGCCGGCGCGTGCGCGCCCTCGTCCGCTCGCCCGAAAAGGCGCGGGCCTGGGCCGCGCAGGGCGTCGAGATCGTCACGGGCGACGTCGCCTCGGCCGACGACCTCGCCCGCGCCATGGCGGGCGTCGAGGGCGCCTACCTCCTCGCTCCGCCGGATTATTCCGCGAGCGGCTTCGTCGCCCGCGCCGCCGCCATCGCCGGCGCCGCGCGAGCGGCCGCCGAAGCCGCGGGCCTGCCGCGCCTCGTCTTCCTGTCCTCTGAAGGCGCGCATCTGCCGGACGGCACCGGCGTGATCGAGAGCCTGCATGCGGCCGAGCAGGCGCTCGCCGGCCTGCGCACCCCGCACACGGTGCTGCGCGCCACCTACTTCCAGGAGAACTGGGCCTCCGTCTTCGGCCTCGCCGCGGCCCAGGGCGTGCTGCCGACCCTGCTGACCGACCTCGACCGGCCCCAGCGCATGGTGGCGGCGGCCGATATCGGGCGGATCGCGGCCGAGCTGCTGACGGCGGACGCACCGCCCGCTCTCGTCGAGCTGGCCGGCCCCGAGGATCCGACGCCCCGCGCCGTCGCCGCCGCGATCGCGCGCGTCGTCGGCCGTCTGGTCGAGCCCGTCGTCCCGCCGCGCGAGGCGTGGGAGGGCATCCTGCGCGAGGCCGGCCTCGGGGAGGAGGGCGCGCGGCTCCTCGCCGCGATGTACGACGGCATCAACGCCGAACGCGTGCGCTTCTCGGGCGACGTGCCCCTCACCCGCGGGCGAATCGGGATCGAGGAGACCGTGCGCGCCTGGGCCGTGCCGGCGGCGTGAGCCGACCCATCCCTGCGCCTCCTGCGCCCACCCGCCCCCTTGCCTCCCCGCCGCCTTCCCGCTACAGCCCCGCGCGTGACAACGCTCCCGCGCGGGGCCGGCCCGAGGGCGAGACCATGACGCAGTTCAAGGACCTGGTGTTCTCCGGCATGCAGCCGACCCATTCGCTGCATCTCGGCAATTATCTCGGCGCCATGGTCAACTGGGTGCGGATGCAGGACACCCACGCGTGCATCTACTGCGTCGTCGATCTGCACGCGATCACCATGCCGCAGGACCCCAAGGCGCTCGCCCGGAACATCCGCGAGGTGGCGGCCGCCTACATCGCCTGCGGCATCGATCCGCAGCGCTCGATCCTGTTCAACCAGTCGCGCGTCCACCAGCACGCCGAGCTCGCCTGGGTGTTCAATTGCGTCGCGCGCATGGGCTGGATGAGCCGCATGACGCAGTTCAAGGAGAAGGCCGGCAAGGACCGCGAGAACGCCTCGGTCGGCCTGTTCGTCTATCCGACGCTGATGGCCGCCGACATCCTGCTCTACCGGGCGACCGCGGTACCCGTGGGCGAGGACCAGAAGCAGCACCTGGAGCTCACCCGCGACATCGCGCAGAAGTTCAACAACGACTTCGCCGACACCATCGCCGAGGCCGGCTTCGGCGAGGCCTTCTTCCCGCTGCCCGAGCCGATGATCCAGGGCCCGGCGACCCGCGTCATGAGCCTGCGCGACGGCACCAAGAAGATGTCGAAGTCGGACCCCTCCGACTATTCGCGCATCAACCTCACCGACGACGCCGACGCCATCGCCCAGAAGGTGCGCAAGGCCAAGACCGATCCCGAGCCGCTGCCGAGCGAGGCCGCCGGCCTCTCCGGTCGACCGGAGGCGGACAACCTGGTCGGCATCTACGCCGCGCTCAAGGACGTGAGCCGCGACGCCGTGCTCGCCGAGTTCGGCGGCGCGAACTTCTCGACCTTCAAGGCCGCGCTCGTCGACGTCGCGGTGGAGAAGGTCGCGCCCATCACCGCCGAGATGCGCCGCCTCACCGCCGATCCGGGCCACATCGACGCGATCCTCGCCTCGGGCGCCGAGAAGGCCTCCGTCATGGCGGAGGAGACGATGAAGGCGGTGAAGGAGATCGTGGGGTTCGCGCGGGCGTGAGGGGCGGGCCGGCGGGCAGGCGGGGTTGACGATCGGTTAACCCTGCGCTCGCATCGTCGGGCCATGAGACACGCCCGCCGCCTCTTCCTCGCCGCCGTTCTCGCCCTCGCGCCGTCCCTCGCGAGCGCGCAGACGCCGGGGACGCTGAACCCGCAGCCGCTGCCGCAGCTGACCAATCCCGACGATCCGTCGCTGCCGGCGAAGGAGCTGTTCGGCCGCGCCGCCGCACCCGCGCCGCTCGCGGCCCGGGCGCTCGGCTCATACGCCCGCGGCTGCCTCGCCGGGGCCGTGGCGCTGCCGATCGACGGGCCGAACTGGCGGGTGATGCGGGTCTCGCGCAACCGCAACTGGGGCCATCCGGAGCTGGTGGCCTTGCTCGAGCGCCTCGCCGCGCGCACGCCGGAGGCGCTCGGCTGGCCCGGGCTCCTCGTCGGCGACCTGTCGCAGCCGCGCGGCGGGCCGATGCTGTGGGGCCACGCCTCGCACCAGGTCGGCCTCGACGCCGACGTCTGGCTCACGCCGATGCCGGAGGACGGCGTCACCCGCGCCGAGCGCGAGACGATGATGGCGACGTCGGTCGTGCGGGCCGACCGCCGCGACGTCGACGACGCCGTCTGGACGCCGGCCCACGCCCGCCTGATCGAGCTCGCCGCCCGCGAGCCGCGGGTGGAGCGGCTCTTCGTCAACGCCGCGATCAAGAAGGCCTTGTGCCGCGACACGACCGGCGACCGCTCGTGGCTCTCCAAGGTGCGCCCGATGTGGGGGCACGACTACCACGTCCACATCCGCATGGCCTGCCCCGCCGGCGAGAGCGGCTGCGATCCCCAGACCCCGGTTCCGCGGGGCGACGGCTGCGACGAGACGCTGGACTGGTGGTTCACGGACGAGGTGCTGAACCCGAAGCCCGGCGGCGGAGGCGGGCGGCGCGAGAAGGTGATGGCGGATCTGCCGGAGGAATGCCGGCGGGTGCTGGTGGCGCGATAGGGGTGCGCGCTTCACCAAACCGGGCACAACCAAAAGAAAGCGATCTGGTGCAGATTCCAATAATGGAGCCGGACTCACGCTCGCCGCGTTTTTCCCCTATATGACCGCGATACCCCGCGAACGAAGGTCCACGGTCCCATGTCCCACGCGCTCGACATCGCGCGCCAGAACCCGAACGCCCCGGCGCTCTCCCCCGACGCCATCGAGAAGGCGGCGGAGGTGAAGCTCGCGCCCGGCGCCCAGGCCGGGCAGCCCTCGCTCGTCGGCCTGACGCGGGAGGAGCTGAAGCAGCGCCTGCTGGAAGCCGGCGTGGCCGAGCGCGAGGCGAAGATGCGCGTCGCGCAGATCTGGCACTGGATCTATTTCCGCGGCGCGCACGACTTCGCCGAGATGACGAACGTCTCGAAGCACCTGCGCGCGACGCTCGCCGAGCACTACACGCTGGCGCGTCCCGAGGTCGTCTCCGAGCAGGTCAGCCAGGACGGCACCCGCAAGTGGCTCCTGCGCATGCCCTCCACCGGCCCCTACGACAAGGGCGCGGAGATCGAGTGCGTCTACATCCCCGAAAGCGACCGCGGCACCTTGTGCGTCTCGAGCCAGGTCGGCTGCACGCTCACCTGCTCGTTCTGCCACACCGGCACGCAGAAGCTCGTTCGCAACCTCACTTCGGCCGAGATCGCCGCGCAGCTCGTCGTCGCCCGCGATCGGCTCGGCGACTGGCCGCACGCGACCCCGCCGGAGGGCGCCTTCGTGCCGACCGACGGCGGGCGCTTCGTGACGAACATCGTCTTCATGGGCATGGGCGAGCCGCTCTACAACACCGACAACGTGGTCGCCGCCATCGGCGTGATGGCGGACAACGAGGGCTTGGGCCTCTCGCGCCGGCGCATCACGGTGTCGACGTCGGGCGTCGTGCCGCAGATCGGCCGGCTGGGCGAGGAGGCGCACAGCGCGCTCGCCATCTCGCTCCACGCGGTGCGCGACGAGCTGCGCAACGAGCTCGTGCCGCTGAACAAGAAGTATCCCATTGCGGAGCTGATGCAGGCCTGCCGGGACTATCCCGGCCTCTCCAACGCCCGGCGCATCACCTTCGAGTACGTCATGCTCGACGGGGTGAACGATTCGGACGCCGACGCGCGGGCGCTGGTGAAGCTGCTCCAGGGCGTGCCGGCGAAGATCAACCTGATCCCGTTCAATCCCTGGCCCGGCTCGAAATACCAGTGCTCGTCCTGGGAGCGGATCGAGCGCTTCTCGGAGATCGTCTACCGGGCGGGCTACGCCTCGCCGGTGCGCACGCCGCGCGGGCGCGACATCCTCGCCGCCTGCGGCCAGCTCAAGAGCGAGACCGAGAAGCTGCGCGCCCGCGCCCGGATGATGCTCGAGAGCGGCATCGGCGCCGAGGGCGTCTACGCCGCCGCCGCCGCCGAGGCGTCGGACTGACGAGGCGAGCGCGCTCCCCATGCACGCGCTCGGGCGTCTCCTGTTCTGGCTCGTCGGGCTCGTGCTCGCCATCCCCGCCGGCGCGAGCGCGCTGGCGCTCGGCGTGCTCAACGAGCCGGCGGCGCGCGACACCATCGCCCGGCTCGGGCTCGCAGCCTTCGCCGCGATCTTCCGCATCGCCGCGGCCGGCGGCGACCCGCAGCCCGTGGTCGAGACGCTGTTCCTCGGCTTCTGGACGCTCTCCACCGTTCTCGTCGTCGCCCCGGTGACGCTGGTCTCGGCGGTGGGCGAGATCGCGGGCGCGCGCTCCTTCCTGCTCTACGGCGGCGCGACGGCGCTCTTGACCGCGGCCATCCCCTGGCTCGCCCGCGGCGGGGCCGGAGATCCGGGCGCGCTCGGGGCCGAGGGACGGCTCACCGCGATCCTGTTCGTGACGGGCGCAGCGGCGGGGCTGGTCTATTGGGCGGTGTCGGGGCGCAGCGCGGGGCGGGCGCCCGCGCGCTGAGAGCGCGCCCTCGCCGCGCCACGCTTCGGCCGCGCTCCAGCTGCTGCGACGCCGCAAAGGGGGGGGGTTGCCCGCCGCGGCCACGCATGAGACGACTCGGGCCCGAATGCCGGGAGGTCGCGAAGAAGCGTGCGGATGCCGCCTCAGCGACAGCGGCGCGAGCGTGGCCGTGGCAGGAATGGACGCGAGCGCCACGCGATCGGCGGCCGGGGGAGCGCGACATGATTCAGGTCTTCGCCGGCGTCTGGGCCCTGCTTCTGGGCATCGTGCTGATCATGCTGGGCAACGGCATGCACTTCACGCTGATCGGCCTGCGCGGCGGGATCGAGAACTTTTCGGCCGCCGAGCTGGCGATCGTCACCTCCGGCTATTTCGTCGGCTTCCTGTCGGGTGCGCGCTATACGCCGCTCCTGATCCGGCGGGTCGGGCACGTGCGCGTCTTCGCGGCGCTCGGCAGCTTCATGTCCGCCGGCCTGATCTCGTTTCCGCTCCTGCCCGAGCCCTGGGCGTGGACCATCCTGCGCCTCCTCATCGGCTTCTGCATGTCGGGCATCTACGTCGCGGCGGAGAGCTGGCTCAACAACGCCGCCACCAACGAGACCCGCGGCAAGCTCCTGTCGGCCTACATGATCGCGCAGACGCTCGGCATCATCGGCGCGCAGGGTATCCTGACGCTCGGCGATGCGGGCACGGCGGTGCTGTTCATCGGCGCCTCGATCCTGGTGTCGATCTCGTTCGCGCCGATCCTCCTCTCCGTCGCCCCGGCGCCGGTGGTGGAGGTGACCCGGCCCATGGGCCTGCGCGCGCTGTTCGCCGGCTCGCCCCTCGGCACCGTCGGCATCTTCCTGCTCGGCACCGTCTACGCGACGCAGTCCGGCATGGGCGCCGTCTTCGGCACGCAGATCGGGATGACGGCCTCGCAGATCGCGTTGTTCATCGCCATGCTGTTCGCGGGCGCGCTCGTCTTGCAATACCCGATCGGTTGGCTCTCGGACCAGGTGGACCGGCGCAAGCTGGTCTTCGCCTCGGCCTGCGTCGGCGCGGCGGCCTGCGCGCTGGGCTACGCTACCGGCGGCGCGCTCGGGCCGCTGATGGCCGCGGCCTTCCTGGCCGGCGGCGTGACGACGCCGCTCTACGCGCTGCTCCTCGCCTACACCAACGATTACCTCTCGACGGAGGACATGCCGGCGGCTTCCGGCGGCCTCGTCTTCACCTTCGGTCTCGGCGCCATCGTCGGCCCGCTGGCCACGGGCTGGGCGATGCAGGCGCTCGATCCCTTCGCGTTCTGGCTCGTGCTCGGCGCCACCTTCGTCGCGATCGCCGTCTACGCGCTTTATCGCATGACGCAGCGTGCGATCGTGCCGGTCGACGAGACGCAGAGCTATCTCGGCGTGGTGCCCACCGCCTCGCCGGTCGCGGTCGAGGCGGCGAGCGCCTGGGCCGTCGAGCAGGCGGAGGCGGAGAGCCGGCAGGAGACGGAGGAGAGCGAGGGGGAGATCGAGAAGGCGGAGGCCGAGCGGAAGCGCGAAGCGGAGCCGCATCCGCAGAAGTGATGCGCACCGGAGAGCGCGTGTCACTCCTCTCTCCCTCGCGGCTAATCGATGCGCACATCTCATGAGGCGAATGCTCATCGTCTGACGGGCGCGACCTGAAGGCAGGGCGCCGTCGGACTCCCCTCGCCCTTGTGGCTGTTCAGACTGGAGAGAAGGTGGACGCCTGTTCGGAGACATAGTGGACGCTTTTGGCATGCGGTCGAGGAGGGCCCCATGCCGTTCGAGGAGCGTTCACGAATGACGTCACGCATCGCGTTCTGCCGCGAGGCGAGCTTGCCGGATGCCAACGTTCGGGCATGCTGCCGGCGGTACGGGATCTCGCAGACCACCGGCTACAAGTGGCTGGCCCGCTATGCGCAGGGCGGGGAGGCCGCTCTGGAGGAGCGGTCGAGACGCCCTGCGCATAGCCCGGCTCGCACGCCGCCGGACATCGAGGGGCGCGTCGTCGCGATCAGGCGCGCCCATCCGGCATGGGGCGGGCGCAAGATCAGCGCTCTTCTCGAGCGCGAGCTCGACGTCGCGCCGGCCCCCTCGACGGTGACCAAGATCCTCCGGCGCCACGGCCTGCTGGACGGCCCGGGCGCAGGGGAGCCGAGGGCCTATCAGCGCTTCGAGCATGCCGAGCCGAACGACCTCTGGCAGATGGACTACAAGGGTCACTTCGCCCTCGCCGCCGGCGGCCGCTGTCATCCGCTCACCGTCACCGACGACCATTCCCGCTTCGCCCTCGTGCTGGAGGCCTGCTGCGACCAGCGCGGAGCGACCGTCCGGCAGAAGCTCGAACGGGCTTTCGAGGAATACGGCCTGCCCCTGCGCATGCTGTTCGACAACGGGCCGCCCTGGGGCACGGGAGGCCCCGAACGCTTCACCCCGCTGACCGTCTGGCTGATGGATCTCGGCATCCGCATCAGCCGCGGCCGACCCTATCATCCCCAGACCCAGGGCAAGGAGGAGCGCTTCCATGGCACGATCCAGCGCGAGATCCTCGATCGGCACGCCTTCGCCACGCTGGAGGACGCGCAGGCCGCCTTCGACGCCTGGCGCCGGATCTACAACACGATCCGTCCCCACGAAGGCATCGACCTCCAGCGTCCCGCCGATCGCTATCGCCCCAGCCGAAGGCCGATGCCCAAGAAGGTCGAGGAGCCCCGCTACGGCCCGACGACATCGTGCGCAAGGTCCAGAACTCGGGCCGCATCCACCTGCGCGGACGCCAGCTCCCAGCCCCCAGGGCCCTCGTCGGAAAGCCCGTCGCCCTGCGCGCGACCGACATCGATGGTGTCTTCACCCTCTGCTACCGAAACACCAAGATCGCGACAATCGATCTGCGACAGGCTATCGTCCAACCCGTCCACGATGTCCGTGAACACCCGTCCACCATGTCCGGCGTCTGAACACAGCGTCTGAACATCCACAAGGGAGACGGAAAAGCGCCTGATGCCGCTGCGACAACCCGACAAAGTCGCGGGAGACGATGTGTGACTCGGCTAGCCCTCGCGGAGAGGGGAACTCCGCCGCGTTCTCACGCGCGCCGCCCTTGCCCCTCCGGTCCGGGCTGCGCCCGGCCCACCTCGCCTGCGGGGAGATGGCGGGCGCTTCATCGAGGGCGGCGGCTCACGCCTCGCCCTGCTCCAGTGCCGTAAACGAGCCCGCCGCGGCGGCCTCGCGCAGGGCCTCGGAGGGCGCGAACACGTCGTCCGCCTCGAGCGCCGCGACGATCTTCGCCAGGCCCTGGCCCTCGGCCCAGAACAGCAGCCCGCCGCTCGTGCGCGGGAAGCCGAAGCCGAGCGTCTCGACGAGATCGACGGCGGCGGCGCTGCGGGCGATTCCTTCCTTCAGGATCGTCGCGCCCTCGTCGGCCATGGGGTAGAGGATGCGCCGGCGGATCGCCTCGGCGTCGAGAGCGCGCGGCGTGCGGCCGGCCTTGGCGCATTCCTCGGCGACGATGGCGGCGACCGTCTCCGAGGGCTGCTTGTCGCGCGATCCTTCCGGATAGTCGTACCAGCCCGCTCCCGCCTTGCGGCCGATGCGGCCCTCCGCCACCAACCGGTCGGAGACGGGCGCGTGGACGGTCTCGCCGCGCTCGCGCGCCGCCTTGCGCATGGCGGCGGCGATGTCGTGGCCGGCGAAGTCCTGCATCTCGAACGGGCCCATCGGCATGCCGAAGCCGCGCATCGCGGCGTCGACCGCCTCCGGGCGCACGCCGTCGAGGAGCAGCGCCTCGGAGGCGCGGCGATAGACCTTGAGGATGCGGTTGCCGATGAAGCCTTCGCAGACCCCCGCCAGCACCGGCACCTTGCCGATCGTCTTCGCCACGGCCCAGGCGGTGGCGATCGCCTCGTCGGACGCGCTGTCGGGGCGAACCACCTCGAGCAGGCGCATGACGTTGGCCGGGCTGAAGAAATGCAGGCCCACCACCGATCCCGGCCGGCTCGTCGCCTCCGCGATGGCGCCGGGATCGATGTAGGAGGTGTTGGTGGCGAGCAGCGCGCCCGGCTTCGCCACGGCGTCGAGCTTGGCGAAGACCTCGCGCTTGACGGCGAGATCCTCGAACACCGCCTCGACGATCACGTCCGCCTCGGCGAGGGCGGCCATATCGGTCGAGGCCGTGAGCCGGGCGAGCACGGCGTCGCGCTGCGCCTCGCTCATGCGACCGCGCGAGACCGCGCCCTCGTAGATCTTGGCGACGTTGGCGCGCCCGCGCTCCAGCGCCGCCGCGTCGCGCTCGAGCAGCGCGACGGGGAGCCCGGCGTCGAGGAAGGCGGCGGCGATGCCCGCCCCCATCAGCCCGCCGCCGATCACGCCGGCGGAGGCGACCGGGCCGGGCTTCGCCGCGACGGGGGCCTTGGCGGCGGCCCGCTCGGCGAAGAAGAGGTGGCGCAGCGCCTTCGCTTCGAAGCTCGCCCTGAGCGCGAGATGGGTGGCGCGCTCGTCCGCGAGCGCCTCGGAAGCCGGCTGCTCCAGCGCGACGCGCAGGACGCGAAGCGCCTCGAGCGGGGCGGTCTGGCCGCGGAGGTTCCGCGGCAGGTCCTTCTTCGCGCCCTCCCAGAAGCCCTCCTCCGGCGCGTCCGGCGTCGGGCGCTCCAGCGTCGCGGGCGGCAGGTCCCGGCGCAGGGCGTCGTCGAGGAAGGCGAGCGCACCCTCGACGAGATCGCCCTCGATCAGCGCGTCGAGGATCCCGGCCTCGCGCGCCTGCGCCGCGCCGATCGGCTTGCCGCCGGACAGCATCCGCGCGGCGAGCGGCAGGGGCGCGACCCGCGGCAGGCGGATCGTGGCGCCGGCGCCGGGAATGATCCCGATATTCACCTCCGGCGTGCCGACCTTCGCGTCCGGCGCCGCGACGCGGAAGCGGCAGCCGAGCGCGATCTCGAGCCCGCCGCCGAGGGCCGTCCCGTGGATCGCCGCGCACCAGGGCTTGGCGGCGGTCTCCAGCCGCATCACCACGTCGGGCAGGTGCGGCTCCACCGGCGGGCGGTCGAACTCGGTGACGTCGCCGCCGGCGATGAAGGTGCGCCCGCGACAGATCAGGAGCGCCGCGCGGATCTCCGCATCGGCGTCGATCCGCTCGGCCGCGTCGACGAGCCCGGCGCGCACCGCCTGCGAGGTGGCGTTGACGGGCGGGTTGTCGACGACGACGAGGGCGACGTCGCCGCGGCGCTCGATGCTGACGGCCATGGGCTATACTCCGAGATAGGCTTCGCGCACCTTCGGGTCCGCGATCAGGTCCGCAGCGGCGCCCGACATGGCGATGCGGCCGGTCTCCATGACGTAGCCGCGATCGGCGATCGAGAGCGCCGCGAAGGCGTTCTGCTCGACGAGGAGCACGGTCACTCCTAGCGCCTTCAGAGACTTCACGGCGTCGAGAACCTGCGCAACCAGGATGGGCGCGAGGCCCATGCTCGGCTCGTCGAGGAGGAGGCACGAGGGCCGGCTCATCAGCGCGCGGGCGATGGCGAGCATCTGCTGCTGGCCGCCCGAGAGCCCGCCGGCCATCTGGGCGCGCTTCTCCTTCAGGATCGGGAACATGGCGAAGGCCTCGCCCATGTCCTTCGAGACGCGCTCGTCGTCGTGGAGATAGGCGCCGAGGCGCAGATTGTCCTCCACCGTGAGGTTGGTGAAGATCTGCCGGCCTTCCGGCGACTGGGCGAGGCCGAGCCCGACGCGCTTGTGCGCGGGCATGCGGGTGACGTCCTCGCCGCGGAAGACGATCGTGCCGTGGGAGGCCGGCTGCACGCCCGACAGGCAGCGGAGCAGCGTCGTCTTGCCGGCGCCGTTGGCGCCGACCACGCAGACGATCTCTCCCGAGCGCACCTCGAGGTCGACGCCGTGCAGCGCCTCGATCCGGCCGTATCGGCTGCGCAATCCCTCAACCGAGAGCATGGGCGCCCTCCGCTCCTGCTCCGAGATAGGCCTCGATCACCTTGGGGTTCCGCGACACCTCGGCCGGCGGCCCCTCGGCGATCTTCTCGCCGTGATCGAGCACCACGAGGTGGCTCGAGATCTTCATGACGAGCTTCATGTCGTGCTCGACGAGGAGGATGGCGACGCCCTCCTTCGCGATCTCGGCGATGAGCGCGTCGATCTCCTCGGTCTCGACCGCGTTGCAGCCCGCCGCCGGCTCGTCGAGGAGCAGGAGGCGCGGGTTCGCGGCCAGCGCGCGGGCGATCTCCAGGCGCTTCAGCGCGCCGTAGGAGAGGGCCGCCGCCTCCCGCTCCGCCGCGCGCTCCAGCCCGACGCGGGCGAGGAGCTCGCGGGCGAGCTTCGCGGTCTCGCGGGTGCGCCGCTTCGAGGAGGGCAGGCCCAGCAGATCGGCGACGACGCTGCCGCGCTCGGCGAGGTGCCGCCCGGCCATGACGTTCTCGAGCGCGGTCATCCGCAGGTAGACCTGCAGGTTCTGGAAGGTGCGCGACAGGCCCATGGCGGCGAGCCTGTGCGGCGCCGTGCCGGTGACGTCGGCGCCGTCGAGCGTCACGCGCCCGCGCAGGGGCGTGTAGACGCCCGAGATCATGTTGAAGAGCGTCGTCTTGCCGGCGCCGTTGGGGCCGATGACGGAGACGATCTCCCCCGCCTTCGCGGAGAAGCCGACCCCGTTCACGGCCTTCACGCCGCCGAAATCGATGCCGAGGTCCTCGACGGTCAACAGGCTCATCTCACGCGCTCCGTCCGACGAGGCGCGCCACGCTGGGGAAGAGGCCTTCGCGCAGGAAGATCATCACCAGCATCATGATCGCGCCGAGAATGAGGTGCTCGTATTCCTGGAACACGGTCAGCGCCTGCGGCAGGGCCGTGAGGATCGCCGCGCCGAAGATCGCGCCGATCACCGAGCCGGCGCCGCCGAGCACGGTCATCACCACCCATTCGACCGAGTGCAGGAAGCCCGCGACGTCGGGCGTCACGAAGCGGTTGAGCAGCGCCTGCAGCGAGCCGGCGAGCGAGGCGTAGACCGCCGAGATCACGAAGGCGACGAGCTTGTAGCGGGCGACGTCGACGCCGTGGGTGCGCGCCGCCGTCTCGCTGTCGTGGAGCGCGCGCAGCGCCCGGCCGGTGGGGCTCTGGAACAGGTTCATGGCGAGCCAGGCGCCGACCAGCAGGACGATCCCCATGAACCAGTACCACACCTCGGAGGTCGAGAGCCCGAGCCCGAGCGCCCGTGACAGGTCGCGCAGGCCGAGATCCTCCACCGGCATGCCGTCCGGCCCGCCGGTGAGCTGGCTCTCGTTGTTCAACGTGATGAACACGAGGATGCCGAAGCCGAGCGTCGCCACGGCCAGATAGTGGCCCTTCAGCCGCAGGATCGGCCGGCCGATCAGGAAGGCGACGAGGCCCGACAGGATCGCGCCCAGCACGAGGCCGATGCCGGGATGCACGCCGAGCAGGCCCGGCGAGAGCGCGGTGGCGTAGGCGCCGATCCCGGCGAAGCCGGCGTGCCCGAGGCTGATCTGCCCGGCATAGCCGAACAGGATCACGAGGCCGGTCACCGCCAGCCCGTTGACGAAGATCAGCGCGCCGATGCGGTAGTAGAACGAGCTCGGGAAGACGAGGGGCGCGAGCGCGATCAGGATCGCGAGCACGGCCAGCGCCAGGAGCTTGGTGGAGGGCTTCATCACACGCGCTCCGTCGCTGCGCGGCCGAACAGGCCGCTCGGCATCACGAACAGGACGACCAGGATGACGATGAACGCCGCCGCGTCCTTGTATTCCGAGGAGATGTAGCCGGCGGTCAGCGCCTCGATGAGGCCGAGCAGCAGCCCGCCGATCAGCGCGCCGACCGGCGAGCCCATGCCGCCGAGCATCGCCGCGGCGAAGCCCTTGAGGGCGAGCGCGACGCCGACGTCGAAGCTCGTCAGCGTGATCGGCGTCGCGAGCACGCCGGCGAGCGCGCCGATCGCGGCGGAGAGCGCGAAGGACAGCGTCATCATGGCGTTGGTGTTCACGCCCACCAGGCTCGCCGCGAGGCGGTTGTTCGCGGTGGCGAGCACGGCCTTGCCGGTGATCGAGCGGGTGAGGAACAGCCACAGCCCGACGAAGATCGCGGCCCCGCCGAACAGCACCCAGAGGCTCTGCGGCAGGATCGTCGCCCCGCCGATTACGAAGGGGGCCTCGCCCGAGAAGGCGGGATAGCGGTGGATCGACTTGCCGAACACCACCTGCGCCACACCGCGCAGGAAGATCGAGGCGCCGATCGTGATGATGATCAGCGTTACGATCGAGGCGCCGCGGGCGGGCTCGATGGCGAGCTTGTTGAGCAGGTATCCGACCGCCATCGCCACCACGATCGCGCCGGCGCAGGCCAGCCAGAGCGGGGCGCCCGCGTCGAACAGGAACACGGTCGTCATGCCGCCGATCATCACGAACTCGCCCTGGGCGAAGTTCACGACGCCCGAGGCGTTGTAGATCAGCGTGAAGCCCAGCGCGACGAGCGCGTAGACCGCACCGACCGTGAGGCCGGAGAAGAGGAATTGCAGAAGCTCGGACATGACGTGGTTCCCGTGAGCCGGTCCCCGCCGCGCGCGCTCGCGGCGGGACGGACGGGGCGGCGATGCGCCCCGTCCGGTGTCGTCGGATCAGGCGCGCGCGCTCACTCGACGAGCACCCACTCGCCGTCGCGGATCTCGAGCATGCGGAAGGCCGAGAGGTCGAGGCCCATATGGTCCTCCGGCGACATGTTGAACTCGCCGGTGACGCCGACATGGCCCGAGGTCGCCTCCAGCGCGTCGCGGATCGCGTTCGGATCGGTGGAGCCGGCCTCCTCGATGGCCTTCACCAGCAGCTGGAAGGCGTCGTAGGCATAGCCCGCGAAGGTCGAGGGCTCCTGGCCGTAGCGCTCCTCGTAGGCCGCCTTGTAGGCCTGGACGACCTCGCGCTGCGGATCGCCCTCGGGGAGGATGTCGGCGATGAGGAGCGCCGTGCCGGGCAGGCGCACGCCGTCGGCCGCCTCGCCCGCGAGCTCGATGAAGGCGTCGGAGGCGACGCCGTGGCTCTGGTACATCGGCAGGTCGATGCCGAGCTGGGCGTAGTTGCGGGTGACGATGGCCGGGCCCTGGCCGAAGCCCGCGACCACCACGGCCTCGACGCCCTCGGTGTTGCGGATGCGGGTCAGCTGCACGGTCATGTCGGCGTCGTCGGGACCGTAGGTCTCGTCCGCAACCACCTCGATGCCGTACTCGCCCACGACGTCGAGGCACTGCTCGCGCATGGACTTGCCGAAGCCGCCCTGGCCCGAGATCATGCCGACCTTGGAGAGGCCGCGCGCCTGGATGTCGGCGAAGATCTTCTCGCAGGCCATCCGGTCCGTGTGCGGCGTCTTGAAGACGTATTCCTTCACGGGATCGATGATCACCACCGCGCCGGCGAGCGAGATGAACGGGATCTCCTCGTCCTGGTAGACCGGGACCATCGCCATGGTCGTGCCGGTGGTCGAGCCGCCGATCACGGCCACGACCTCGTCGTCCTCGACGAGGCGGGTGGCGAAGGTGCGCGCGCGGTTGGCGTCGCCGGCGTCGTCGTAGTGGATCAGGCGGACTTCCTCGCCATTGATGCCGCCCTCCGCGTTGATCTGGTCGACGAGCATCTCGAGCGTCTTCAGCTCGGGATCGCCGAGGAACGAGGCCGGGCCGGTGACGGACAGGCTGGAGCCGATCCGGATCTCGGCGAGGGCGGGGCTCGCGGCGGTGAGCGCCGCGATCGCCGCGGCCGCCGTCAGGGTGGTCTTGAGACGCATGGGTTTCCTCCAGTTCGACTTATGTTGGGCGTGTCGATCGGGGGAGCCGCGGCGGAGGCGTGCGCCGCCGCGGCCCGCTGGTCAGGCGGCGGCGGAGGCCACCGGGCGCCGCGCCGCCGCGACGCGGAAGCGCTCGGCGACGAAGGCGTAATCGGTGAGGCAGGCGTTGCCGGCGGGGTTGGCGCCGGTCGCGTGGTAGTCGCTGAAGGCGGCGGACTGGTTGACGTAGATGCCGCCCGTCAGGTTGCAGGACAGGTTCGCGCCGACCTCGGCGAAGCGCGCCTCGGCCTCGTCGAGGATCGCCTCGTCGGTGGCGTAGATCGCCGCCGTGATGGCGCCCTTCTCGCGCACGCCCTCCACGGCGAGGCGCAGGGCGTCGTGCGCGTCCTCGGCGGCGACAACGAACCCGATCGGCCCGAAGCGCTCCTCCATGTAGACGTCGCGATCCTTCGCCTCGACGGCCATGAGCAGCGGCGTCGCGCTGCGCTGCGGGTCCATGCCCTCGATCGGGGTCGAGGCGCGGATCACGCGGCCGAGGTCCTTGGCGGCGTCGATGCGCTCGCGCGTGGCGTCCGCCGCGAGCGCGCCGCAGACGGCGCCGGCGCGGGCAGGATCGCCCAGCAGCTTGTCGATGCCGACGGCGATGCCCTGGGCGACCTCGTCGAAGCTCTTGTGGCCCTCGTCGGTCTCAATGCCGCCCTTCGGCACGAAGACGTTCTGCGGCGAGGTGCACATCTGCCCCGAATAGAGCGAGAGCGAGAAGGCGAGGTTGCGGCACAGGCCCTTGAAATCGTCCGTGCCGGTGACGACCACCGGGTTGACGCCGGATTCCTCGGTGAAGACGCGGCCCTTGGCGTTCTCGCGCAGCCAGCGGCCGAAGGTGCCCGAGCCCGTATAGTCGACGAGCGCGATCTCCTCGCGCAGGGCCAGCTCCTTGGCGATCTCGCCGCCCGGCTCCTCGGCCGCGAGCAGCACGACGTTCGGATCGTAGCCGGCTTCCGACAGCAGCTCGCGCGCCATCTGCACGGTGATCGCGAGCGGCAGGATCGCCATCGGGTGCGGCTTGACGATGGTCGGGTTGCCGGTGGCGAGGCTCGCGAACAGGCCGGGATAGCCGTTCCAGGTGGGGAAGGTGTTGCAGCCGATCATCAGCGCGATGCCGCGCGGCACGACGCGCCAGCGCTTGCGCATGGTGATCGGCTCGCCCTTGCCCTCCTGCTTCGTCCACTGAGCCGCGGCGGGCGTGCGCGCCATCGCCTCGTAGGCGTAGGCGAGCGCCTCGAGGCCGCGCTCCTGGGCGTGCGGGCCGCCGGCCTGGAAGGCCATCGGGAAGGCCTGGCCGGTCGTGTTCATCACGGCGTTGGCGATCTCGAAGCTGCGCTTGTTGAGGCGCACCAGGAGCTCGAGCAGCAGGCCGACGCGCTCCTCCGGCGTCGCCGCGGCCCAGCCGGGCTTGGCCGCCTGCGCGGCCGCGATCAGCGTATCCGCCGAGGCCTCGGGATATTTCGTCCCGAGCGCGCCGCCATAGGGCGAGATCTCGGCGCCGGCCTCCCCCTCGGACGGGTGGCCGGGCAGGGAGAACGCGGCGTTCAGGCGGGCCTCGTAGGCGGCGAGCCCGTCGTCCTTGGCGGTCTCGCCGTAGATCTTGCCGCTGGGGATCTCGGGGAAGGCGGAATGGAACTCGCGGGTGCGCGTGGCGGCCAACGCCTCGTCGAGCAGCTTTCGGTGCGTGTCGAAAAAGGACGTCATGGCTTCCTCCGTGGGGGCTTTCGGGGCCTCTCACCGCGGCCGCGTCGCGCGCTCGCCGGGCCGGCCTCCGGATCGGGTTTCCTGTCCCGATCAATCATTGACCGACCGGCCGGTTTATGCAAGAGATTTGCGCAGGACGCAAGGCCGTAATGCGCGGCTCGCCGTCCGGGCAACGAAAATTCACGCGGACGACGCTCCCGGCAAGAAAACGTCGAGGCGCGGAAATCGTCCCGTCAGGAAACGGAGGTGCGGCATGAGCGATGCGCCGCTTCGCATCGAGACGGAACAGGGCGTGATGCGGCTGACGCTGAACCGCCCGGACAAGCTCAACGCCTTCAACGCCGAGCTCGGCGCGGCCCTGATCGCGGCGCTCGACGACGCCGCCGCGCAGAGCGCGGTGCGCGCGGTGCTGCTCACCGGCGCCGGCCGCGCCTTCTGCGCGGGGCAGGACCTCGGCGACCGCGACCCGCGCAAGATGGAGGGCCCGCCGGATCTCGGGCGCACGCTCGAGAACGTCTACAATCCGATCGTGAGGCGCATCCGCGCGCTGGAGAAGCCGGTGGTCTGCGCCGTGAACGGCGTCGCCGCCGGCGCCGGCGCGAACCTCGCCTTCGCCTGCGACCTCGTTCTCGCTGCGCGCTCCGCCAAGTTCATCCAGGCCTTCGCCAAGATCGGCCTCGTGCCGGATTCGGGCGGCACCTGGCTCCTGCCCCGCCTCGTCGGCGAGGCCCGCGCCAAGGCGCTGGCGCTGACCGCCGAGCCCATCGATGCCGAGACGGCGGCCTCCTGGGGCCTGATCTGGAAGGCGGTGGACGACGCCTCCCTGATGCCGGAGGCCGAGGCGCTCGCGAGCCGGCTCGCCGCCGGGCCGACGGTGGGCCTCGGGCTGACCAAGCGCGCCATCCAGGCCGCGGCCGGGCAGGAGCTCGATGCGCATCTCGACCTCGAGCGCGACCTGCAGCGCGAGGCCGGCCGCACGCCGGACTACGCCGAGGGCGTCACCGCCTTCCTGGAGAAGCGCCGGCCGACCTTCCGGGGGGCGCGATGAGCCGCCTCGATCCGGGATCTCTCTCGCCGCAGGCCCTCGCCGAGGCCTGCGCCCGCGTGATGTGGGACGGCGACCGCGCCTCGCAGGCGCTCGGCATGGAGATCGAGCGCGTCGCCCCGGGCGAGGCCGTGGTCTCCATGACGATCACGGCCGCGATGACCAACGGCCACGGCATCGGCCACGGCGGCTACACCTTCACGCTCGCCGACAGCGCCTTCGCCTTCGCCTGCAACACCTACAACCAGCGGACCGTCGCCCAGCACAACACCATCGCGTTCCTCGCCCCGGTGCGGGAAGGCGATCGTCTCACGGCCACGGCGCGGGAGATCTCCCGCCAGGGCCGCGGCGGCATCTACGACGTCCGCGTCGTCGACCAGAACGGCGTCACGGTCGCGGAATTCCGCGGCCTGTCGCGCACCGTCAAGGGCACGCACCTCCCCGAGGCGGAGGAAGCGGCGCCCGGCGCCTGAGGAGGACAGAATGGAAGACCTGAGCCCCCGCCCGGGCGACCTCGACCCGATCGAGACCGCCTCCCGCGACGAGATCGCCGCCCTGCAGCTGGAGCGCCTCAAGCGCACGCTGAACCACGCCTACGCGAACGCGCCCTTCTATCGGGCGCGCTTCGAGGAGGCGGGCGTCCATCCCGACGACGTGCGCACGCTGGCGGACCTCGCCAAGCTCCCCTTCACCACGAAGCAGGACCTGCGCGACACCTATCCCTTCGGCATGTTCGCCGTGCCGCGCGAGAGGATCGCGCGCATCCACGCCTCCTCCGGAACCACCGGCAAGCCCACCGTCGTCGGCTACACCAAGGGCGACATCGAGGTGTGGTCGGAGGTCGTGGCGCGCTCGATTCGCGCCTCGGGCGGGCGCCCGGGCGACATCGTCCACATCGCCTACGGCTACGGCCTGTTCACCGGCGGGCTCGGCGCGCATTACGGCGCGGAGAAGCTCGGCTGCACGGTGGTTCCGGTCTCCGGCGGCATGACCGAGCGGCAGATCACGCTGATCCAGGACTTCAAGCCCCGCGTCGTCATGGTGACGCCGTCCTACATGCTGTCGATCCTCGACGAGTTCCGCCGCCAGGGCATCGATCCGCGCGAGACGTCCCTCGCGGTCGGCATCTTCGGCGCCGAGCCGTGGACGAACGCCATGCGCGAGGAGATCGAGCGTTGCTTCGACATGCACGCGGTTGATATCTACGGTCTGTCCGAGGTCATGGGCCCGGGCGTCGCCAACGAGTGCGTCGAGACCAAGGACGGCCTGCACGTGTGGGAGGACCACTTCTACCCGGAGATCATCGACCCGCAGAGCGGGGAGGTTCTGCCCGACGGCGAGGTGGGCGAGCTGGTCTTCACCTCCCTCACCAAGGAGGCGCTGCCGATCATCCGCTACCGCACCCGCGACCTGACGCGGCTTTTGCCCGGCACGGCGCGCTCCATGCGGCGCATCGAGAAGATCACCGGCCGCTCGGACGACATGATCATCCTGCGCGGCGTCAACGTCTTTCCGACCCAGGTCGAGGAGCAGGTGCTCAAGTGCCGCGGGCTCGCCCCGCATTTCCAGATCGAGCTCACCCGCCACGGCCGCATGGACGCGATGACCATCCTGGTCGAGGCCATGCCCGAGGCGGCCGACGACGCGGCGCGGGCCGCCTCCGCCAAGGAGCTCTCGCATCACGTCAAGAGCGTGATCGGCGTGTCGGCGGCGGTGAACGTCTGCGATCCGGGCGCCGTCGAGCGCTCGCTCGGCAAGGCCAAGCGCGTCGTCGACAAGCGACCGAAGGAGTAAGCGGCACACGATGGCCCGCACCCGCGCCAACGACTACGACGACAAGCGCGGCGCGATCCTGCGCGCCTCGGCCCGCGTCTTCGGCGAGCACGGCGTCGATCGCGCCTCGATGGCGCAGATCGCCGCCGGCTGCGGCGTCTCGAAGGCTTTGCTCTACCACTACTACCAGAGCAAGGAGGAGCTCGTCTTCGACATCGTCCGCACCCATCTCGAGGAACTCGACGCGGCGCTCGTCGAGGCGGACGAGCCGAAGGCGGATCCGCGCACGCGCCTGCGAGGGCTGGTGGGCGCGATGCTCGACGTCTACCGCGACAGCGACGACGAGCACCGGGTGCAGCTCGGCGCCATGCGCCTCCTGCCGCCGGACCGGCAGCAGGCGATCCTCGCGCTCGAGCGGGATGTCGTGCGGCGCTTCTCCGGCGTGCTGCGCCTCGCCAACCCCGCTTTGGCGCAGGGGCCGCTGCTCGCGCCGGTGACGATGTCGCTGTTCGGCATGCTCAACTGGGTCTATCTCTGGTTCCGCCCCGACGGCCCCATCACCCGCGAGCAATACGCCGATCTCGCCACGCGGCTCATCCTCGACGGCGCCTCCTCCATCGGCGCGGAGGAGATGGCGGCGCTGATGGAGCGCCGCGCGTCCTGAGCCGCCCGGACCCGCCCGGCGCCTCGCCTTGACTTCCCCCCGCGTTGCGGCCAGTGTCCGCGCGCTTTCGAGGCGAGGCCGTCAGGCCGCCGCCCGGCCGATCTCATCACCGCGGTTCGATGCGCACCTATCTCGATTTCGAAAAACCCGTCGCCGAGCTCGAAGCGAAGCTCGAGGAGCTGCGCGCGCTCGGCGAGGAGCGCGACGCCGTCGCCATCACGGACGACATCGCGCGCCTCGAGGCGAAGGCGAGCGAGGCGCTCAAGGGCCTCTACGCCGCGCTCACGCCCTGGCAGAAGACGCTGGTCGCGCGCCATCCGCAGCGCCCGCACTTCCTCGACTACGCGAAGGCGCTCATCACCGAGTTCACCCCGCTCGCCGGCGACCGCAAGTACGCCGAGGACGAGGCGGTGGTCGGCGGCTTCGGCCGCTTCCGCGGCGAGCCGGTCTGCGTCATCGGCCAGGAGAAGGGCTCGGACACCAAGTCCCGCATCCGGCACAATTTCGGAATGGCCCGGCCCGAGGGCTACCGCAAGGCCGTGCGGCTGATGGAGATGGCCGAGCGCTTCGGCCTGCCGATGATCGCCTTCGTCGACACGGCCGGCGCCTATCCCGGCATCGACGCCGAGGAGCGCGGCCAGGCCGAGGCCATCGCCCGCTCCACCGAGGCCTGCCTCGCGCTCGGCGTGCCCAACGTCGCCCTCGTCATCGGGGAGGGCGGCTCCGGCGGCGCGATCGCGCTCGCGACCGCGAACAAGGTGCTGATGCTCGAGCACGCGATCTACTCGGTGATCTCGCCGGAGGGCGCGGCCTCGATCCTGTGGCGCGATGCGGCCCGTGCGCAGGACGCCGCGACCGCGATGAAGATCACGGCGCAGGACCTGCTCAAGCTCGGCGTGATCGACGCCGTCGTCTCGGAGCCGATCGGCGGGGCGCATCGCGACCCCGAGGGCGTCATCCAGGCCGCGGGCAACGCCATCGCCGCCGCGCTCGCCGACCTCGCCCCCCTGTCTCCCGACGCGATCCGCGCCCAGCGCGCCGACAAGTTCCTCGCCATCGGCCGCAAGCTCTGACCCCTCCGGTCTTGACGAATCGGTAACCGTATTTGAACGCGCGCCGCAGGGGGCTCCCTCTTGCGGTAAGGTTCGCGTAAGGCTAACGATCCTAAGGCTAGGGGGACGCGCGGCTCGGCCGGCCCATCGGGCCCGGTCGCCGGCGATGAGGACACGCGCCGCGACGGCGCGAGGAGAGTGGGGACCCCATGGTGAGAAAAGCCGCGCTCGTCGCCGCTCTGGCGCTTTCCCTGGCCGCCTGCCAGGAGAGCACCGTCTCGTCCAACCGGCACCTGCAGCCGATCCCGCCGCAGACCCTCGCGCTGATGTCCACGAAGGGCATGGACCAGGACGACCCGATCCTGGTCCGCGTGTTCAAGATGGAATCCGAGCTCGAGGTCTGGAAGAAGGCCGAGGACGGCCAGTACGCGCTCCTCAAGACCTACCCGATCTGCCGTTGGTCCGGGCAGCTCGGCCCGAAGATGCGCGAGGGCGACCGGCAGGCGCCGGAGGGCTTCTACGCCGTCTCGCCGGGGCTGATGAACCCGAACTCGAGCTTCTATCTCTCGTTCAACACCGGCTTCCCCAACGCGTTCGACCGCGCTCACGGCCGCACCGGCTCGCACCTGATGGTGCACGGCTCGTGCACCTCGCGCGGCTGCTTCGCCATGACGGACGAGGCCATCGCCGAGGTCTACGCCCTCGCCCGCGAGGCCTTCGAGGGCGGCCAGCGCGCCTTCCAGTTCCAGTCCTATCCGTTCCGGATGACGCCGGAGAACCTCGCCCAGTCCCGCTACGACCCGAACAGCGCCTTCTGGCGCAACCTGAAGGAAGGCTGGGACTATTTCGAGGTCACGCGCCGCGAGCCGCCGGTCGAGGTCTGCGGCGGCCGCTATTCCTTCGGGACGGAGAACTGCACGCCGATCGACGGCACGGTCGCCGCCGCCGTGCGCGCCCGCGCCCTGCAGGACGAGGTCGAGATCGCCCGGCTGATCGAGGCCGGCGAGCCCGCCGTGCGCGTCGTCTACGAGGACGGCGGCGGTCATCCCTCCTTCGGCCTCGCCAACGCCACGACGACGGACGTCTCCAGCGCCACCGCCTTCGCGGCCCTGGACGCCGGTCGGGCGCAGAACGACGATCGGCTCGGCATCGTCAGCCGTCCCGAGGCGCTCGCCGCCGGGCCGCGCCTCGTTCCGGTCGATTCGAACGGCCGGCCGATCGAGCCGGAGGCTCCGGCGACCGCCGTCGCGACGGCGCCCGCGCCGCAGCCGGGCGCACCGGCCGCGACCGCCGCGGCGCCCGCGCCGCAGCCCGGCGAAGCGACCCGCACCGAGCCGTTCTACGCCCGCATGCTCGGCGGCCTGTTCTCGAACCTGCCCTTCGGCGGCGCGCCCGAGCCGGCCGCTCCGGTGAGCGCGCCGACGCCGCCCCAGCGCGGCGCGGCCTTGATCCCTGGCGCGCAGCCGACGGGGCCGGCGACCGGCTATTCCGCACTTCGCTGACCCGAAGCCTGTGCGGGGTTGATCCCCCCGCGAAGCCGCACCACCCTCCCGGGTCGATCGATCCGGGAGGGTTCTTCATGCCGCCACGGCCCGTGCTTCGTCGTATCCGCGCCGCCGCTTTCGGGCTCGCCCTCGCCGCGGGGCCCGCGGCGGCGCTCGACCTGCCGCTGCCGGACCCCGCTGCGCCGCCCACCACCTCCGACGTGCTGGAGGCCACCCTCGCCGAGGCGCTCGCGGTGCGCGGCCGCGACGCCTATCTCGCCCTCGTCACGCAGGAGGCGGAGCGCCACGGCATCCCCGCGGAGCTGGCCGACGCGGTGGTGACGGTCGAGAGCTCCTACGATCCGGGCGCGGCCGGGGCGCTCGACGAGGTGGGGCTGATGCAGGTGCGCCCGGGCACGGCGGCCATGCTCGGCTTCCAGGGTACGACGCGCGCGCTCTACGCGCCGGCGGTGAACGTGCGCTACGGCGTGCGCTACCTCGCCGAGGCCTGGCGGCTCGCCGACGGCGATCTCTGCCGCGCCCTGATGAAGTACCGCGCCGGCCACGGCGAGACGCGCATGAGCGCGCGCTCGGTGGCCTATTGCGTGCGCGCCATCGCGCATCTCAAGCAGATCGGCTCGCCGCTGAGCGAGGCGAAGGTGCCGCAGGCCGTCGCCGTGGCGCAGCGCGGGGGAGGGCGCGCCGCCGACGGCGCGCTCTGGCGGCGCCACCGCGAGCGGCTGCGGGCGATCGAGAGCCGGCTGCCGGCCTCGGCGCTCTCGATCGCGAATTGACCGGCCGGGATGACAGGGGGTGTCATCCCGGATGCCGAAGGCAGTCCGGGACCCAGAACCGCGACCGGTTCCCGAGCGGCGTTCACGCCGCGTCCCTCCGTCTACGATGACGGCATGACCGGGGCGGGACGCGCGCGCTTTCGCGCACGCTGAACATGCGCTGGAGGGTCTGGGTCCCGGACTTGCTTCGCAATCCGGGATGACAGCCCCTCACATGTTCGGGTAGACCGGCCCGCCGCCGCCCTCGGGCGTCACCCACTGGATGTTCTGCGTCGGATCCTTGATGTCGCAGGTCTTGCAGTGGACGCAGTTCTGGGCGTTGATGACGAACTTCGGATCGGTCTTGGCGTCCGGGTCGGAATAGACCACCTCGTAGACGCCCGCCGGGCAGTAGAGCCGCGCCGGCTCGCCGTATTTCGGTAGGTTGTGCTCCACCGGCACCTTGGGGTCGAGCAGCACGAGGTGGCTCGGCTGGTCCTCCTCGTGGTTGGTGTTCGACAGGAACACCGAGGAGAGCTTGTCGAAGGTCAGCACGCCGTCGGGCTTGTCGTAGGTCTTCGGCTTCACCTGGTCGATGGGCTTGAGGCACTCGTGGTCCGGCTTGCCGTGGGGCAGCGTCCCGAACAGCGAGCCCCCCATCAGCTGGTGCGTCCACATGTCGAGCCCGCCGAGCGCCACGCCGACCATGGTGCCGTACTTGGACCACATCGGCTTGACGTTGCGCACGCGGTAGAGGTCCTCGCCGACCCGCGAGCCGCGCCAGGCCTCCTCGTAGCTCTCGACCTCGTCGTTGGCGCGCCCGGCCTGCACCGCCTCGAAGACGTGCTCGGCGCAGAGCATGCCCGACAGGATGGCGTTGTGCGTGCCCTTGATGCGCGGCACGTTGACGAAGCCGCCCGCGTCCCCGACGAGGCAGCCGCCGGGGAAGGAGAGCTTCGGCACCGACTGCCATCCGCCCTCGACGATGGCGCGCGCGCCGTAGGCGAGGCGCTTGGCGCCCTCGAACGTCTCCGCGATCATCGGATGCGTCTTGAAGCGCTGCATCTCGTCGAAGGGCGAGAGGGTCGGGTTCTCGTAGTTGAGGTGCACCACGAAGCCGACGGAAACGAGGTTCTCGCCGTAATGATACAGCCAGGAGCCGCCGCCGGTCCTGTTGTCGAGCGGCCAGCCGAAGGAGTGCTGCACCAGCCCGCGGCGGTGCTTCTCGGGCTGGACCTCCCAGACCTCCTTGATGCCGATGCCGTATTTCTGCGGCTCGCGGCCCGCCGCCAGGTCGAAGCGGGCGATCATCTGCTTGGCGAGATTGCCGCGCGCGCCCTCGGCGAAGATCGTGTACTTGGCGCGCAGCTCCATGCCGCGGGTGTAGTTCGGCCCGGGCTCGCCCTCGCGGGTGATGCCGAGGTCGCCGGTGGCGATGCCGACCACCTTGCCGTCCTCGACCAGCACCTCGGAGGCGGCGAAGCCCGGATAGATCTCGACGCCGAGCGCCTCGGCGCGCGGCGCCAGCCAGCGGCAGACCTTGCCGAGCGAGCCGATGAAATTGCCGTGGTTCCCCATCAGCCCGGGCATGAAGGCGCCCGGCAGGCGCACGCCGCCGGCGGGGCCGAGATAGAGGAACTCGTCCTTGGTCACCTCGGTGTCGAGCGGCCGCTCGGGATCCTCGCGCCAGTCCGGCACCAGCGCGTCGAGGCCCACGGGATCGATCACCGCGCCCGAGAGGATGTGCGCGCCGACCTCGGCGCCCTTCTCCACGAGCACGACGGAGATGTCCGCGCCCGCCTCGGCCGCGCGCTGCTTCAGGCGCATCGCGGTCGCGAGGCCGGCCGGCCCGCCGCCGACGACGACGACGTCGAAATCCATCGACTCGCGCGGGGGCAGGTTCTCGGCGGTCTTCTCGGCGGCGGTCTTCGGGGCGTCGGTCTCGCTCACGCGCTCACTCCCTGGCTCTGACACGGGTCCAGATACGAACCTTTCAACGTCCAAGCAAGTTGCGCGGTCCGACGCTGTCCGAACTGCGACGCTTTATTCCAGAACCCCGACGGCGTCCTCCACCGCCTTCGCCACCGCGCCGGAGCGCACCAGCGCCAAAGCCTGCGCCATCTCGGTCGCGTACCAGCGATCGCCGTCGAGCGCGGGCGGGATCACGGCGCGGATGGCGTCGAGGGCGGCCTGCGTGCCGCGCCCGAGCGGGCGGTCGCGGGCGATCGGCTCGACCAGGGTCAGCGCCTGGGCCGCCATCAGCAGCTCGCAGGCCACGACCTGCTCGGCGTTCTCGACGATGGTGCGGGCCTTGCGGCCGGCCCAGGTCGAGTTCGAGACGTGGTCCTCCGCGTTGCCCTTGCCGGGGATCGAGTCGACCGAGGCCGGCATGGCCAGCGTGCGGTTCTCCATCACCAGCGCCGAGGCGGAGCACTGCACCGTGGCGAAGCCGGTGTTGAGCCCCTTCTTGCCGGCGAGCAGGTTGCGCGGCAGGCCGTAGCTCATGCCGGGATCGATCAGCCGCGCGAGCCGCCGCTCGGAGATCGAGGCCATGTCGGCCATGGCGATGGCGAGGACGTCCATGGCCTGCGCCATGTACTGGCCGTGGAAATGCCCGCCCGAGAGGGAGACGTAGCCGCCCTGGCCGTCGTCGACGATGAGCGGGTTGTCGGTGGCGGAATTCAGCTCCGTCCCGACGAGGCGCTCCACGTAGGCCAGGGCCTCGTCCGCCGGGCCGTGCACCTGCGGGGCGCAGCGCAGGGAATAGACGTCCTGCACGCGCGGGGAGGCCGGCGATCCGGGCGCGCGGCTCTCCTCGGGAAAGACCACGTCGCGCGCCGCCTGCGAGCAGCGGGTCGTGCCGTCGAGGATGCGCAGCACGTTGCGCGCGACCTTCATCTGGCCCGGATGCGGGCGGGCGCGCTGGAGCCGCGGATCGAAGGCCGCCAGCTCGCCGCGCATCGCCTCGAGCGAGAGGCACAGCGCGATGTCGGCCGCCTTGAGCAGGCGGCGCGCGTCGTGCGTCGCCAGCACGGCCAGCGCGAGCGAGGTCGTCGAGCCGTTGATCAGCGCGGAGGCGTCCTTGGCGCCGAGCGTGACGTCGGGCTCGAAGCCCGCGGCGGCGAGGGCCTCGCGCGCGGGCATGCGCCGGCCCCGGAAGATCATCTCCGCCTCGGGAAAGCCGCACACCGCGCCGGCGAGATGCGCCAGCGGCGCGAGGTCGCCGGAGGCGCCCACCGACCCCTTCTGGGGAATGACCGGGTGGAGCCCCGCGTTCAGGCAGGCGAGGAGCCGCTCGACGAGCTCCACCCGCGGGCCGGAATAGTTCGAGGCGAAGGCGTTGGCGCGCGCGAGCATCATCGCGCGGGTGACGTCCTCCGCGAAGGGCTCGCCGATGCCGGTCGCGTGCGCGTAGACCGTCTTCGTCTGGTAGGCCGCCATGTCGGCGATCGCGACGCGCTGGTCCTTGAACAGCCCGACGCCGGTGTTGAACGCGTACATCAGGGGCGCGTCGTCGTGCATCCAGGTCGCGTCGATATAGGCGCGGGTCTCGGCGATGCGCGCGCGCGCCACGTCCGCCAGCCGGGCCTCGGCGAAGGCGCCTGCGGCGTCCGGTCGCGCCACCGCGGCCGTGGCGTCGATGGTGAGGTTGGCGCCGTCGAGCTCGACGATCATCGCTGTGCGTCTCCTGGGAAGATGGCCGGCATTCACGGTTACAGCCGGCAGCGGCTCCTGGCAACGACACGGCGGCGCCCGGAGAAAGCGTCGAGGGATTCGCCGTTGGATTAACCTCCGTTTGAACAATGGTTGTCATCCTGACTTTTGTTCACGCAAATCGACCGTGGCGCAATACCACGTCGAATTCGCGAGGGTTGGCATGAACGACACGTCGCGCCCGGATGGTCCAGACGCGAACCTCCCCATCGACACGGAGGAGGCCACACGCCTGGAGGCTCTGCGCGCGTTGTCGCTGCTGGGCACCCCGCCCTCCGCCGGCTTCGACCGCATCGTCGAGACCGCGCGGGATCTCTTCGGCGCGGCGGCCGCCTACGTGAGCCTGATCGAGGGCGAGCGCGAGTGGCGCAAGGCGCTCGTCGGCGACGTCGCGCGGGAGGCGCGCCGCTGCGACGGCTTCTGCCGGCACACGATCCGCTCCGACGCGGTCCTCGTCGTCGAGGACGCTCTCGACGATCCGCGCTTCGCGTCCCTGCCGATCGTGCGCGAGGGCTATCGGTTCTACGCCGGCGCGCCGCTCGTCGTGGACGGCGCGCGCCTCGGCGCCCTCGCCGTCCTCGATCGCGCGCCCCGCGGGCTCGGCGCCACCGACCGAACTCTCCTGGTGGAGCTCGCCAAAGCCGTCGTCGACGAGATCGAACGCGGCCGCGGTCGGGATGCGTCCACCCTCCAGCCGTCTCGCTTCACGCCCGAAAGACGCTTCCAGGCGCTCGCTGCGGTCAATGCATGCGTGGTCTGGCGCGCGGCGGCCTCGGGCGAGATCACGGAGGCGGCCTTGTCCGGGCCTTTCGCCGCGCGCGCGACCGCGGACCTGCTCGGGCTCGCCTGGCTCGATCTGGTTCATCCCGCGGATCGCCGCCGCCTGTTTCGCCGCGGGCTCGGCGCACGCCGTCGGGGAGCGTCGTTCGAGGAGACGCTGCGCCTGTCCGACGGCGAGGGCCGCTGGCGCTGGACGCAGCTGCGAGTGGTGCCGCTCGTGCGCGAGGACGGCACCCTGGCCGAGTGGATCGGCAAATGCATGGACGTGCACGAGCGCATGCTCGCCGAGGACGCGGGCCGGCGCGAGGCCGAACGGCTGCGCCTCGCCTTGGCCGCGGGGCGCATGTCCACCTGGGAGTACGATCCGGAGACGCGCGCGATCGTTCGCGACGCCGCGTCCGAGGCGATCCTCGGCGTCCCCCGCGACGACCTCGAGGCGGCCCTCGAGCGCATTCATCCGGAAGACCGCCCCTTTCTGGATGCGGCCTACGCGCCGGGCGGGCCCTGCTGCATCGACGCCGTGCGCTACCGTCATCCGGACGGGCGCTGGATGTGGCTCTCCACCCGCGCCCAGGAAATGCGCGACGCGGACGGGCGTCGGCGCGTCGTGGGCGTCACCTTCGACATCACCGAGCGGAAGGAGGCGGAGGAGCGCGCCTGGCGGGCGGCCAACCGCGATTCGCTGACCGGGCTCGAGAACCGCGCCGCGTTCCAGCGCAGCCTCGCCCGCGCCCTCTCCTGCGCGCGGGCGACGGCGGGACGCGTCTCGATCCTCCTCGTCGACGTCGACGACTTCAAGGACGTCAACGACGCGGCCGGGCACGATGCCGGCGACGCGCTCCTGCGCGAGGTCGCGGCGCGCCTCGCGCGGGTCACCGGGAGCGGGCCCCACCTCGCACGGCTCGGCGGCGACGAATTCGCGGTTTTGATCGAAGGCCATGCGGAAGTGGGGGAGAGCCTGGGCTTGGCCCAGGCGATCGAGGCGGGTTTCCGGGCGCCGTTCATGCACGGCGGCCGCAGCCTGGCGTGCCGCGCCAGCATCGGCGTCGCGTGCTTTCCGGATCACGCCGACGACGCCCAGGAACTGATGATGAGCGCCGATCTCGCGCTGTTCTCGGCCAAGGAACAGGGCCGCGGCCGTGCGGCCGTCTATCGCCCGGCGCTGCGCGCCGCCGTCGAGGCGCGCGTCGCGCTCGTCGGCGAGATCCGCGCGGCCCTCGGCGGCGACGCCATCGAGCCCCATTACCAGCCGAAGATCGACCTCGCGACGGGCGCCGTCACCGGCTTCGAGGCGCTGGCGCGCTGGCGTCATCCCGTACGCGGCCTGATCACGCCCGGGGCCTTCGCCGACGCCTTCGAGAACGCCGAGATCGCCCTCGCCATCGGGGAGCGCATGGCCCGCGCCGTCTCGGCGGACCTCGCCGCCTGGCTGGGACAGGGATTCGATCCCGGCACGGTCGCGATCAACCTCTCCGCCGCCGAGTTCGGCCGCGCCGATCTCCCGGACGTGCTGTTCGCCGCGCTGGACGAGGCCGGCGTCCCACGGTGGCGGCTCGGCGTCGAGGTCACGGAGACCGTTTTCCTCGGCAAGCGCGCCGAGGCCGTCGCCGCCACGCTCGCCCGTTTCGCGAGGGCGGGCATGCGCATCGCGCTCGACGATTTCGGCACGGGCTACGCCTCGCTGACGCATCTCAAGCAGTTCCCCGTCGACGACATCAAGATCGACCGCTCCTTCGTGCGCGATCTCGAGCGCGATCCCGGGGATGCGGCGATCGTGGCGGCGGTGATCGGGCTCGGCCGCGCCTTCGGGCTGCGGGTCGTGGCGGAGGGCGTCGAGACCGGCGGGCAGGAGGAGCGCCTGCGCGGCATGGGCTGCGACGAGGGGCAGGGCTTCCGGTTCGGCAAGCCGATGCCGGCGTCGCGCGTGCCGATGTTCTTGCGCGAGCATGGCGCCGCGTCCGCGTCCGCGGGCGCGGGGCGCGTCCTCGCGGTCGGCTGACCGACAGCCTCAGCCGTAGCGGTGCAGCCCGGCGCCGTGACGCTTGAGCCAGGCCTCGGCCTCCGCCGTGTGCGGGCAGAGCCGCTCCGTCAGGCGCCAGAAGCGGGCGGAATGGTTCATCTCCTTCAGGTGCGCGACCTCGTGCGCGGCGAGATAGTCGAGCACGAAGGGCGGCGCGAGGATCAGCCGCCAGGAGAAGGACAGGTGCCCGCGCGAGGAGCACGAGCCCCAGCGGCTCGTCGTATCGCGCAGGGTGAGGCGCCGGGCTGGGATGCCGAGCACGCCCGTATGGCGGGCGACCGACGCGGCGAGATCGGCGCGCGCTTCGCGGGCGAGGAATTCCGCCACCCGCTTGCCGACGAGATCGGCGTCCCCCGGGACCAGGATCGCCGGCTCGCCGGCCGCGTCGAGGCCGGCGCGGGCGGGTCCCCGGCGTCCGCCGGTGGCGACGATCCGGTGCGGCGTCCCGCGCAGCGGCACGATCGCGCCGTCCGCGAAGGCGACGCGGCCGGGCACCCGCGCGAGCCGCGCGGCGATCCAGCCGGAATGGTCGCGGGCGAAACGCTCGGCGGCGGAGAGCGCGGTGCGCTCCGGGATGGTCAGGACCACCGCCCCCGTGGCGCTCGACACGCGCAGGGTGAGCCGGCGGGCCCGCGCGGAGCGCTTCACCGCAACCTCGTAGCGCGCCGATCCGTGCGCCACGCACAGCGTGGCCGGCTCGGGCGCGGCGCGAGGCGCGACGGGCGGGGCGGCGCGGCGGAACAGCGAGAGAACCATGGCCCGTATCATGCGCCGGGTGGCCGATTCGGGGAAGCGCCCGCCGTCACAGGCCTTCCACGAAACCGACGAGACGCGCCTTCGCCTGTGGATCGAGCGCCTCGAAGGCGGCGCGGGCGCGGGCCGCCTCCCCGCCGTGATGGGCGATCGCCTCGACGACGCGTCCCGCGCGGCCGTCGTGCAGGAGGCCCGCGCCGTTGGCCAGCGCCCGCGAGAGGCCCCAGAGCGGGGCCGTGCGCCACTCGGTCGAGGCGATCCCGGGCTCCGTCGCGCCGCCGTCGAGGCCGGGCCCGAGATCGTGGACGAGGAGGTTCGTATAGGCCGCGACCGGCCCGCCGGGCGAGGGCAGCGCCGGCGTGTGGCAGGCGGCGCAGCCCACCTCGGCGAAGAGCGCGGCGCCTTCGGGATCGGGCGCCGACGCCGTCGGCGGCGGGATCGCGGCGAGATAGGCCGCGACGAGGGAGACGATCTCGTCCGTGATCTCGGGGATCTCGGCGTCGCCGCCGTGGGGTGCGGCGCGGCAGGCGGCGTCGGGGCAGTCGCCCTCCGGCGCGGGGCGGTGCGTCGTCGACATGCCGAGATCGGTGGCGAAGGCGATCGCGGTCATGGTCGCGAGGTCGGGCGCGTGCGCCTTGTGGCCGAAGCGGCCGACGAACCGGCCCGAGACGCCGTCGCCGTCGGCATCGTCCGGGTCGGCGGTCGCCGCGAGGACGTCGTCCGGCACGGCTTCCAGCCGCCCGAGCCCGCGCAGGGCCGGCGCGAGCCGCGCGCCGGCACGGGTCTCCTCGCCCAGCGGGCCGCGCGCGAGCGCGTGGGGCGCGTAGCCGCCCTCGCCGACATGCACGAGACCGTCGGGCGCGAAGCCCGGGACGGCGGCGGTCTGGATCTGGACGCCGTAGGCCGGGTCCGGCCGGCCGCCTTCGTCCGAGAGCTTGAGCACCAGCGTCTCATCGAGAACGACGCCGTCGGCGTCGGTCGCGACCGGCCAGCGATCGAGGCCCTCGTGGCAGGAGACGCAGGCGCGGGCGTTGAAGAGCGGGCCCAGCCCGTCGTTCGCCTTCGTCGAGGACGGAGCGGGCACCCAGGCCCGCTCGAACAGGGCCGCGCCGAGCACGCGGGCCATGCGGTCGTCGGCGAGCGCCGGCGGGGCGGCGGCGCAGAGGAGGGCGACGGAGAGGGCGGCCCCGCTATTCCTCGAGCAGATGCTCATAACGCGCGTCCGTGAGCGTCTTCAGGAAGGCGACGAGGGCGTCGATGCGCTGGTCGTCGAGGGCGGGGCCGTGCTCGAGATCCTCCAGCGCGAGCGTGTCGGGGTGCGGCGGCGGGCCGAAGGGCGCGCCGGTCTCGGGGTTGATGCGCCGCGTCTGCGAGCGCGTGTTGTAGGTGTTGTAGAACAGGACCACCGTGCGCAGGTCGGCGAAGACGCCGTTGTGCATGTAGGGGCCGGTGACGGCGACGTTCCGGAGCGTCGGCGTGCGGAAGCGCCCCTGCTGCTCGGGGTCTCCCGCGGCGGCGGGGTTGTCGGCGAGGCCGACATCCGTCGCGAGCTCCGGATGCGCCGGCGTGCCGACATTGTGGTAGCGGTGGTCGGTGAAGGTCTCGCGCGCGTTCCGCAGGCCGCCGTCGCCGAGGTGGCAGAGCGCGCAATTGGTGAATTGCTGCGAGAAGAACAGCACCCGGCCGAGCTCCTCGAAATCGTCCAGCTCCGCCTCGCCCGCGAGCCAGCGGTCGTACTTGGACGAGAACGGCGCGAAGGTCTCGGTGCGCTCGAAGGCGGCGATGGCCTGGGCGACGGCGTTGAAGCCGCGCACGGGCTCGTCGAGGACGCCCGGCGCGAAGAAGGCGTCGAAGGCGGCGGCGTAGGCCGGCTCGGCCCGCACCGCGGCGACGACGGCCGCCTCGTCCGCCATCTGCATCTCGGCGGCGTCGAGGATCGGGCCCTTGGCCTGCTCGACGAGATCCGCCGCGCGCCCGTCGTGGAACATGCCGCCGCGAAAGCCCTCCTCGTCGCGGTGGAAGGCCGGGACCTCCGCCGCGTAGGTCAGCGTCGGGGCGTTGCGCCGGCCCATCGCGGTCTCGTCCGCGCCGAGCGAGACGGCGCCGCCGAGCGCGTCGGCGCGGGGGTCGGCGAAGCCGGTATCCGGGTTGTGGCAGGTGGCGCAGGACTGCGTGCCGCTCGCCGAAAGCCGCGGGTCGAAGAACAGGGCCTCGCCGAGCGCGGCCGGCGAGGCGAAGGCGAGCGCCTCCCCCTCGCCGGGCCGCTCGCCCGCGAGCACGGCCCCGCCGACGCCGACCGCGAGCGCGGCGGCGAGGGCGGGGACGAGGGTCGCGCGCCCGCTCACCGCACCAGCGTCGGGTCGTCCAGGCTGTCCGACCCTTCGACGGTGATGGTGAGGCCGAGATCGGCCACGAGCGCCTCGAGCGCGCGGGCCTGGGCGACGAGGCTCTCGACGCCCGCCTCGAGCGCCGCGTTGCCCTCGGTATTGCCGAGCGCCAGCATCTGGTCGTAGGCCTCGCCGGCCTCGGCGCGGGCCTTGATCGCGCCGAGCGCGTCGCGCGCGCCGTCCATCGCGGTCCTCACCTGCTGCGCCGTGTCGGGCGCCTGCGCCGTCGCGTAGTCGGCGAGGCTCGCGCCGGTGACGATCGAGCCGTCGGTGCGCTCGTAGCGGCCGCCGTAGAGCGCCTGCATGCCGACCTGGTTGTAGTAGTGCGAGTTGTGGGTGTTGTCGGCGAAGCAGTCGTGCTCCTCCTCCGGGTCGTGCAGGAGGAGGCCGAGCTTCATGCGCTCGCCGGCGAGCTCGCCGTAGGACAGCGAGCCGAGGCCGGTGAGGATGGTGGAGAGCCCGTCCTCGGCGCTCTTCTCGGCGATGTCCGTGCGCGCCGCGCCGCCCGCGCCCCAGGCGGCGACCATCTCCTCGAGATCGGCGATCAGCAGGTCGGTCGCGGCGACGAGATAGTCGCGCCGGCGCTCGCAATTCCCGTGCGTGCAGTCCTCGCCCGGCGCGAAGTCGGTCGCCGGACGCTCGCCGGCGCCGGGACCCGTGCCGTTGAGGTCTTGGCCCCAGAGCAGGAACTCGACGGCATGGTAGCCGGTCGAGACGTTGGCCTCGACGCCGTCGGCCTCGTGCAGGGCGCGCAGCAGGTCGGCGTCGATCGTGGAGGCGTCGATGGTCTCGCGCCCGACCCGGATGCTCTCGCTGGCGATCACGTTCGCCGTGTAGAGCGGGTTCTCGTCCGAGTCCTCGCCATACATGTCGGTGGCGACGTAGTCGATCAGCCCCTCGTCGAGGGGCCAGGCGTTGACCTTGCCTTCCCATGCGTCGACCAGCGGATTGCCGAAGCGCAGCCCCTCCGTCTGCTGGTAGGGCACGCGCGCGGCGATCCAGGCCGTGCGGGCGGCGGCCAGGGTCTCCTCGCTCGGATCGGCGAGGAGCTTGTCGACGGCGCCGCGCAGGTCGCGGGCGGAGGCGAGCGCGTCGTCGTACATCGCATGGGCGATGTCGGCATAGGTCTCCACCACCGCCTGGGGCGTCGGCGCGGCCGCGTAGGCCGGGGCCGTCGCGATCAGGCCGGCGAGCGCCGTCGCGGCGGCGAGGGAGCGGGGGAGGCTGCGCACGGGATCTCTCCTTCTGAACCGGGTCCAGTTTGGAACGCCTAAAAAGAATGAGCGTTTTCAAGCACTTGCTACGCCCCTCGCACCGGCGGAGCAACCACGGTGTTCTCCGGATACCACCTCGGAACGGTTCCAGAGGGGGAGGCGCGGCGCGCCTTGCGGAGGCCGGCGGGCGCGGTCTAGGCTCGTCGTTTCCCCAGCGGAAATCGCTCGGGAAGCCGGCGCCGCGAGGCGCCGCAACGAGAAGACGAGAGGGAAACGACCGCATGACCCGCAAGACCGTAGCCGCCGCGGCCCTGGCAGGATGCCTCGCCGCGGGCGCCGCCGGCGCCGCCCCCACGCACCCGCTCGACGGCCTCCAGGCCGCCGAATACGCGCTCGTCAAGCAGATCCTCACGGAGGCCGGTCGCCTTACCGAGGGTTCGCGCTTCCCGCTGATCGAGCTCGACGAGCCGCCGAAGGAGGAGGTTCTTACCTGGTCGGAGGGAGACCCGATCCCGCGCGTGGCCCACGCCTTCGTCAAGGAAGGCGCCGTCACCTACGAGGCGCGCATCGACCTCGCCGCGGGCGAGCTGCTCTCCTGGGAGCGGATCGAGGGGCAGCCGATGCTGCTGTTCGAGGAGTTCCTGGGCGCCATGGAGCTGGCGCTGAGCCATCCGGACTTCCAGTCCGGCCTCGAGAAGCGCGGCCTTTCGCCCGACGACGTGTTCTGCCTGCCGCTGACGGCGGGCAACTTCTTCGAGGGGCCCGAGGCCGGGCAGCGGCTGATGAAGGTGCCCTGCTACGTCAGCCCGACGACCTCGAATTTCTACGCCCGTCCGATCGAGGGTCTGATCGCCGTCGTCGACCTCGGCGAGGGCACGGTGCTCGAGGTGATCGACACGGGCATGCTCGCCGTGCCGGAGGACGGCTGGGGCTACACCGAGCCCGAGATCGAGGAGCGCTACGGGCTGCGCGTGAAGGCGAACCCGGTGGAGCTGACCCAGCCCGGCGGGGCCAATTTCGGCGGCGACGACGGCCTGATCGAATGGGACATGTGGCGCTTCCGGCTGCGCGTCGACAAGCGCCCGGGCCCGGTGCTCAGCATGATCGAGGCCAGGGACGGGGAGGAATGGCGTTCGGTGCTCTACCAGGCGCACCTCTCCGAGGTTTTCGTGCCCTACATGGACCCGGACGTCGGCTGGTACTGGCGCACCTACATGGACAGCGGCGAGTACGGCTTCGGCATCTTCCTCTCGCCGCTGCGCGCCGGCGTCGATTGCCCGCGCCACGCCGATTTCCGCCCGGTCCTCGTCCACGACGACATGGGCGATCCGCTCGAGATCCCGGACGCGATCTGCGTGTTCGAGCGCTCGATCGGCGACCCCGCCTGGCGGCATTTCGAGATCTTCGCGCAGGGGCCCGATACGTTCGTGCCCGCGGAAGGACGACCGGCGCGCGAGCTCGTGGTGCGCACGGCCTCCGAGGTCGGCAATTACGACTACCTCGTCGACTATGTGTTCAAGACGGACGGCAACATCGAGATCCAGGTCGGCTCGACCGGGCTCGACGCCGTCAAGGGCGCCGTCTCGCGCTCGATGGACGACCCCACCGCGGCCGAGGAGACCCGCTACGGCACGCTGATCGCCCCGCAGATCGTCGCGCCCAACCACGACCATTATTTCAACTTCCGGCTCGATTTCGACATCGACGGGCGCGAGAACAGCTTCATGCGCACGCGCCTCGTGCCCGGCACGCCGGAGGAGACCGCCGAGCGGCGCTCGTTCTGGGTGACGCGCATGGAGATGCCGAAGACGGAGGACGAGGCGACCTACCGCGTCGATCCGGCGAACCCGGCCATGTATCACGTGACGAACACGAACGTGCGCAGCGGCCTGGGCCACATGCCCGGCTACATGATCGTGCCGGAGAACTCGGTGGCGTACTCGCCCTTCGACCCGGAGGATCCGCCGATCGCGCGCAACCCCTACGTCCTGCACACCTTCCAGGTGACGCCGCAGGACCCGCGCCAGCGCTACGCCGGCGGGCGCTTCGCGCTGGCCTCCACGGGCGAGGACACCCTCGCCGACTGGGCCGCGGCCGGACGCTCGATCGACGATACGGACGTCGTCGTCTGGTACACGATGGGCTTCCATCACGTGCCGCGCATGGAGGACTGGCCGGTGATGCCGACCATGTGGAAGCGCTTCTCGCTCAAGCCCTTCAACTTCTTCGACCGCAACCCCTCGATCACCGAGCGGCTGCCCGAGGAGCCGAGCTGAGGAACGCTCGCGCGGTCTGCGGCCGTTCGGCCGCGGACCGCCATGGCGCGCGTCGAGCTAGCGCGCGTCGCTGCGGCCGGCGCCGAGGATGGCGCCCGGATTGCCGTCGTGGCGCTTCTGCACCAGCACCACGTGGAAGTCGCCGTGGCCGGCCAGCGCGTGGCGGAAGCGCGCCTCCGCGCCGGTCCAGTCGCCGATCTTGACCATGCCGCGCACGATGTTGGCGTAATGCGCGTGGCGGCCGGTATTCTCGCCGCGGGCGATGGCGACCTCCTCCTCGCGATCGACCGCGAGGAGCCAGACCTCGGCGGGCGCCTCCGCTCCCGCGCCGACGCGGATGCTCGCCTCGCCGCCGGCGACGTCGACGGACACGGCGACCGGCAGGCGCTCGTCGTCGGCGCGCGCCTCCTCGAGCGCGTCGGCGACCTCCTCCGGCTTCGACCCGACACAGGCGATGGCGCCGTTCACCACCATCTGCGGCGTGAACACCTTGCCGTCGCCGCGCGCCTCGGCGTAGCCCCGCTGGCGGGCGCTGTGGGCGGGATCGGCGAGGGTGTCGGCCCAGCCGAGATAGTCCCAGTAATCGACGGGCAGGGTGAGGGCGAGGATGTCGGGATTGCGCGCCATCTCGACGAGCTTCGCGTCCGCCGGCGGGCAGGACGCACAGCCTTGGCTGGTGAACAGCTCGACCACCGCCTTGGGCGCGGCGTTCTCGCCGCCCTCGGCGCGCACGCCGCCCGCCGCCGCGAGGGCGGCCGGGAGCGCGACGAGCGCGAGGGCGAGGACGGAGCGGGCCGAGTTCATGCCGGCTTTAAAGCACGCGCGCCGTTAACGGGGAACTCACGTTGCCTTGAGCAGGCCCGTGATCGGCTCAGCGCGTCCGGCCCGGCACGGGGCGCCAGCGGCGGTGCTGCCAGAGCCATTGCTCGGGATGCTCGCGTACCCAGCCCTCGACGACGGAGGTCATGGCCTGCATGGCGCCCTGCACGTCGATCTCGCCGGTCTCGTCCCGCGGCAGGTCGAGGGGCGGGGTGAGCTCGAGCCGGAAGCGCCCGCCCGGCAGGCGGACGACGCGCACCCCGTGGACGGGGCAGTCGAAGCGCCGTGCGAACTTGCCGAGGATCGGGTTCGCCTTCGCCGGCATCCCGAAGAAGGTCACGTCGACGCCGCGGGTGAAGTGCTGGTCGACCAGCATGCCGAGATGGCCGCCGCGGTCGAGCACGCCCGCCATGGCGAAGGCCGCGCCCTGGCGCGCGGCCTCGAGCCCGCCCATGGTCTGCGAGCGCACCTCCATCACGGCGCGCGCCACCGCGGCCGTGTTCGGGGCGCGGAAGACGGCGGTGGCGGCGAGGCCGTAGCGATGGGCGCAGATCGCCGGCAGCTCCCAGTTGGCGAGATGCGCGGAGAAGATGATGCCCGGACGGCCGTCGTCGCGCAGCGCCTCGAAATAGGGGATGCCCTCCACCTCGATGCGGCCGGCGCCGGGGTTCTCCGGGTCGAAGTCGAAGATCGTGTCCAGATGGGCGTATTCCGCCGCGGTGCGCCCGAGATTGTCCCAGGCGCCGCGGACGATGGCGCGATGCTCGGCCTCCGACTTCTCGGGGAATGCGGCGGCGACGTTCGCCATCGCGGTGCGGTGGGCGGGGACGAGGGGGCCGAGCGTGCGCGTGAGCGCCGCGCCGACGCGCGCCGCGCGATCCGGCCCGAGCCGGCGCGACAGGCCGAACACCGCGCGCACGACCGCGACGCTCGCGGCTTCCAGGACGCGCCCGGAGAGCCGAGCCAGACGGAGACGAAAACCGGACACGCGGACGCCTGAGACCTTCTTGGAGAACGGGAGGGAGGGCGCGCGTGTGTGGCCGATCGCGCCGCCGGGGTCAAGCGCGGCCGCGCCGGCTCAGAGCGTGACCACCACCTTGCCGAAGACCCTGCGGCCCTCGAGCCGCTCGAGCCCCTGCTGGAAGTCCGCCAGCGGGAAGGTCGCGTCGATCACCGGGTTCATGCCCGCCGCCATCTTCTCCAGCGACTGGGCGATGTTCTTCATCGAGCAGCCGAAGGAGCCGAAGATGCGGTATTGCTGCTGGAACAGCTGCATCAGGTTCATCGTGGTCGAGACGCCGGAGGTCGAGCCGCAGGTGACGAGGCGCCCGCCGCGCTTGAGGCACAGAAGCGAGCCGTTCCAGGTGTCGGCGCCCACGTGCTCGAACACGACGTCGACGCCCTTGCGGCGGGTGAGGCGGCGGACCTCGCCCTCGAAGCGCTCGGTCTTGTAGTTGATCACGTGGTCGGCGCCGAGCGCCTTCGCCTTCTCGCCCTTCTCGTCGTCGCCGACCGTCGTGTAGACCGTGCAGCCGATGGCCTTGGCCATCTTGATCGCGGCGGTGCCGATGCCCGAGCCGCCGGCATGGACGAGGATCGATTCGCCGGGCTCGAGCTTGGCATTGTCGAACAGCATGTGCTGCACCGTGCCGAAGCCGATGGCGGCGCAGGCGGCGTCCTCGTACGGCACGCCCTTCGGCACGGGGACGAGCAGCCGCTCGGGGCGATTGAGCAGCTCGCGGGCCATGCCGTCGACGTGGAAGCCCATGATGCCGGCGACGTTCTCGCAGAGATTGTCGCGCCCCTCGCGGCAGGCGCGGCACTCGCCGCAGGTGTCGGCGCCGTACATCACCACCGGGTCGCCCGCCTGGAAACGGCTGACGCCCTCGCCGACGGCGACGACCTCGCCCGCGCCCTCGACGCCCGCCACCTGCGGGAGCTTGCGCTTGGCGAAGGCCATGCCGCGGAAGCCCCAGACGTCGAGGAAGTTCAGCGCCACCGCCTTGACCCGCACCTGCACCTCGCCCGGGGCGGGCGGGGCCGGATCGTCGAGGGTCTCGAGCCGCAGGTCGCGGTCGCCGTGGAGACGCAGGGCGCGCATGGTTCTCTCGCGGTTGGACGGGGAGAGGGGGTTCGGCCCGCGGCTTAGCGGGTGGGGGCGGGGATGACAAGCCGGGAGGTGGTGCGGCCGAGACGGCCCGAAACGCGAAAAGCCGCCTCGCGGCGGCTTCCTGCGGACACCCTCGGAGAGGGAAACTGGAGCGGGCGAAGGGATTCGAACCCTCGACCCCAACCTTGGCAAGGTTGTGCTCTACCCCTGAGCTACACCCGCTCGCTCCGGACCGCGGGGCGACGCCCGCTGTCGAGGCCGGTGATATGAACCAGCCGAAAACGGATTGCAAGCGGAAAATTTCGGGCCGTCCGCACCCGGTCGCGACGCCGCCGAATGCACGGGACGGCGGTCCTCTCCCGCCCTTCGTCCGCCCTTGAGCGCGGCGCGCGCCTCGCCTAGAACGCCCCCATGAGCACGCCCGACGCCCCCCTCGATCCGCAAGCCCTGTTCGCCCTCCTCGACCGGCACGGCGTCCCCTACCGGACCGTGGAGCACGAGGCGGTGTTCACCGTCGCGCAGTCCCAGGCGATCGAGCGCGACCTGCCGGGCGGGCACACGAAGAACCTCTTCCTCAAGGACAAGAAGGGGCAGATCTTCCTCGTCACCGCCGAGGCGCATGCGAGGATCGACCTGAAGAAGCTGCACGTGCCGCTCGGCGCGGCGAGCCGGCTGTCCTTCGGCTCGGCGGAGCTGCTCGGCGAGGTGCTCGGCGTCGAGCCGGGGTCGGTGACGCCGCTGGCCTTGGCCAACGACCGCACGGGCCGTGTGCGCTTCTTCCTCGACCGCACGCTCACCGGGTTCGACACGATCAACGTCCACCCGCTCGTCAATACCATGACGACGGCGATCCCGCGGGACGCGCTCGTCGCCTTCCTCGCGGCGATCGACCACCCCCCGACGGTGGTCGACCTGCCCGAGCCGCCGGCGGAGACCTGACGTTCGGGCACGGGCGACCTGCGCATCCGGGGAACCCCCCTGGCGCGCCGGGCGACCCGACCCCATCTTGAGGCCGACAAAACGACGCAGGCGGGTCGCCGGACGGCGCCGCCGCCGCGAGAGAACCGGAGCCGAACCGACATGCTCGCAGACGGATCGAACCTGCAAGGCGGCCCCCAGGGCGGCGCGCCCGCCGACCTGATCAAGGACACGACCACGGCGACGTTCCGCCAGGACGTGATCGCCGCCTCGATGACGACGCCGGTGCTCGTCGACTTCTGGGCGCCCTGGTGCGGGCCCTGCAAGCAGCTGACGCCCGTCATCGAGAAGGTGGTGCGCGAGGCCAAGGGCAAGGTGAAGCTCGTCAAGATGAACATCGACGAGCATCCCTCGATCGCCGGCCAGCTCGGCATCCAGTCGATCCCCGCTGTGATCGCCTTCGTCCAGGGCCAGCCGGTGGACGGCTTCATGGGCGCCCAGCCCGAGGCGCAGATCAAGGCCTTCATCGACAAGCTCGGCGGCGCGGCCGGTCCCTCGCCCGTCGAGCAGGCGCTCGAGGAGGCCGCGACCCGCGCCGGCAAGGGCGACGCCCAGGGCGCGGCCGAGCTCTACGCCGCCGTGCTCCAGCGCGAGCCCGACAACATGGTCGCGCTCGGCGGCATGGCGAAGCTGCACGTCGACATCGGCGATCTCGAAGGCGCCAAGCGCATGCTCGACATGGCCCCGCCGGAAAAGGCGGACGATCCGGCGCTCGCCCCCGCCCGCAAGGCGATCGAGCTCGCCGAGCAGGCCGCCGCCCTCGGCGACGTCGCCGAGCTCGAGCGCAAGGTCGCCGAGAACGCGGACGACCATCAGGCCCGCTTCGACCTGGCCCTCGCCCTCAACGCGCGCAACGAACGCGTCGCCGCCGCCGAGCAGCTGGTTGAAATCGTCCGCCGGGACCGTAGTTGGAACGAGGACGGGGCCCGCAAGCAGCTCGTGGAGTTCTTCGAGGCGTGGGGTCCCAAGGACGAGGCCACAATGGTGGGCCGTCGCCGGCTCTCGTCGGTCCTGTTCCGCTGATGCGGCGGGGCCGCAGCGAGCCGGCCCGCGTCGCACCGCACGAACTGGCGGGGTTTTCGGACATGGCGATGAACGCCTCCTATCGCGGCCCGCAGGACTGCCCGGAGACGATCCCGGTCTTTCCCCTGCCCGGCGCGCTGCTGCTCCCGCGCGGGCAGATGCCGCTCAACATCTTCGAGCCGCGCTATCTCGCCATGGTCGACGACGCGCTGCGCACGGACCGGATCATCGGCATGATCCAGCCCGACGCGGAAGCCGGCGCCCATGGCGGCCCGCCGAAGCTCTACGCCATCGGCTGCGCCGGGCGGATCACCCAGTTCGCCGAGACCGGCGACGGGCGCTACCTGATGACGCTGACCGGCATCGCGCGCTTCAAGGTCGCCCACGAGCTGACCGCCATGACGCCCTACCGGCAGGTGGAGGCGGACTTCACGCCCTTCGCGCGCGACTTCACCGCCCGCGCCGGCGAGGAGGAGGTCGACCGCGAGGGCGTGCTCGGCGCGCTGCGCCAGTTCGTCGACGCGATGGAGGTCGAGGTCGACTGGCGCGGGGTGGAGCAGGCGCCGAACGAGGCGCTGGTCAACGCGCTGTGCATGATGACGCCCTTCGGCGTGCGCGAGAAGCAGGCGCTGCTGGAGGCGCCCGACCTGAAGAGCCGGGCGGAGGCGCTGATCGCGCTCACCGAGATCGAGATCGCCCGCTCGGGCGACGACGACGGCGAGCCGACGCTGCAATGATGTTCGAGAGCGAGACGACGCCATGAGCGACACCACCCCCGAGCAGACGCCCGCTTCGGAGCCGACCGGCCCCCTCGCCATCGATCCCAAGCTGCTCGAGATCCTGGTCTGCCCGCTGACCAAGGGGCCGCTCGAATACGACAGGACGGCGCAGGAGCTGATCTCGCGCCAGGCGAAGCTCGCCTATCCGATCCGCGACGGCATCCCGATCATGCTGCCCGAGGAGGCGCGCCCGCTCTCCTGAGCGGTTTCGCGCTCGCGCGCGGCGGCGAGATGGGCTAAGCCGCGGGCCGCGCGCCGATCCCGGCGCCGACCGAGCCGAGCGACGACGAGACGCATGACCGACGACGACATCGAAAGCCGGGAGGACCAGGGTCCCGCAGGAGACTTCTCCGGCGCATTCTTCGGCCGCCGCAAGGGCAAGCGCCTGCGGCCGGGCCAGGAGGAGCGGCTCGCGACGCTGCTCCCGGAGCGCCGGGTCCCCGACCCGCGCGAGGCGCCGCAGGCCTTCGCCGACCTGTCCGACCTCTTCCCGCACCGGCCGGAGCGCATCGTGCTCGAGATCGGCTTCGGCGGCGGCGAGCACCTGGCGCACATGGCGCGCGCCGAGCCGCAGGCCGGCTTCATCGGCGTCGAGCCTTTCATCAACGGCATGGCGAAGATGCTGGCGCGGATCGACGAGGAGGCCCTCGCCAACGTGCGCCTGTGGGACCAGGACGCGGCGCTGCTCCTGCCCGCCCTGCCGGACGCGTCGCTCGAGGCCGTGTATCTGCTCTACCCGGATCCGTGGCCGAAGCGGCGCACGCGCAAGCGCCGCTTCGTCTCGCCCGAGAGCCTCGCCGAGATCGCCCGCGTGCTGAAGCCCGGCGGCATCTTCCGCTTCGCCAGCGACATCGACGACTACGTGGGCTGGACGCTGGCCCGCGCCGCGAAGGAGCCGCGCCTCGCCTGGACGGCGGCGCGCGCCGACGACTGGCGCACGCCCTATCCCGGCTGGCCCGGCACCCGCTACGAGGCGAAGGCGATCCGCGAGGGCCGCACGCCCTCCTATCTCACCTTCGAGCGGGTGTGAAACAGTCGCTTCGGCGGCTTCCATCGCTGTCATCCCGGGCGCCGAACGGCGACCCGGGACCCATACGCGCCGATGCCTGTTTCGCGGCCGTCAGGCCGCGTCGCGCGGCATCCGAGCATGGAGACGCGGCGCGACGAGCGCGCATGCGCGCTCGAGCCGCCGTCGAGGTTATGGGTCCCGGGTCCGCTGCGCGGCCCGGGATGACGAGGACTCACGCCTCCGGCACGCCGTCGAAATCGACGCGGCCGAGATCGGCCCAGCCGTGGAGCGTCTTCGCCAGCGCGCTCACCGACGGGAGGCGGTAGCGCGCGACCGTCTCGCCGTCGCCGATGCGCACGGCGACGCCGCCCAGCCGGTTGACCGTCTCGAAGCCGTTCTCGTCGGTGAGGTCGTCGCCGATGAAGACGGGCGTCTTGCCGGCATAGGGCGCCTCCTCCATGAACTTCGCGATGATCGGTCCCTTGCCGGAGAGCGCGGGGAGAATCTCGGCGACCATCTTGCCGTACTGGATGCGGTAGTCCGAGCCCAGCCGCTCGGCGAGGTCCTCGACGAGGCCCTTGGCGCGGCCCTCCTCGGCGGGCGCCATGCGCCAGTGCACGGCGACCGAGCAGCCCTTGTCCTCGATGATGACGTTCTCCACCGGATCGAGGGCCTCGTGCAGCCCCTCGATGCCGCGGCGCAGCCCGGGGTGCTCCTCCGGCCGGCAGGGATGGAGCACGCCGGCGAGGCGGCGCTCGACCCCGTGCAGGCCGGCCGCGTCGGGCGTGAAGGGTTCGAGCTTCGCATCGAGAAAGGCGATCGGCCGTCCGGAGACGACGGCGAGCGCGCCCTCCAGCGCGGCGGAGAGACGGGTGAGCGTCTCCGGCACGCCGGGCTTCACGGCGACCGCGTCCGGGCGGTCGACGATCTCCACCAGCGTGCCGTCGAAATCGAGGAACAGAGCGTGCGTCATGCGGCGGGCTTCCTCCTGCGCTCCTTGCTGCGGTCTCGGTTGCGTTCCTGCGCGTCGATGAGGCGCATGATGCGCTCCTTCTTGCGCAGGCGGGCGGCGTCGAGCAGCATCTGCCCGGCCCAGCGGTAGACGTTACGCGCCTCGACCTGCTCGCGCATCACCTTCATGCGCTCGCGCTGCTCGCCCTCGCCCATGACGAGAGCGCGGTGGATCACCTGTCCCATCGCATAGGCGTCGTAGGGGTTCACGATCAGGGCCTCGGAGAGCTCGCGCGAGGCGCCGGCGAAGGCGGAGAGGACGAGCACGCCCCGCTCGTCGTCACGGGCGGCCACGAACTCCTTGGCGACGAGGTTCATGCCGTCGTGCAGCGAGGAGACGATGCACAGGTCCGCCGCGCGGAACAGCTCGAACACCTCGTCCGGCTCGTGGTGGCGGGCGAGCAGCTTGATCGGCTCCCATCCGTCCGCGCCGTGGCGGGCGTTGATGTCGGCGGCGAGCGCCTCGGCCTCGGCCTGCAGGTTCTTGTAGCTCGCGAGCTTCGAGCGCGTCGGCGCGGCCACCTGGGCGAAGCAGAAGCGCCCCTTCCATTGCGGGTATTCCCCGAGGAACGCGTCGACGCCGCGCATCCGGTCGAGGATGCCCTTGGTGTAGTCGAAGCGCTCGATGCCGACGCCCAGCATGATGTCGGGCGACAGTCCCAGCCGCTCGCGCACCACGCGCCGCGCCTCCTCCACCGGCTTCTGCCCGGCGAGCGCCGCCGGCGGCCAGTCGATGGAGATCGGGTAGGGCCGCACGAAGGTCTCGTGCCCGGCGAGCGAGATCGAATCGTGCTCGCGGTCGATGCGGCTCTCCATGAAGCGATCGACGGTCTCGATGAAGTTGTTGCAGTGGAACTGGGTGTGGAAGCCCAGGATCGAGGAGCCGAGCAGCCCGTCGATGATCTCCTCCTTCCAGGGGCAGATCGAGAAGGTCTCGGAGTTGGGCCAGGGGATGTGCCAGAAGGTGATGATCGTCGCGTTCGGCAGCCGGTCGCGGATCATCCGCGGGGCGAGCGCCAGGTGGTAGTCCTGGATCAGCACGATCGGGTCCGGCCGGTCGGCCTCGGCCACCACCGCCTCGGCGAACTTCTCGTTCACCGTTCGGTAGTAGCGCCAGTCGCTCTCGCGGAAGATCGGGCGCACGAAGGCGATGTGGCAGAGCGGCCAGAGGCCCTCGTTGGCGAAGCCGTAATAATAGCCGTCCTGCTCCTCGTCGGTCAGCCAGAGCCGGCGCAGGGTGTAGGTGGGCTTCGCCGGGGGCACGCCGACGCGGTCGTGCGCATCGACGGCGTCCCGGTCGGCGGAGCCGGATCCGTGGGCGATCCAGGTGCCGCCGCAGGCGCGGGTGACGGGCTCCAGCGCCGAAACCAGGCCCGAGGCCGGGCGCTGCACCTGGACCGAGCCGTCCTCGGCGCGATTGTGGATGTAGGGCTCGCGGTTCGAGACCACGATCACCTCCGAGCCCGGCAGCTCGTTGGCGAGGGCGACCTGCAGCGTGTCGGGGTTCCAGGTCGTGTGCACCGTGTCGAGCTGCCGGCGCGCGAGGTCGAGCTCGGAAAGCGCGCCGCGGATCTCCTCCGCGATCTGGGTGTCGGAGGGGCCGGCGTCCTCCGAGCGGCCCTCGCGCGCGTCCTCGAGCGCCTGGCGCACCGAATGACGCCACCGGTTCAGGATGAAGATGGCGAGCACCGAGGCGAGCGCCGCGCCGCCGAAGCCGACCCCGACGAGCGCGAGCACGAGGGCCATGCGCGCCTCGCCGGCGCGGTCCTGGACATAGGCGAGGTCGTGCAGGATCACGAGCCGCGCCGGGTCGCCGTCCCGCAGGACGTGGCTCGTCGCGAGCGCCGTGTCCCCGTCGAGGCGCACCGGCTGCGGCCCGGCCGCGGGATCGGACGGCGCCGCCTCGCAGCCGAAGCCCTCGGGAAGTCCCTCGGTGGCGATCACCAGCACGCCGTCGTCGCACAGCCCGAGCCCGGCGATGCGCATGTCCTCCGCGACGCGGGCGAACAGCCGCTCGAGCCCCGCCCGGTCGTCGGCGGCCCGCAGCTCCTCCACCTGCTCGCGCATGGCGCTGAAGACGAGCTGCGCGCGCAGGTCCACGTCGCGCTGCGCCCAGCTCTCCACGAAGGTGGAGGCGAAGGGGAGGATGGCGAGAACGCCGACGGCCGCGATCAGGACGGCGATCCCGCCATAACGAAACATGGTGCGCAACGAACGGCTCCCCTGGCGAGACGGACCGATACGCGCCCGTACAGGGCATCTCGGTTTATCGGAGATATCTCGGGCGAAGGCAAGAAAGCGGAGCCGTCATCGACGAGCCTCGACGTCCCGTTCCTCGTCCAGATGCGCGTCGGACAAGTCGACGTCGCATGGTTCCATGACCTCGACTAGTATGCGTCGCCTGTGCAACGGACGGATCATTTCCTGGGCAGCCTGCTGCATATGCGATCATTGTCGAAAACACGCGAAAGCGCGGCGAAAGCTGACGCGGTGGAAACGCGCATTTCGCCGTGATGGGCCGGGCGGAAGCTCAACAATGAGGGTCCGCCTCGGGTTCCAGGGCGCGCGCGGGCCGTCGCGTTCCATGGATGGACCGTCCGGCGGCGGCGACGTATGAACCCGCTCGCGACGGCATTTCGGAGGAGCGTGAGCATGGAGCCGCGGGATGGCGGGAGCGAGGCGGGCGCGCCGCGCACGCTCGTGACGGATCGGCTGGTGCTGCGCCCGCATCGGGCGGCGGATCTCGAGGACGTCGCCGCGATGTGGGCGGATCCCGCCGTGGTCGCCTCGATCCCCAAGCCGCCCTCGAGCCGTGAGGAGAGCTGGGGCGGCCTCCTGCGCTACGCCGGCCTCTGGAGCCTCCTCGGCTTCGGCTATTGGGCCGTGCGCGAGCGCGGCACGGGCCGCTTCGTCGGCGATGTCGGCTTCGCCGATTTCCGGCGCACGGTCTCGCCGAGCCTGGACGGCACGCGCGAATGCGGCTGGGTCCTCGCCGCCTGGGCGCACGGGCGCGGCTACGCCGGCGAGGCCGTGGCCGCGGCGATGGCCTGGCACGACGCGCAGGCCGCGGGCGCGCCGGCGACCTGCATGATCGATCCGGCGAACGTCGCGTCCCTGCGCGTCGCGGAGAGGGCGGGCTTCGCGCGCTGGGCGGAGGCGGAGTACGGTGGCGGTCCGGTCCTGCTGCTCAGGCGCCCGCCGCGCTAGGGTCGCCTCCGCGCTCGTCGAGCCGCGCCGCCGCCTGCGCCTCGATCCCCTCCGCGATCTCCGCGGCGATGGCGGGCTTTCCGCGCGGCGGCGCCGCGACGAGCGCCGCGACCGCGCGCGCGAAGCCGGGCGGCGTCGCGATCGACTCGGCATGGGCGAGGAGGCGCTTCTCGCCGGGATGCAGCCGCCGCGCGAGGGCGAACAGCACGTCGAAGGCGCTGGCGAGGAAGGCGGCCGTGCGGTGATTCGCCGAGACCGCGTCGTCGCGCGCGGCGGCGAGCGCGAGCTGGGCGTGGTACGAGGCGCGCGCCCCGCGCAGCATCGGCGTGTTGTGCCGCACGATGGCCCGCCGCAGCCCCTCGGGATAGGGCGCCTGCGCCAGCCGCTGCAGGTCGGCGTACCAGCCGTCGCGATCGCGGAGCGGGATCGCGGTCGCCACGTTGAAGGCGAGGCAGGTCGTGTAGCCGAGGGCGGGCCGATGCCGCACGAGCACGTCGGCGAGGCTCTCGGCGAACGCGTCCGGCGAGCGGAACATCACGTCCACGGCGATTCCCGCCCGATCGGCCCACTCGTCGTCGGGCTCGAAGAAGCGGTTGTCGATCTCGGCCGCGCCCGGCTCCGCGCGGGCGGCGGCGATCTCGCGCCTGAGCGCAAGCAGGGCGTCGGGGTCGTCCACGTAGACGTAGAGGTCGATATCGGAGCGGGCGTCCGCCATCCCCGTCGCCGCCGAGCCGCCGAGGGCGATGGCGCGCACGGACGGGTCGGCGCCGTAGGCGTCGGCGAGCGCGGCGGCGACGGCGAGCGGGTCGGGATTCTCGGTGGCGGCGTGCATCGATGTCTCCGGCGTCGTCGGGGCAACCCGCGAGCGCGGCTGTGGGTTGCGCCCCTTCCGGGTTGCTCCGCGTCTTGATATCCTGGGGCGAAGCGGAACGGAGGCGAGGCGTGCGCGAGATCGACGTGGCCATCATCGGTGCGGGAGCCGCGGGGCTCGCCGCTGCGGACGCGCTCGCGGGCGCGCCGCTGGAGGTTCTCCTGCTGGAGGCGGGCCCGCGCATCGGCGGACGCGCGCACACCCGCACCGCTGGAGAGCTCGCGCTCGACCTCGGCTGCGGCTGGCTCCACTCCGCGAGCCGCAACCCGTTCACCAAAATCGCCGGCGCGCTCGGCTACACCGTCGACCGCACGCCTCCCCGTTGGGGCGAGCAGACCGAGGGCGAAGGCTTCAGCGAGGCGGACGAGGCGGCCTTCGACGCGGCCTGGGACGCGTTCGAGGAGGCGATCGCCGCGGGCGCGCGCCGGCGCGTCGACCTGCCGGCGAGCGCCTTCCTGCCGGAGGGCAACCGCTTCAACCCGCTGATCGACGCGATCTCCAGCTATATCAGCGGCGTCGAGCTGGATTCGGTCTCGACCGTCGACTACGCCGCCTATGCCGAGGCGGACACCGGCGAGAACTGGCGGGTCCGCGAGGGCTACGGCGCGCTGATCGCCGCGTTCGGCGCAGGCGCGCCGGTCGCGCTCGATACGCCGGTGACGGCGCTCGACCATTCCGGCCGGCGCATCCGGCTCGACACGCCCAAGGGCGCGCTCTCGGCCCGCGCGGTGATCCTCACCGTCTCGACGGCGGTGCTCGCCCGCCAGGAGATCCGCTTCACGCCGGCGCTGCCGGAGAAGACCGTCGCGGCGACGGGGCTGCCGCTCGGCCTCGCCGACAAGCTGTTCCTGGCGCTCGACGAGCCCGAGGCCTTCGCGCCGAACGGGCACGTCTTCGGCCGGCTCCATACGGCGCAGACCGGCTCCTACCTGCTGCGGCCGTTCGGCCTTCCCGTCATCGAGGTCTTCGTCGGCGGCCGGCTCGCGCGCGATCTCGCGAAGGAGGGGCCCCGCGCCTTCGAGGCCTTCGCGCTCGACGAGCTCGCCGGCGTGATGGGGGCCGGCGTGCGCCGCACGATCCGGGCGATCGTGTCGACGAGCTGGCTGACGACACCCTTCGTGCACGGCTCCTATTCCTGCGCGCTGCCCGGCCATGCGGGGGATCGCGGCGCGCTCGCGGCGCCGGTGGACGACCGTTTGTTCTTCGCCGGCGAGGCGACCTCCGCGCAGGACTTCTCGACGGCCCACGGCGCCTACGAGACCGGCCGGCAGGCCGGGCTCGCGGTGCGGGCGCGGCTCGCGGCCGGCTGAGCGCGCGCGACATGGCCTCGACCGAGAGGGCCTCGACCTACATCGTCTTGGGCCCCCCGGGCCGCAGCGGGCGCACGTCCGGCTCGGCGCCCCGGGTCTTTCCGGGATCGGTCAGCTCGGGATCGTTCACGGGATAGGGGCTGGGGCCCTTGCCGCCGGGGACGGCGTTCTCGCCGGGCGCGTGGGTCGGCTCCTTGTCCTCGTCGCCGCGGGGCGTCTGGTCCGGCTTCTTCTCCGCCATGGGGAGGCTCCTTCGAACGGTTTCGCTCCAGGGCCAAGGCGCGCCGCGGCGACGGGTTCCGTCCTGCGGGCGCGCGAAAGGCTTGCCAAAGGCCGCGATCCGTGCCATCTCCCGCGCCTCATCGACCGGCCCGGCGAAAGGGCTGCCGTGGCGGGTCGAGACGCTCACACGAGACAGGCGGGCGGCGCGGTCTCCTTCGGGAGGCGGAAAGACGTCGTGCGCGACAGGAGACGAGCCAAATGCCCAAGATGAAGACGAAGTCGGGCGCCAAGAAGCGCTTCAAGGTTTCCGGTACCGGCAAGGTCATCCGCACCCAGGCGGGCAAGCAGCACGGGATGATCAAGCGCACGAACAAGCAGATCCGCGACAGCCGCGGCACCGCCGTCATGTTCGAGGGCGATGCGAAGTTCGTGAAGCGCTACTTCCTCCCCTACGCCTGATCCCCTTCGCCGACATTCGAATACCGGAGACTGAACCATGGCCCGCGTCAAGCGCGGCGTGACCGCTCACGCCAAGCACAAGAAGGTCCTGAAGGCCGCCAAGGGCTTCTACGGCCGCCGCAAGAACACGATCCGCACGGCGAAGGCCGCCGTCGATCGGTCGATGCAGTACGCCTATCGCGACCGCAAGAACAAGAAGCGCACCTTCCGCGCTCTGTGGATCCAGCGCCTCAACGCCGCGGTCCGCGAGCACGGCCTGACCTATTCGCGCTTCATCGACGGCCTGAACAAGGCCGGCATCGAGGTGGACCGCAAGGTCCTCTCCGACATCGCCATCCACGAGCCCGCCGCCTTCGCGGCGCTCGTCGAGAAGGCGAAGGGCGCGCTGCCGGCCCAGGCCGAGGCGGCCTGATCGGCTCGAGCACCCGAGAGTCGCCGAAGAGCGCACGGAGCGATCCGTGCGCTCTTTTCGTTCGGGCCGAGGCCGGATCCGCACTCAGAAATCGATGAAGCGCTCGTTGACGAAGCCGACCTTCCCCTCGCAATTGCCTGCGAGCGCCCGCACCTGACGGGCGGGTATGCCGTACAGCTCCGCCTCTCCGGACATGACCTCGATCGGCACCGACCCGCGCAGCTGGCAGATGCGCTCGACGGAGCAATCCAGGTTGGCGAGGTCGAGATCGAAGGGGTTGACCGGAAATCCTTCGGTTTCGAGGAGCTGCCGAAGCAAGGGGGGGGTGCCGCCTCCCTGCCCGAACATCTGCTGGGCGAAGACGAGCTGCATCCGGATGTCGCTTCGCTCGCACAGGATCCCGCTCGTGTATTCGACGGGGTCGACGTCCAGGTAGAGCTCGGCGTAGCGGGCGTCGCGGGGATTGATTCGTGCCGGCGAGGCCGGACGCGACAGTTGGAGGAAGCAGGCCTGCACCCTCTCCATCACGCGCAGCCGCTCGTCCAGCGTCAGCTTGTCGAGGAAGTCCGGAGCCTCCCGCCGTGAGGACCGCTCGTTCCAGAACTCGTCGGCGAGCCGCTCGCCCGTCTCGCGATCGACGAAGTCGAGATCCCCGAGAAGGCAGAGAAACATGTAGTCGCGGCGCGCCGCGGGATCAGCTTGGGTCGAGGCGACGACACCACCCCCTACGATCGCGAGCGCCGTCAGCGTGGTGAGGACGAGCCGCCTCATGACGTCCGCCTCCCGACGCCGACTCCCGCGAGAAACCCGACGAACCCGGAGAGGAGCAGCAGAAGGCTCCGCTCGGGATAGCCTGCCGCCCACAGGTTCGCGCGCAGCTCGGGAGCGAAGGTCTCCACGCAGAGGAGGAAGATCCCGTTCAGGACGAAGACGGCCAGGTACGCCGCCATGAGAGAGTGGAAGGACGTCAAGGTTCGGCCCTCGAGCGATTCGCGCCTAAGTTGCTCAATAACACACGCAAGAGGCGTGGGCAATTTTGGTGCGCCGCCGGGCACCGCACGTGATCAGAAGCGCTCCGACCTTTCCGGTGCGCCCCGACGTCGGATCCTGTAGGGTCCGCGCGCAGGCCGAAGCGCCGCTCGAACGCTCGTTGGAAACGCTGTTCTCATGACCGAATCCTACCCGATCCGCCCCGAAGCCGCCGCCGCGCCGACGAGCGGGATCGTCGACACCGTCAATTACGGCCGCACGCGCGAGGGGCTGATCCCGCTCTGGGTCGGCGAGGGGGATCTCGCCACCCCCGCCTTCATCTCCGAGGCGGCGACCCGGTCGCTCGCGGCGGGCGAGACCTTCTACACCTACCAGCGCGGCATTCCGGAGCTGCGCGCCGCCATCGCCCGGCGGCAGGGCGCGATCCTCGGCAAGGAGATCGACCCGGAGCGGATCTTCGTCACCTCGGGCGGCATGCCGGCCGTCCAGATGGCGCTGCGGCTCGTCGCCGGCGCCGGCGACGAGGTGGTGATCCCCACCCCCGCCTGGCCGAACTTCGTCGGCGCACTCACCGTCTCGGGCGCCACGCCGGTCGAGGTCGCGCTCGACCCGAGCCCCGAAGGGTTCTCGCTCGATCTCGCCAGGCTGGAGGCGGCGCTGACGCCGCGCACGCGCGCGATCGTGATCAACTCCCCCGCCAACCCCACCGGCTGGACCGCGACCCGGGAGGAGCTCGCGGCCATCCTCGAGATCGCCCGCGCCCGCGGCCTGTGGATCGTCTCAGACGAGATCTACACCCGTTTCGTCTGGGACGAGCGGGTGATGGTCGGAGAGCGCGCCGCCTCCTTCCACGACGTGATGCGCCCCGACGATCGCGTCCTCTTCGTGCAGACGCTCTCCAAGAACTACGCCATGACGGGCTGGCGCGTGGGCTGGCTCGAGGCGCCGGCCGAGCTGGGGCAGACGATCGAGAATCTCGTCCAGTACTCCACGTCCGGCACGCCGGTCTTCGTCCAGCGCGCCGCGATCGCCGCCCTCGACCACGGCGAGGGCTTCGTCCAGCACCAGATCGCCCGGGCGAGGCGCGGGCGCGCCATCGTCGCGGAGGCGCTGGCGACGCTCAACGCCGTGCGCTTCGCGCCGCCGCCGGGGGCCTTCTACGCCTTCTTCGGCATTCCGGGAGCCGACTCGCAGGTGCTGGCGCGGCGCATCGTCGACGAGGCGAATGTCGGCCTCGCTCCGGGCAGCGCGTTCGGCGCCGGCGGGGCGGACGGTCTGCGCCTGTGCTTCGCGCGCAAGGCCGACGACCTGGAGGAGGCGATGCGCCGCCTCGCCCCGGTGTTGCGCGATCTCCCAATCTGAAGTGGCGAATCGGCCACGGTGCGCCGAGATACGGGGAAGCCCGTAGGATTGTCTTGCATCCGGGCAGTCGGGAGCGTTACTTTCAACCTATTCAATACACCAATCGGTCCGGGGGAGGTCATGCACCAGAATTCGACCGGCGGGGACGGAGCGAGCGTGAGCCATCGGGCTCTCGGCTCCGTCTCCGACGCGCGCTGGGCGAGCATCCTCAACACGGCCGTGGACGGCATCATCGTCATCGACGACGAGGGCCGGATCATGATCTTCAATCGCGCCTGCGAGCGGATGTTCGGCTTCGCGGCCGAGGAGGTCGTCGGCCGCAACGTGGCGATGCTGATGCCGCCGGAGCACGCGACGACGCACGACGCCTATATCGAGGGCTACAAGCGGACCGGGCACCGCAAGATCATCGGCATCGGCCGCGAGGTGCGCGCGCGCCACCGCGACGGCACGCTCTTCCCCATCGATCTTTCGGTCGGCGAGGCGAAGACGCCGGACGGGCGCCAGTTCGTCGGCATCCTGCGCGACCTCACGTCGCGCAAGGACGCCGAGCGGCGGCTCAACGAGCTGCAGTCCGACCTGATTCGTCTCGCGCGGGTCTCCGCGCTGGACGAGATGGGCTCGGCGCTGGCGCACGAGCTGAACCAGCCGCTCACCGCCATCATGCTCTATCTCCAGGCCGTCGGGCGGGAGTTCTCCCGCGCCAAGGAGATGGGCCACACGGCGGAAGCGGACGCGCGCGCCGACGCGATCCTCGAGAAGGCGCGGCGCGAAGCCCAGCGCGCCGGCTCGATCATCCAGCGCATCCGCTCGCTCGTCGAGAAGCGCGCGCCGGAACGCAAGGACGTCGACCTCAACGCCATCGTCGACGACGCCGTCGACCTCACCGTCATCGGCCAGGACCGGAACGTGACGATCGTGCGGGACTACCAGGCCGGCCTGCCGATGCTGCAGGCGGACCCCGTGCAGATCCAGCAGGTCGTCGTCAATCTCGTGCGCAACGCCTACGAGGCGATCAAGGGTCGCAAGGGCGGGCGCATCGTGGTCTCGACGAGCCTCGACGACCGCCACCTCCTGTTCTCCATCGAGGACAACGGCCCCGGCATCCCGCGCGAGGTGCTGACGGACCTGTTCCAGGCCTTCAAGACCGGAAAGCGCAGCGGCATGGGCCTGGGGCTCGCCATCTCGCGCACCATCGCCCAGAATCACGGTGGCGACCTGTCGGTCGATCCCGGTGGGGACGGGCGCGGCGCCCGCTTCGTCGTCCGCCTGCCGCTGCGCGCGCAGGACGAGGATCGCGCCGAGGACGAAGAGGGCCGGAACGCCGGCCCGAGGCAATGAGGAGTGGGGGAGACATGAGCGACGAGACCCTCGAGATCGCCGTGGTCGACGACGACCCGGCGGTGCGCGATTCGCTGGTCACGATCTTCGATCTCGAGGGCTGGCGCGTCCGCTCCTTCGCGGACGGCGACGCCTTCCTCGCCGACGCCAAGCGCCAGAAGCTCGACTGCCTGCTGCTCGACGTCCACATGCCCGGCCGCTCCGGCCTCGAGGTGCTGGAAGCGCTCGGCGGCCACAATTACGCGGCGCCGATCTTCATCATCTCCGGCCAGGGCGACATCCCCATGGCGGTCACCGCCATCAAGGCCGGCGCGCACGATTTCCTGGAGAAGCCCTTCGACGCCGAGGAGGTGATCGCCCGCGTGCGCGAGGCCGTCGCCAGGCGCCGCAAGGCGGCCGAGACCGGCTCGAAGCTCGGCGTGCGCTTCAACGGCGCGGACCTGCTGACCCCGCGCGAGCGCGACGTGCTGGAGCAGATCGCCCACGGCGCCTCCAACAAGGAGGCGGGGCGCGAGCTCGGCATCTCCCCGCGCACCATCGAGGTGCACCGCGCCCGCATCATGGAGAAGCTCGGCGCCCGCAACACGGCGGACCTCGTGCGCATCGTCTTCACCGAGGGCGGCGCGGGCTGACGGCCCGGCGGACCTCCGTCGACGCCCTTGATTAGAACGATTATAACACCACATCCCGGGCATGATCCGGGCACCCGCGACGTGTTCGCGCGCCCGAACCCCCCGCATCCGACAGAACCCGAGTGACGCCATGTTCATCCAGACCGAAGCCACGCCGAACCCCGCGACGCTGAAGTTCCTTCCCGGGCGCGTCGTGATGGAGCGCGGCACCTTCGACGCCCGCGATCCCGCCGGAGCGGAGGGCTCGCCGCTGGCGCAGCGCCTGTTCGCGATCCCGGGCGTCGCCGGCGTGTTCTTCGGCTACGACTTCGTCACCATCACCAAGGGCGAGGGCGAGTGGCAGCACCTCAAGCCCGCGATCCTGGGCGCGATCATGGAGCACTTCATGTCGGGCCAGCCGGTGATCGAGACCACCGCGCCCGGCGCCGGAGGCGACGCCGACGAGGAGTTCTTCGCCGAGGAGGACGCCGACACGGTCGCCACCATCAAGGACCTGCTCGAGACCCGCGTGCGCCCGGCGGTGGCCGGCGACGGCGGCGACATCACCTTCCGCGGCTATCGCGACGGCGTCGTCTTCCTCGCCATGAAGGGCGCCTGCGCCGGCTGCCCCTCCTCCACGGCGACGCTCAAGCACGGCATCCAGAACCTGCTGCGCCACTTCGTGCCGGAAGTGCAGGAAGTCCAGCAGATCTGAGGGGGCTCCCTCTCGGATGGGTTCGGGGCGGGGCGCGAGAGCGCCTCGTTCGCGTTTTTAGTTGAATGGGCGGCGGCACCGAGTAACATGCTTGCATGAACAGCAAGCATGAGAGAACGCTCCAGTCGGTCTTCGCCGAGCCTGTGTCGAGCGCGATCTCATGGGCTTCGATCGAAGCCCTGTTCGTCGCGCTGGGCTGCAGGATCGTCGAGGGGCGCGGTTCGCGCGTCCGCTTCGAGAAGGACGGGTTCGTAGCCGTTTTCCACCGACCTCACCCGGCCAAGGAGGCGAAGCGCTACCAGGTGCGCGACGCACGCCGGTTTTTGACGGAGATTGGGGTTCGGCCATGAACCTTTTGAATCACAAGGGCTACAAGGCTACGGTGGCCTTCGATGCGGACGACGAGATCTTCGTCGGGCATCTCATCGGAATCAACGATATCGTCGGGTTCCATGCTGACAACGTCGCCGATTTGAAGGCCGCGTTCGTGGAGGCCGTCGAAGACTATCTCGAGACCTGCGAACGCGTGGGTAAAGCGCCGGAGCGCTCCTTCTCGGGTAATCTGATGTTGCGCATCGAGCCTACGGTTCACGCCGCGGCGGCGACTGCGGCGGAGGCGACGGGGAAAAGCCTGAATCAGTGGAGCGAGGATGTTCTCAGGGAGGCAGCCGAGCGAACCCTCGCCTGAACGCCCGCAGCGCGAAAACGGATTGGCGTCCGCGCCCCTCGAAACCGCGCCGCCGGCGGCCTATGTCCGCGGCGTCGATCAACGAGGAGCGCAATCGCAGATGACCAAGCCTTCCCCGCACGCCCCGCTCTCCGACGCCGCGCTCGACCAGCTCTTCCGCGAGGCGCGCACCCATGCCGCATGGCTCGACAAGCCGGTCTCCGAGACGACCCTGCGCGCCCTCGCCGACCTGACGAAGAACGGCCCGACGAGCGCCAATTGCTGCCCGGCGCGGATCGTCTTCGTGGTCTCGCCCGAGGCCAAGGCCCGGCTCGAGCCGCTTCTCTCAAAGGGCAATCGCGCCAAGACCATGGCCGCGCCCGCCACCGCCATCGTCGCCTACGACCTGCGCTTCTACGAGAAGCTCGACCGGCTGTTCCCGCACGAGCCGTCCGCCCCGTCCTGGTTCACCTCCTCCGAGGCGAAGATCCGCGAGAACGCCTTTCGCAACGGCACGCTGCAGGGCGCCTACCTGATCCTGGCGGCGCGGGCGCTCGGCCTCGATTGCGGCCCGATGTCCGGCTTCGACGCCGCGGGCGTGACGCGCGAGTTCTTCCCGCAAGGCGACGTCGAGGCGAACTTCCTCGTCAACCTCGGCTACGGCGATCCCGCCGCGCTGAAGCCGCGGCTGCCGCGTTTTTCGTTCGAGGAATTCTGCGCGATCGCGTAAAGCTTCGTCACGACACGGAAAGACACGTCACGAGGCTCCCCCGGTGCGCATCCTCGCCATCGACACCGCGCTCGAAGCCTGCTCGGCCTGCGTCCTCGACGCCGGGGCGAGCGCGCCGCTCGCGCGCGAATCGCTGCCCATGGTTCGCGGCCACGCCGAGGCGCTCCTGCCGCAGATCGAGCGGGTGATGGCCGGCGTGCCGGGCGGCTTCGCGAGCCTCGACCGGGTGGCCGTGACCATCGGGCCCGGCAGCTATACGGGGCTGCGGGTCGGCATCTCGGCCGCGCGCGCCATCGGGCTCGCGGCGAAGGCGCCGGTGGTGGGCGTCTCGACTCTCTCGGCGCTGCTCGCGCCCCTCGTCGCGGCCGGTGAGCGGCGCATGCTCGCCGCCGCCATCGACGCCCGCCACGGCGGCGTCTATTTCCAGGCCGTCGCCCCGGGCGGGCGCACGGTCGTCGCCCCGGCGCACATGGCGGTGCGCGAGGCGGTGCGCTACCTCGGCTCGGGCGCCGTCGTCGTCTCCGGCTCCGGCGGGCCGATCGTCGCCGCGGAGGCGCTGCAGAAGGGCGTCGAGGTCACCCTCGCCGACGCGGAGCCGGCCCCCGAGATCGCCTGGGTCGCCCGGCTCGGGCTCGCCGCCGATCCCGCCGGCGCGCTGCCCAAGCCGCTCTACTTGCGCGCGCCGGACGCGCGTCCGCAGGACGCCGCGCGCATCGCGAGGCGCTGATGCCGCCCTGGCGCACCGCGCAGCCGGTCCTTCCCGTCGTCGCGCCGCTGTCCGCCGCGCACGCTCCCGCCTGCGCCGCGATTCACGCCGCGAGCTTCGCCCACGGCTGGAGCGCCACCGATCTGGAGGGGCTGATCGCCGATCGCGGCGTGATCGCCGACGGGCTCTTCCTCGGCGATGCGAAGCGGCCCAAGGGCTTCGTCCTCTCCCGCGCCGTCATCGACGAGGCCGAGATCCTCACCATCGCCCTCGATCCGGCGGTGCGCGGCCGCGGCTTTTCCCGCACGCTCCTCGACCGGCATCTCGAGACCCTGCGCCGGGAAGGCGTCGCGCGGCTGCACCTCGAAGTGGACGAGGCCAACCGACCGGCGCGGCGGCTCTACGATCGCTTCGGCTTCGTGCAGGTCGGGCGCCGCGAGGGCTATTACCGCCGCGCCGACGGCAGCCGGGCCGCGGCGCTGACCCTCTCGCTCGACCTCTGAGGCGGGGATGGGTCCCGGAAAGCTCCTGCGCCTTCTCGTCTACGCCCTCGCGCTCGTGCTGCTGATCGGGCCGCAGGCGCTCGGCGTGCGCTTCCACTGGGCGATCGGCCGGCGCATCCCGGTGCTGTTCCACCGCATCGGCCTGTGGGCGCTGGGCGTCCGCGTGACGCAGATCGGCCATCCGCCGAAGGAGACGCCGACGCTCGTCCTGTCCAACCACGTCTCCTGGTTGGACATCGTTGTGCTCGGCAGCCTCAGGCCGCTCTCCTTCGTGGCGAAATCGGAGATCGCCGGCTGGCCGCTCTTCGGCACGCTGGCGCGGCTGCAGCGCTCGATCTTCATCGAGCGCGAGCGCAAGGCGGCGACGTCCGAGGTCAACGCCACCATCGCGCGCCGCCTCGCCCGGGGCGAGCTGATCGTGCTCTTCGCCGAGGGCACGACGGGGGACGGGCAGCGGCTCCTGCCGTTCCGCACCTCGCTCGTCGGCGCCGCGCGGCTCGCGCTCGCCGACCATTCCCTCGACGAGATCGTGCTCCAGCCCCTCGCGCTGGTCTACACTCGCCGCGACGGCCTGCCCCTGACCCGCCGCGAGCGGCCGGAGATCGCCTGGTACGGCGACATGGATCTCGTGCCGCACCTCGGCGCCTTCCTGAAGGCCGGGCCCGTCGACGTCGAGATCCGCTGGGGCTCGCCGATCCCCTTCGACGCCGCGACCGACCGCAAGCGCGCCGCCGCCCGCGCCGAGGACGAGGTCCGCCGCGCGCTCAATGTCGGGCTCGGCCGCGCCGGCGCGCCGACGCCGCCGCATCCGACGCGGTGAATCGGTCGCTACCGAATTTCGTCGAAATCGCGCCGAACCGGTTACCTCAGATTAACCCTGAGGGCGTTCCCTCGGGAGAACGGCCCATACCGGGGGACGAGGTGACGACGACGCCCGATCGCTGGCGCCTGACCGGGCTCGCCCTGCGCGAAGCCGGGCGCGCCCTGCGCGCCGAGACCGCGAGCCTGCTCGGGCTCGCCGGGGTGCGTGCGCGCACGCCCGAGCGGCTCGTGATCGTGCCTCCCGACATGCGCACGGCCGACGCGACCATCGCGGACGACATCTACGCCGGCTATTTCGTCTTCGGCGGCCGGGCCCTCGCCACCGGCGGGCGCTCGCCCTTCGAGCTCGAGCCGCCCTCTCCGGCCTGGTCCGACATCCTGCACGGCTTCGCCTGGCTCCGGCACCTGCGCGCGGCGGACACGGCGCTCGCGCGCGCCAATGCCCGCGCCCTCGTCGACGAGTTCCTGCGCGAGGCGCACATGCCCGCCGTGCGCAAGCCGGAGGTGGCGGCGCGGCGGGTCGTCTCGTTCCTCACCCAGTCGCCGCTCATCGTCGAGGGCGCCGACCACGTGTTCTACCAGCGCTTCATGCGCGGCCTCGCCCGCGACCTGCGCATCTGCGCCCGCGCCGTGCGCGTCGCCCCGCGCCCGCTGACGCGGCTGCACTGCGCCATCGCGCTCGCCTATGCCGGCCTGTGCTGCGAGGGGTGCGCGCAGATGGGCCGGGCTGCGACCAAGATCCTCAGGCGCGAGCTCGACGCCCAGATCCTCGCCGACGGCGGCCATCTCGGCCGCAATCCGCGCGCCGTGCTCGACCTCCTGCTCGATCTGCTTCCGCTGAGGCAGGTCTATCTCGCCCGCGGCGTCGACCCGCCGGAAGCGCTGCTGCGCGCCGTCGACCGCATGCCGCCGATGCTGCGGCTGCTGCGCCAGGGCGACGGGACGCTCAGCCATTTCAACGGCATGGGCTCGACGCCGGTCGACCACCTGACGACGCTCCTGTTCTACGACGAGAGCCGGGCGAGCCCGCTGCAGCGCGGGCTGCTGTCGGGCTACGAGCGGCTCGAGGCCGGACGGCTCGTCCTCGTCGCCGATGTCGGCGCGCCGCCGCCGCCCTTCGTCTCGGCCGACGCCGGCGCGGGCTGCCTGTCCTTCGAGCTCACCTCCGGCGAGGCGCGGATCGTCGTCAATCTCGGCGCGCCGCGCGACCGCTCGGATCCGCTCGCGGACGCCGCCCGCGCCACCGCCGCGCATTCGACGATCGCGCTCGACCGCGCGTCGTCCGCCCGCTTCGCCGGCGACGCCAAGGGCCTCGCGCGGCTGCCCGCCGCCTGGCTCGCCCGGCGCGTCGGCGACGTGATCGTCGACGGACCGCGCCCGCCCGACGTCGAGCGGCCGGATCCGCTGCGGCTCAAGGCCCGTCACGACGGCTATGCCCGCGTCTTCGGCGCAGTCCACGAGCGCCTCTTCGCCCTCGACCCCGACGGCGGCGGCCTTTCGGGCGAGGATCGCCTGATCGCCGCCGCCGAGGGCCTGCGCGCGCTCCCCGCCGCCGCGCGCTTCCATCTTCACCCGGGCGTCAAGGCGAGCCGCGCCCAGAACGGCCGGGTGGTGCTGCTCGGCCTGCCCAACGGCGAGAGCTGGCAATTCGTGCTCCAGACCCGCGCGGAGGGCATCGAGGCCCGGCTCGAGGAGAGCCTCTACCTCTCCGCCACCGACGGCGCCCGCAAGGCCCGCCAGATCGTGGTGGCCTTCGACACCGGCGCGACGCCGGTGCTGAGCTGGCGGTTCGAGCGGCTGACGGGGTGAGGCGGGCCTCCGGGTCCCGTCGGGATCTCGCGCTAGGCGGACGCGCCATCGCGTGTCGGCAGCACGGAATCCAGATACGCGCAGGCGAGCGCGATAGGACGGGGCGCCTCGCGTTCCGCCGCATAGTAAGCGACGAGACGCCGGCTGATCCCGAGCTGTGCAGCCGCGGCGTCGTAGGTCAGGCCGTGCCGTTTCATGAATGCGACGAAGTCCGCGGGCTCCATCGTCTCTTCGGCGAGCCGCGCCACCGATGACGCATCCATGTCGATGGCGTCGTCCGCCCCCCAGGCGATGGCCGCTCCGCCGTCGGTCGGGTGTACGCTGGCGAACAGCGCATCGTCGTCGCGGAGCCGTCGGTAGAATCGATACGTGAAGATCAACGGTGCGAGGTCCACCGTTCGGCGTCCGCCCCCGGCCCAGTTCACCGTGATGCGCCGTCCCCGCTCGGGCGTGACGGCGGCGATGCGGGGCAGGGGCTCACCGACCTCGATCATGTCGGCGTCGGTCGCGCTCATTCAGCTCTCTCCACGTCTGCGCGAGCAGGGCCCGGTTCGCGAGGCCCACGCGATGACCCGCGCGTGCTCGGTCCGCTTCATGCGCCCGGCCAGGACTTCCAGCGTGTCGATCCGGATCTTCGCGCTGCTCTCGGCGCTCAGCACGTGAAAGTGCGGAGGCGCCTCCGATGGTCGGCATCGATCGTCTCGGGCCCCCTTGCTGCTGGAGTATAGTGCATGAGGTGCACCAGCGCCAGCTGCGCGCCCCCGGTAAGGCCGCCTCTCCCCCGGTTCCCCCCGCCCCTCCCCCGGTTCCCCCCGCCCCTCAAACATGCTAACCGCCCGCGGATCGCTTCACACCCCGCGGGACCCGTCCGTCATGCCCACTCGCAAGGAGCGCGTCACGCGCGCGCTGATCTCCGTTTCCGACAAGACCGGCGTCGTCGACTTCGCCCGCGCCCTCGCCGAGCGCGGGGTGGCGCTGGTCTCCACCGGGGGCACGCATCGCGCGCTCGCGGAGGCGGGGCTCACTGTCCAGGAAGTGTCCGACCTCACCGGCTTTCCGGAGATGATGGACGGGCGCGTCAAGACGCTGCATCCGAAGGTGCACGGCGGCCTGCTCGGCCTGCGCGACAATCCGGAGCATCAGGCGGCGATGCTGGCGCACGGGATCGTCGAGATCGATCTCCTCGTCGTCAATCTCTACCCGTTCGAGGCGACGCTCGCCGCGGGCGGCGATTACGCGGCGCTCGTCGAGAACATCGACATCGGCGGCCCGGCCATGATCCGCGCCGGCGCCAAGAACCACGAGAGCGTCGCGGTGGTGGTCGACCCGGCCGATTACGAGGCGATCCTGGCCGAGCTTTCCGAGCACGAGGGCGCCACCACCTACACCCTGCGCAAGCGCCTGGCCCAGAAGGCCTACGCCCGCACGGCCGCCTACGACGCGGCGATCTCGAACTGGCTCGCGGACGCGCTCGAGGTCGAGGCGCCGACCTATCGCGCCCTCGGCGGGACCCTCGCCCAGGCCATGCGCTACGGCGAGAACCCGCACCAGAAGGCGGCCTTCTACCGCACCGGCGAGGACCGCCCCGGCGTCGCCACGGCGCGGCAGGTGCAGGGCAAGACGCTGTCCTACAACAACATCAACGACACCGACGCCGCCTACGAATGCGTCGGCGAATTCGACCCGGCCGAAAGCGCGGCGGTGGTCATCGTCAAGCACGCCAATCCGTGCGGCGTCGCCACCGGCGCGACCCTGGCGGACGCCTACGCCCGGGCGCTCGCCTGCGACCCGGTCTCGGCCTTCGGCGGCATCGTCGCGACGAACCGCACGCTCGACGCCGAGGCGGCGGCGAGGATCGTGGAGGTCTTCACCGAGGTGATCATCGCGCCCGACGCCACGCCGGAGGCGATCGAGATCGTCGGCGCGAAGAAGAACCTGCGGCTCCTCCTCGCCGGCGGCCTGCCCGACCCGCGGGCCAAGGGGCTCTGCGTGCGCACCGTCGCCGGCGGGCTCCTGGTGCAGGAGCGCGACGACGCCGTCGTCGCCGACATGACCCTGAACGTCGTCACCAGGCGCCAGCCGACGGCGCGGGAGATGGCGGACCTCGCCTTCGCCTTCCGGGTGGCCAAGCACGTCAAGTCGAACGCCATCGTCTACGCCCGCGACGGCGCGACGGTGGGCGTGGGCGCCGGGCAGATGAGCCGGGTCGACAGCTCGCGCATCGCGGCCTGGAAGGCGGCGGAGGCGGCCCGCGCGCTGAACATCCCGGAGAGCCTCGCCAAGGGCTCGGTCGTCGCCTCCGACGCCTTCTTCCCCTTCCCGGACGGGCTCCTCGCGGCGGCCGAGGCGGGCGCCACCGCCGTGATCCAGCCCGGCGGCTCCGTGCGCGACCCCGACGTGATCGCCGCGGCCGACGAGGCGGGGCTCGCCATGGTGTTCACGGGCACCCGCCACTTCCGCCATTGAGGGGCGTCCCGCGCCTCACTCGCCGATCGTCCACTCCATCCCGACCCGCGCGGTGAAGGTCAGCTGAGCGGGCGGCACGATCGGCACGGCCGGGGCCGCGGCGGCGCGCATCATCATGCGGTCCATCTCCGGCCGCGGCCCGCCGTCCACGGAGCCGTCGCCGATGCGGCGGATCGCGCCGAGCGGCACGCCGGCGGCGTCCGCCAGGACCTCCGCCTGCCGCCGCGCGTCGGCGACGGCGCGGCGCATGGCCTCCTCCTCCGCCTCTTCCGAGCGCTCGAGCCCCCAGGCGATCGACTGAAAGGTCATGGCGTCGAGCGCCAGGATCTCGCCGGCGAACGCGCCCACGGCGTCGATCTCGCGCAGCACGATCTGCAGCTGGTGCGTCGCCGTGTAGGGCGGCACGGCGCGGGGCTCGCCGTCGCGATCGAATTCCTGCGGGGTCTCGTAGACCTGGAAATTGGCGGTGAGCACGTCCTCGCGCGCCACGCCGCGGGCTTCGATGGCGGCGAGCGCCTCCTCGGTGGCGACGCGATTGGCCTCGACCACCGCGGCGACGGTCTCGCCCCGGTTCGTCACCGAGACGAAGACGCGCGCGAAGTCCGGCGCGCGCTCGACCTCGCCCATCCCGGTCACGGCGATGCGCCCGGGCGCGGTCGCGTCCTGCGCGCGAGCCGGACCCGCGAGCGGCGCGAGGGCGAGGGACGCCGCCACGAGAGCGGCGAGGGCGGGGAGGGTGATGAAGCGCATGACGGGCCTTTCTCGACGAGACGCTGCGACATCCTGGCCGGCTTTGTGGCCGATGCGAGGCGCGCCGGCGGTGCGTGCGGTTGCGGCAGCTGCGTCCTACCGCGTGAGTCCTTCCGGCGACAGTCGGCTTAATCCGCTCTTAACCCTCTTCCTGGCGGAGTCGAGGGACGGTTAAACTGCGTGCGAATCGTGCAGCGTCGCCCCGATCGCCCGGCTTTCCGGGAGGGCGCGCGCGTGGACGGACGGGGGCGATGCGGCGGATGGACGAGGGTCACGGGCATAACGGGCGAGAGCGCGCGCGCGGCGGCGCCCCGGCGCGACGCGCGGCGCTCGCGACCACCGCCCTCGCCGGCGCGCTGGCGAGCCCGTTCCTGGCCACGCCCGCGGCCGCCCTCGACCTCGGCGGCCTCGCGGCCCGGCTCGACCCGCAGAACGCCATCAGCTTCGCCTTCGTCGCCGGCTCCCTGATCTTCGCGCTGACCACGGCCCTGTTCCACCGGGTCGAGCAGCGCCGCTGGACCGCGCGCGAAGCCGGCCTGCGCGCCGAGCTCGCCGACCTGCGCGCCGCCGCCGACCGGGCCGAGACCGTGATCGGGGCCGAGAGCCAGATCGTCGTCTCCTGGGACGGTCGCGACGCCGAGCCGCGCGTCGACGGCGACCCGAACGCGCTCGGCGCCGCCGCCGCCGGCCGGCGGCTCCTCGCCTTCGGCTCCTGGCTCGGCCCCGCCGACGCCGGCGCCCTCGACAACGCGCTGGCCCGCCTGCGCGAGCGGGGCGAGGCCTTCCGGATGACGCTGCGCACGCAGCGCGACCGGTTCGTCGACGCGCAGGGCCGCGCGCTCGGCGGCCAGGCGATCCTGCGCCTGCGCGACGTCACCGGCGATAGGCTCGAGCTCCTGCGCGCCCGCGAGACGCTGGTGCGCCAGAACGACGACCTGCGGAACCTGCGCGCGCTGCTCGAAGGCATGACCCAGCCGGTCTGGCTGCGCGACGGCGACGGCCGCATCGCCTGGGCCAACCCCGCCTGGCTCGCCGCCGTGGAGGCGCAGGACCTCGACGACGCCCGCGCCCGCGGGCTGGAGCTGCTCGATCGCGCCGAGCGCGACGAGGCCGCGCAGGCGCGCGCGGCGCGCACGCCGTTCGCCAGTCGCGCGACCGCCATCGTCGCCGGCGCGCGCCGCACGCTGGACGTGGCCGAGACGCCCTCGCCCGGCGGCTTCGTCGGCATCGCGGTGGACGTCACCGAGCTCGAGGAGGTGAAGAGCGACCTCCAGCGCCAGATGCAGGCGCACGTGCGCACCCTCGACCACCTGCCGAACGCGGTCGCCATCTTCGACGCGCGCCAGAAGCTCGTCTTCCACAATTCCGCCTATCGCGCGCTCTGGGGCCTCGACCGCGCCTTCCTGGAGAGCGGCCCCTCGGAGGGCGAGATCCTCGATCGGCTGCGCGCCGAGCGCCGCCTGCCCGAGCAGGCGGACTGGCGGCGCTGGAAGGCGGACGTGCTCGCGAGCTACCGCGCCATCGAGCCTCAGGAGACCTGGTGGCACCTGCCCGACCGGCGCACCCTCCACGTCGTCGCCAACCCCAACCCGCAGGGCGGGCTGACCTATCTGTTCGACGACGTCTCCGAGCACATCTCGCTCGAGAGCCGATACAACGCCCTCATGCGCGTTCAGGGCGAGACGCTCGACGCGCTGGAGGAGGGCGTCGCCGTCTTCGGCTCCGACGGCCGGCTCAAGCTCGCCAACCGCGCCTTCCGCGCGCTCTGGCGCCTGCCCGAGCCCGAGGCCGGCGACGAGCCGCATCTGGAGAGCGTCGTCCAGACCTGCCGCGCGCTCGCGCCCGACGACGAAGCCTGGTCGCGCATCCGCGGGGCGATCGCCGGCGACGCCGAGGCGCGCACCGAGCTCGCGCTGCGGCTCGCGCGCCGCGACGGCCTGCACCTCGACTGCGCCGTCCAGCCGCTGCCGGACGGCGCGACGCTGATCGCCTTCGTCGACGTCACGGCGAGCGTCAACGTCGAGCGGGCGCTCATCGAGAAGAACGAGGCCCTCGAGGTCGCCGCGCGCCTGCGCGAGGACTTCGTCCACCACGTCTCCTACGAGCTGCGCTCGCCGCTCACGACGATCATCGGCTTCGCCCAGCTCCTCGGCGACGAGACGGTGGGCGGCCTCAACGAGCGCCAGCGCGAATATGCCGGGCTGATCATGCGCTCCTCGGGTGCGCTGCTCGCCATCATCAACGACATTCTCGACCTCGCCTCCATCGACACGGGCTCGCTCGAGATCTCGCCCGGGGCGGTCGACATCCGCGAGACCATCGAGGCCGCGGTGCGCGGGCTCGACGACCGCATCGCCGAGCAGAAGCTCGTCCTCGACGTCGACGCGCCGGACGACATCGGCTCCTTCGTCGCCGACGGCAAGCGCGTGCGGCAGGTGCTGTTCAACCTCCTGTCCAATGCGGTGGGCTTCTCCGAGACGGGCCAGACCGTGCGGCTCGCCGCGCGCAAGCGCCCCGGCGAGGTGGTGTTCGAGGTCTCGGACGAGGGGCGCGGCATCCCGCCGGAGGTGGTCGAGCGGGTCTTCGACCGATTCGAGAGCCACACGCTCGGGACCCGCCATCGCGGCGTCGGCCTCGGGCTGTCCATCGTGCGCTCCTTCGTCGAGCTGCACGGGGGACGCGTGTCCTTGACGTCGCGGCCCGGATCGGGAACGACGGTGACCTGCGTCTTTCCCGCGGACGGCCCGCAGCGCCTCGCCGCGGAATGACGGCGCTCGCGCGCGGGGCGCGCTCGAACGAGGACACGATGCCCGACACCGGCCTGATGGGGCTCCCCCCGGGACCCGACCCGCGGCTACCCGTCTGGGAGATGCTGCTCGAGGACGAGCAGGCGACGCGCGACATGGCGCGCTTCATCGCCGACGAGCTCAAGCCCGGCGATCTCGTCACGCTCTCGGGCGGGCTCGGCGCGGGCAAGACGACGCTCGCCCGCGCCATCGTCCGCGCGCTCGCCGGCGATCCCGCGCTCGAGGTGCCGAGCCCGACCTTCACCCTGATGCAGACCTACGAGACGCCGAAGGCGCCCGTGGTCCACGCCGACTTCTATCGCCTCGGCTCCTCGGACGAGCTGATCGAGATGGGCTGGGACGAGGCGATCGACGGCGCCGTCGCGCTGGTGGAGTGGCCGGACCGCGCCGCGGCGGCGCTCGGCTCCTCGCGGCTCGACATCACCCTCGACGTGGTCTCCGCCGACGGGGCGCAGGCGCGGGTGGCGATCCTCGTCGGCGTCGGCGCTTTCGGCGAGCGGCTGGTGCGGGCGCGCGCGCTGAAGGCGCTGCTCGAGCGCGCCGGCTGGACCGGCGCGCGCCGCACGCCCATGACCGGCGACGCCTCGACCCGCGCCTACGAGCGGCTGTCGAAGCCCGGCGGCGAGACGGCCGTCCTGATGATCTCCCCGCGCCGCCCCGACGGCCCGCCGATCCGGCAGGGGCGCTCCTACAGCGCCATCGCGCGGCTCGCCGAGAGCGTGCACGCCTTCGTCGCCATGGATCGCGGCCTGCGGGCGCTCGGGCTTTCCGCGCCGAAGATCTACGGCGAGGCCCTCGACGAGGGCCTGCTCCTCCTCGAGGATCTCGGCTCCGAGCCGGTGGTCGACGCGGCCGGCCCGATGCCGGAGCGCTACGCCGAGGCCGCGCGGCTCCTCACCCGTATCCACACGACGACGCTGCCGCAGGTGCTCCCCGTCGCCGACGAGATCGAGCACGTCATCCCGCCCTACGACCTGCAGGCGCTCTCCATCGAGGTCGAGCTCTTCATCGACTGGTACGCCCGCTTCCATGCCGGCCACGAGGTCTCCGGCTCGGCGCGCGCCGAGTTCCTCGCCGCCTGGAAGGAGGCGCTCGAGCCGGTCGTCGCCGCGCCGGCGACTTGGTGCCTGCGCGACTACCATTCGCCGAACCTGATCTGGCTGCCCGAACGCGAGGGCGTCGCCCGGGTGGGGCTGATCGACTTCCAGGACGCGACGCTGGGCCATCCGGCCTACGACCTCGTCTCGCTCGCGCAGGACGCCCGCGTCGACGTGCCGCCGGCGCTCGAGCTCAAGCTGCTCTCGCTCTACGCGCGCGAACGCAAGGCGCGCGAGCCGGATTTCGACGTCGCCGGCTTCGCCCGCGACTACGCCGTGCTCGGCGCGCAGCGGGCGACGAAGATCCTCGGCATCTTCGTGCGGCTGGAGCGGCGCGACCGCAAGCCCGCCTATCTCGCCCACGTGCCGCGGATCGAGGCCTATCTCGCCCGCAATCTCGCCCACCCGGCGCTGGCGCGCCTGAAGGCGTGGTTCTCCGCGCACGCGCCCGCCTTCGCGCAACCCGACCCCGCCGGCCCCGACCCGTCATGACGCCCCGCCCCGCCACCGCGATGGTCCTCTCCGCCGGCTACGGCCGGCGCATGCGCCCGCTCACCACGACGACGCCCAAGCCCCTGATCCGGGTGGGCGGCAAGGCCTTGATCGATCACGCCCTCGACCGGCTCGCCGCCGCCGGCGTCGAGAAGGCGGTCGTGAACGTGCATTACCTCGCCGACCTGGTGGAGGCGCATTGCGCGCGTCGCGAGGGCGCGCCGGCCCTCGTGATCTCCGACGAGCGCGAGCGGCTGCTCGACACCGGCGGCGGCGCCAAGGCGGCGCTGGCCCATCTCGGGCCCGGGCCGTTCCTGGTGCACAACACCGATTCCGTCTGGCTGGAGGGGCCGGCGAGCCAGATCGGCCGGCTCGTCGATTTCTACGACCCGGCCCGCATGGACGTGGCGCTCCTCCTCGCGCCGACGGCGACCTCCATCGGCTTCGACGGGCCCGGCGATTTCGAGATGGACGCCGACGGGCGTCTCGCGCGCCGCGGCGAGCGGCGCGTCGCGCCCTTCGCCTATGCCGGCGTCGCGGTGGTCTCCCCGGACCTGTTCGCGGATACGCCGGACGGGCCGTTCTCGCTCAACCCGGTCTTCGACCGGGCGTCGCGGGCCGGACGGCTCCACGGCCTGCGCCTCGACGGGGTGTGGCTGCATGTCGGCGATCCGCAGGCGCACCGCGAGGCGGAAGCGCGGATCGCGCTCGCGACGTGAGCGCGCATGGTCTTCGGTGCGCTATCAAGCGGCATTAGCGCGTTCTTAAGCGGCTTCCTCTAAGTCTACCTGGTCGCTTTCCATGCGGAATCGGGGCCGCCGCACATGCACATCGTCGTCGTGGATACGAGCCGGGTCGTCCTCAAGGTGATCGCCGGACTGCTCGAGCCGAGGGGGCATACCGTCGCGAGCTTCACCGACAGCCGCGAGGCGCTGGCCTTCGTCACCGACACGCCGAGCGTGGACGCCTTGATCACGAGCCTCGAGACCCGGCCCATCGGCGGCTTCGAATTGTGCTGGTCGGCCCGCCTGCTCGCGGAGGATCGCCGGCCGCTCTACATCATCGCGATGTCGTCGTTGAAGAACGCCCGCAACCTCTCCGAGGCGCTCGATTCCGGGGCCGACGACTTCATCTCGAAGCCCCCCTGCGCCGAGGAGCTGAACGCGCGCCTGCGCGCGGCCCAGCGCCTCACGGGGCTGCAGCGCGAGCTGATCCGCCTCGCCGAGATCGACCCGCTCACCGATCTCCTCAACCGCGGCGCCTTCCTGCACCGGCTCGGCGACGCGGCCCGCCGACATGCCCAGACCGGCCGTCTCGCGCTGGTGATGGGCGACATCGACCACTTCAAGACGATCAACGACGGCCACGGCCACGAGGTCGGCGACGCGGCGATCCGCGCCGCGGCCGAGGTCTTCGCCGCGGCCGCGCGCGACGCCAAGGGCTTCGCCGGCCGCATCGGCGGCGGGGAATTCGCGGTGGCGCTCCCGGGCAGGACGGGGCTCGAGGCCTCCGACGTCGCCAACCTCGTCCGCGGCAAGATCTCCCAGATCCGTGTCAAGGGACGCACCGGCCCGGTGAAGTTCACGGCCAGCCTCGGCGTTTCCGAATGGTCCGAGGGAGAGACGGTCGAGGGCCTCCTCAAGCGCGCCGACATCGCCCTCTACGACGCCAAGGCCGGCGGCCGAGACCGCGTGATGACGGCCTTCTCGGACGTGCATGTGGCGCGGGTGGGGTGAGGGCCTGCGCTCCTGCGCCCGGTCGCGCCTCTTGCTCCCGCGCGCGCCCCGGTCCATCACGGGCTCCCTTCGACACGTCACTCTCGGGAGACCCCATCCATGTCCGACATCACCCGCATCGATCCCGGCCCGCGCATGTCCATGGCGGTCGTTCACGGCGGCGTCGTCGCCACCGCCGGCCAGGTGGCCAAGGAGACGGCGGGCGGCGCGGTCTCCGACCAGACCCGCGAGATCCTCGGCCTGATCGACGATCTCCTCGCCAAGGCGGGCACGGACAAGACGAAGCTGCTGACCGCCAACATCTGGCTCGCCGACATCGCGACCTTCGCCGAGATGAACGCGGTGTGGGACGCCTGGATCGCCCCCGGCTGCGCGCCGGCGCGCGCCACCGTCGAGGCGAAGCTCGCCCGCCCCGACCTCACCGTCGAGATCGCCGTCACCGCGGCCGTCTGAGGCCGTTCGCGCCGGGCGCGCTCTAGGCCGGGCGCCCTCTAGGCCGGGCGCCCTCGGCCCGGCCCCTCTTCGCGCAGGCGCTGGGCGATGGCGTCGCGCAGCACGACGCGGTGCTCGCGCAGCACCTTCTCCTCGTCGTCCGTGCGCAGCTCCTCGCGGGCGTCGATCCTGCCGATCTCCCGATCGACCTCCTCGTAGCGCGCGACGATCTTGTCGAAATGCGGATCGACCCGCCGCACGGCCTCGATCCGGTCGAGATCGACGGCGAGTTCCCGGTTGAGCGGATGCGGACCCTGGTCCATGGCGGCCTCCGTGTCGGCGTGGGTTTCGCGGGAAACGACGCGGGGGCGGGTGGGGTTCGGGGGGGCGGGGCGGCGCTTGCGGGGGGCGGGGGAACACGCCATCTTGTGGGCGTCCAAGAGCGAAGTGCGAGGCGCACCGTCATGAGCGAGATCACGAGCCGCGTCACGGCCGAAGGCGCCGTTACGATCCCGGCGGACTTGCGGGCTCGGCTCGGGCTGGAGCCCGGCAGTCATGTCGCCTTCGACTCCACGGACGATGGCCGGATCGTGCTGAGGAAGGTGGACCCGGACGTCGCTCGACGCGTCGCACGCTATCGCGGACACGCGGGCCCCGGCCTTTCCACGGACGAGTTGCTGCGGCTGACGCGCGGGCGGGCGCCCGGCGATCCCTTCTGAGCCGATGCTCGTCGACAGCAATGTCGTCCTCGATCTGGTCACGAACGATCCCGTGTGGGGCGACTGGTCGAATGCGCGGATCGACGAAGCCTTGAGCGCCGGCCCGCTCTACGTCACCGACGTCGTCTACGCGGAACTCGCCGTGCGTTATGAGCGGGTGGACGAGCTGGACGACATGCTGGCCGGGGTCGGCGTTCAGCTCGCGCGGACGCCGCGTGCTGCATTGCACGTCGCCGCGCAGGCGTTCGGCCGCTTTCTCGCCAGTGGCGGGCGCCGCACGAGCGTCATTCCCGACTTCTTCATCGGCGCGCACGCCGCCGTGGAGAACTGGCCGCTTCTCACGCGCGACCCGAAGCCCTTCCGCCGCTACTTCCCGGACGTCCGCCTGATCACCCCGCCCGCACATCCTTGACTCTCCCCCCGTCCCCCTGTACCTCCCTCCCCCTCAGCTCTTCGTCCTGGACGAACGCTCATCCGCCGACCGGTCCCGCGAGGCCGGAGGTCAACGCCCGACAGCGCGTCGCGCCCTCGGGCGCGATCGGCGTTGCGTTTCGGGCGGGGAGCGGTGGCGAGGCGGGGCGCTTGCGCCCATATCGGGCTCGGGGTGAGCATGACGGACGACACGCGCGAGCGGCTTACGATCGAGGACGCGGTCAACGCGACCTGCCCGTGGTCGGGGGACCCGATCGCGGCGGATTCGCTCACGCGCTATCGCGGGCGCGTCGTCGGCTTCTGCAATCCCGGCTGCCGCGACAAGTTCGAGGCGGCGACCCGGCATTTCGACGCGGCGATCGACGAGGACGCCGCGCCGCTCCTCGCGAAAGGGCTCGAGTGACCATGTTCGAAGGCCTGTCCGACCGCCTCTCCGGCATTCTCAACGGCCTCACGCGCCGCGGCTCGCTGTCCGACGCGGACGTCAACGAGGCCCTGCGCGAGGTGCGCCGCGCCCTGCTCGAGGCCGACGTCGCCCTCGAGGTGGTGCGCTCCTTCACCGATCGCGTGCGCGAGCGGGCGGTCGGCGCCGAGGTGGTGAAGTCGGTCACCCCGGGCCAGATGGTCGTCAAGATCGTCAACGACGCGCTGGTCGAGATGCTCGGCGCCGAGGCCGAGACCATCGACGTGCGCGCCACGCCGCCGGTGCCGATCCTGATGGTCGGCCTCCAGGGCTCGGGCAAGACCACCACGACCGCGAAGATCGCCAAGCGGCTGACGGAGCGCGAGAAGAAGCGCGTCCTGATGGCCTCCCTCGACACGCGCCGGCCCGCCGCGATGGAGCAGCTCGCCGTCCTCGGCCGGCAGGTCGGCGTCGACACGCTGCCCATCGTCGAGGGCCAGAGCGCCGTGCAGATCGCCAAGCGCGCCATGCAGGCGGCGCGCCTCGGCGGCTACGACGTCGTCATGCTCGACACGGCCGGCCGCGTGACGGTCGACGAGCAGCTGATGGCGGAGGCCGCCGACGTCGGCAAGGCGGTGGACGCGCACGAGGTGCTCCTCGTCGCCGACGCCCTCACCGGCCAGGACGCGGTCAACACGGCGCGCGCCTTCGACGGCCGCATGGGCCTCACCGGCATCGTGCTCACCCGCATGGACGGTGATTCCCGCGGCGGCGCGGCGCTCTCCATGCGCGCCGTCACCGGCAAGCCGATCAAGCTCATCGGCACGGGCGAGAAGGTCGACGCGCTCGAGGAATTCCACCCGAGCCGCGTCGCCAACCGCATCCTCGGCATGGGCGACATCGTCTCGCTGGTCGAGAAGGCGGCGGAGACGCTCGACCAGGAGAAGGCGCTGCGCATCGCCGAGAAGATGCGCAAGGGCAAGTTCGACCTCGAGGACCTGCGCGACCAGCTCGGCCAGATGGAGAAGATCGGCGGGCTCGGCGGGCTGATGGGCATGATGCCGGGCATCGGCGCCATGAAGAAGCAGCTCGAGGGCGCCAACCTCGACGACCGCATCATCAAGCGCCAGCGCGCCATCATCGATTCGATGACGCCGGCGGAGCGCAAGACCCCGGACATCCTCAAGGCCTCGCGCAAGAAGCGCATCGCCGCCGGCTCGGGCGTGAAGGTCGAGGACGTCAACAAGCTCCTCAAGATGCACCGCCAGATGGCGGACGTCATGAAGATGATGGGCAAGAACAAGAAGGGCGGGCTCGGCGCCGCGCTCGGCAACATGTTCGGCATCGGCGGCGGGGGCATGGGGGGCGGCATGCCCGAGCCCACGCCCGAGATGATCGCGGAGATGCAGAAGAAGATGGGCCAGGGCGGAGGCGGCGGCCTGCCGCCGATGCCGCCGGGTCTCGGCGGCAAGCCCGGCGCGCCGGGGCTTCCCCCGGGGCTCCCCGGCCTGCCCGGCCCGAAGGGCGGCGGCCTGCCTGGCCTCGGCGGCGGCTTCCCGTTCGGAGGCAAGAAGAAGTGAGCGACGTCGCGCTCGAGATCCCGCGGCTCGAGACCGAGCGGCTCGTCCTGCGCGCCTGGCGCCAGGCGGATTTCGAGCCGTTCGCGGCCTTCTACGCCGACGAGGAGAGCGCGCGCCACGTGGGCGGCGTGCACGACCGTATCGCCGCGTGGCGGCGGATGGCGGGCTATGCCGGCCATTGGCAGCTGCGCGGCTACGGCTTCTGGGCGCTGGAGGACAAGGCGTCGAGGGCCTATGCCGGCTATTGCGGCCTGTGGTTCCCCGAGGGCTGGCCGGAGCCGGAGATCGGCTGGGGCCTGCTGCCGGCCTTCCGCGGCCGCGGGTACGTGACCGAGGCGGCGCGCCGGGTGCGCGACTACGCCTATCGAGACCTGGGGTGGACGACGCTGATCTCGTCCGTCGACCCCGACAACCATGCCTCCGCGCGCGTCGCCCAGCGTCTGGGCGCCCGGCGCGACGGCACGTTCGACCTGCGCGGGGAGGTGATGGACATCTGGCGCCATCCCGGACCCGACGCGATCGACCCATCGTCCGAGACGCGACGCGCATCGGAAACGACTCACTAGACCTCATCCAGGAGAGAACAGACATGGCCCTCAAGATCCGCCTCACCCGCGGCGGCGCGAAGAAGCGCCCCTATTACCGCATCGTCGTCGCCGACGCCCGCTCGCCGCGCGACGGCCGCTTCATCGACCGCATCGGCTCCTACGACCCGATGAAGCCGAAGGACGCCGCCGATCGCGTCGTCGTCGACGTCGAGAAGGCCAAGGCCTGGCTCGCCAAGGGCGCCCAGCCCACCGACCGCGTGCTGCGCTTCCTCGATCAGGCCGGTCTGATGAAGCGCCCCGAGCGCAACAACCCGGAGAAGGCCAAGCCCGGCAAGAAGGCGCAGGAGCGCGCCGCCGAGCGCGCCCAGCGCGAGGCCCAGGCGGCCGAGGCCGCCGGCGGCGAAGCCTCGGCGTGATCGCGTGATGCGCGGCGGGCGCCGGGGAGAGGGATCGCGGCGCGGGCCGGCGGGACGCGCTCCCGGGCGCGGGCCGCAGGCCGATCTCGGCCGGCCGCCGGCGCGCGCGGAGCCCGCCGCGCCGCCGCCCGACAGCGTGCTTTCGGGCGTGCGCGTCGGCGAGCTCGGCCGCGCCCACGGCGTGCGCGGCGAGGTGCGGGTGAAGTCCTTCACCGAGGACCCGCTGACGCTGGGCCGGCTCGGGCCGCTGACCGCGGCCGACGGCCGCCGCATCGTGATCGAGGATCTCCGCCGCGCCCCCGGCGGCGCGCCGGACATCCTGATCGCCCGCATCGACGGCGTCGCCGACCGCAATGCGGCCGAGGCGCTCACGCGGCTGCCGCTCTACGCCCCGCGCGCGGCGCTCGGCTCGGCCGACGCGCCGGACGAGTGGCTGGTCGAGGACCTGATCGGGCTCGAGGCCCGCGACGCGGCCGGGACCAGCTACGGGCGCATCGTCGCGGTCCCGGATTTCGGGGCGGGCGACCTGCTGGAGATCCTGCCTCCCGGCGCCCGCACCAGCGTCTACCTGCCCTTCACGAAGGCCTTCGCGCCGCATGTCGACGTCGCCGCCGGCCACGTCGTGATCGCGCCGCCGGAGGACTTCCTCGCCCCGCCGAAGCCCGATGAGGCGCGGGAGGAGGAGAAGGCCGCGGCCGGGAGCGACGCCGACGCGGACGGAGCCGGCGGGTGAGCGCGCCCGGCGAGAGAGCCGCCGCGCCGGATGCGGCGCCCTGGCGCGCGAGCGTGCTGACCCTCTATCCCGAGATGTTCCCGGGCCCGCTCGGGCTCTCCCTGTCCGGCGAGGCGCTGGCGCGCGGCGCCTGGACGCTCGAGGCCCGCAACATCCGCGATTTCGGCCGCGGCCGGCATCGGTCGGTGGACGACACGCCCGCCGGCGGCGGCCCGGGCATGGTGATCCGCGCCGACGTCCTCGCCGAGGCGCTCGACGCCGCCGCGCCCCCCGACGACCCGCGCCCGCGGCTGCTGATGAGCCCGCGCGGCCGGCCGCTGCGGCAGGACTTCGTGCGCGAGCTCGTCGCCGGCCCCGGCGCGCTGATCGTCTGCGGGCGCTTCGAGGGCGTCGACGAGCGGGTGATCGAGGGCCGCGGCCTGATCGAGGTCTCGATCGGCGACTACGTGCTCTCCGGCGGCGAGATCGCCGCCATGGTCCTGCTCGACGCGGTCGTGCGCCTCCTCCCCGGCGTGATGGGCGCGCACGCGTCGGGCGAGGAGGAGAGCTTCGAGGGCGGGCTCCTCGAATATCCGCACTACACCCGCCCGCGGGACTGGGAGGGGCGCACGATCCCGGACGTGCTGCTGTCGGGCAACCACGCCGCCATCGCGCGCTGGCGCCGCGAGCGGGCGCGCGCCCTCACCCGCGCCCGCCGGCCGGACCTCCTGCCGGACGACGACGCGAGCCGCTGAGGCACGACGAGCTCACCAGCGACGATCGGTTAACGCGCGTTTACCGCTCGGCGCGCCTGCTCGCGCGGCCGAGACCGTTTCGCCGGCCCTGCCGTTAAGCGCATCGGCGTAGCGTGGTTCTCGGCCGATCCCCCGCGGTCGCCCCAGAGCCCTTCCGGAGCACGCCCATGCTCGCCGCGCTGAAGCCCCGCCAAGCCAATGCCGCCGACGTCGATTTCCGCCGCATGGCCGACGCCCTGCCGAGCGCCGTCATGCTCTGCGAGATCGCGAGCTTCGACATCGTCTACGCCAACCCGCGCTCGGTGGCGCTGCTGGAGACGATCCGGCACGCGCTGCCGGTCGACCCACAGCGGATCGTCGGCGCCTCGCTCGACGTCTTCCACAAGGCGCCCGAGCGCCAGCGGCGCATGCTGGCGGACCCGAAGAACCTGCCGCACACGGCCAGAATCGAGCTCGGCGCCGAGCACCTCGCTCTCGAGATCACCGCGCTCCACGACGCGCGCGGGCGCTATCGCTGGGCCGTGCTGACCTGGAACGTGGTCACGGAGGCGGTGGAGCGCGAGCGCCAGACACAGCGGCTGCTGACCATGATCGACGACATGCCGATCAACGTGATGACCTGCGACCCGCAGACCTACGTCATCGACTATCTCAACAAGGCGAGCCTCGCGACGCTGAAGCGGATCGAGGCGCATCTGCCGATCGAGGCCGACACGGTGCTCGGCTCCTCCATCGACGTCTTCCACAAGCGCCCGACGCATCAGCACCGCATGCTCTCCGAGCCCGAGAGCACGATGCCGATGAGCTCGAACATCAAGGTCGGGCCCGAGACGCTCAACCTGAAGATCTCCGCCATCCGCGACGCGGCCGGCGCCTATCTCGGGCCGATGGTGACCTGGTCGGTGATCACCGACAACGTCCGCCTCGCCGCCAGCGTGGAGGAGGCGGTCTCGGCCATGGCGCGCACGTCCGAGGATACGGGACGCTCGGCGGAGTCCATGGCGAATACCGCGGAGCGGGCGCAGTCCATGGCGGCCTCGGTGAGCGCCGCCACCGAGGAGATGGCCGCCTCCATCGCCGAGATCGCGACGCAGGTGACCTCGGCCTCCGGCATGGCGAGCGCCACGCGCACCCGCGCCGGCGATGCCGACGGCGTCGTCCAGACCCTCGCCCACGAGGCCGCCGACATCGGCTCGATCACCGAGACCATCGAGAGCATCGCCGCGCAGACGAACCTGCTCGCCCTCAACGCCACCATCGAGGCCGCCCGCGCCGGCGCGGCCGGGCGCGGCTTCGCCGTCGTCGCCGCCGAGGTGAAGCAGCTCGCCACCCAGACCGCCAAGGCGACGAGCGAGATCCGGATGCGGATCGAGAAGATCCAGGGCATGACCGGGGACACGGTGGAGGCCATCAAGACCATCGTCTCCGAGATCGGCTCCCTGTCCTCGATCTCCTCCCAGATCGCCGCGGCGGTCGAGGAGCAATCCGCCGCCGTGCGGGAGATCAACGACCACATGAGCGGCGTCAACGACGCCGCCCGCGACACCGGCGGCGCGGCCGACGACGTCCGCCGCGTGGCCGGCGACCTCGACGCGACGGCCAAGCGCCTCACCGAGGAGGTGGCGCGCTTCCTGAAGACGCGGGATTGAAAGCTCGTCCGGCGCGAGGGTCCGTCATCCCGGACGGCGAAGCCGATCCGGGACCCGTACCCGCGACATCGGCTTCGAGCGCGCGTGCCGCGCTCGTCGCGTCACGCTCCGGTTCAGGTCGCGCGACGCGGCCTGAAGGCCGCGAAACAGGCTCCTGTGTCTCTGGGTCCCGGGTCGCCGTTCGGCGCCCGGGATGACATCGAAGGGCCGGCATTCCCGATCGTGAGCCTCACGCGCGCCGGACGAAGCGGGCGGCGAAAAATCCGTCGACGCCCGGCGCGTCCGGGGCGAGGCCCAGATGCGGCAGGGCGCGCAGGTCGCCCTGGGGGTCGATCAGATCCGCCGCGCCGCCGATCTCGTCGGGGCGGAGGGGATCGCGCACGAAACCCGGATGGCGCGTGAGGAAGGCCGCCGCCTGCGCCTCGCCCTCCTCGGGCTCCAGCGAGCAGGTGCAGTAGACGAGCCGCCCGCCCGGCTTCGTCAGCCGCGCGGCCTTGTCGATCAGGCGCTGCTGCAGGTCGGCGAGCCTGACGATGTCCTCGGCGGTCTTGGTCCAGGCGACGTCCGGGTGCCGGCGCAGGGTCCCGGTGGAGGAGCAGGGCGCGTCGAGCAGGACGGCGTCGAAGAGCTCGGCCTCGTCGAGCGCCAGCGCGTCGACGGCGCGGGTCTCGGCCGCGAGCCCGAGGCGGGCGAGGTTCTCGGAGAGCCGCGCGAGGCGCTTGTCGGAGCGGTCGACGGCGAGGACCGACGCGCCGGCGGTCGCGAGCTGGGCGGTCTTGCCGCCGGGCGCGGCGCAGAGATCGGCGATCCGCTCGCCGGGCCGCGGTGCGAGGAGCCGCGCGGGCAGCGCCGCGGCGGCGTCCTGCACCCACCAGGCGCCCTCGTCGTAGCCGGGAAGCTCCGGCACGGGCGTGCGGGCCGCGATCCGCAGCGTGCCCGTCGGCAGGAGCCGCGCGCCGAGCCGCTCCGCCCAGCCCTCCGGGTCGGCCTTCACGGTCAGGTCGAGCGCCGCCTCGCCGCGATTGGCGCGGGCGATCGCGGCGGCGCGCGCCTCGCCGTAGGCGGCCGTCCAGCGCGCGGCGAGCCAGTCCGGCGTGTCGCGGAACGGGTCGGCGTCCGCCTCGGCGAGGATCGCCTCGCGCTCGCGGGCGATCCGGCGCAGGACGGCGTTGACCAGGCCGCCGGCGCGGGCGAGGCGCGGGTCCTCGCGGGCGAGATCGACGGCGGTGCCGACCGCCGCGTGGTCGGGCACGTCGAGAAACAGGATCTGCGCCGCGCCGACCACGAGGAGCGCCTCGACGCGGGGATCGCGCATCGGCTTCTCCAGGCGCTCGGCGAGGGCGCGCCGGATCGTCCCGAGCCGGCGCAGGCCGGTGACCGCGATGGCGCGGGAAAGCCCCAGATCGCGCGCGTCGAGCGCCGCCGCGGGCGCCCGCGCCGCGAGGACGTCGTCGAGCGCCCGGCGCACGCGCAGGGTCTCCTCGACGACGGCGAGAGCGAGGCGGCGGGCGCCGAGGCCCGCCGGAGGATGGGTGTCGGCCACGGTGACAGGGGTCCTTCGAGACGGCTCGGATCGGGGCCGCCTCAGAGCAGTTGGTATCGGGGACGGCGTTCAGCGTCATCCCGGGCGCCGAACGGCGACCCGGGACCCATTCACGCCAACGATCGTGTCGCAGCCTTCAGGCTGCGTTTCGCCGCTATATCGGCCGACACGTGGCGCGACGAGCGCGGCATGCGCGCTCGAGCCGACGTCGAGCGTATGGGTCCCGGATCGGCTTCGCCGTCCGGGATGACAGCTTCGCGCGTGATGGGCTCGTCTACGAGATCACTCTAGCCGACCCCGCCGCCGGCGTCACCCCGGGATGCGGCCGCCGAGCTCGTCCTCGATGTGAACGCGGATGATCTCGTCGAACGAGCGCTCCGCCGTGAAGCCGAGCGCCTCCGCGCGGCGGGCGTCGAAGCTGCGCGGCCAGCCGGCGACGATGCGCGCGATGGTCTCGTCCGGCTCCCGGCGGATGCGCTTCGCCACGGCGGGACCGGCGACGCGCTCCAGGGCGGCGAGCTGCTCGCCCACCGTCACAGAGACGCCCGGCATGGTGAGGTTCCGGCGCGGGCCGATGGCCTCGCCGTCGATCGTCGCCGCATGGAGCAGGAACCCTACCGCCGAGCGCGGCGAGGCGTGCCAGTGGCGCACGTCCTCCGAGACGGGGAGCACGCCCTCCTCGCCCGCGAGCGGCTCGCGGATGATGCCCGAGAAGAAGCCCGAGGCCGCCTTGTTGGGCCGGCCCGGCCGCACGCAGATCGTCGGGAGGCGGATGCCGACGCCGTCGAGGATACCGCGGCGGGTGTAGTCGGCGAGCAGCATCTCGCCCATCGCCTTCTGCGTGCCGTAGCTGGTCAACGGGGTGAGGAAATGCTCGTCCGGGATCGGCTCGGGCAGCGGCGCGCCGAAGACGGCGATCGAGGAGGCGAAGACGACGCGGGGGCGGTAGTCCTCGCCGGCCGACCGGATGGCGTCGAAGAGCGCGCGCGTGCCGTCGAGATTGATGCGGTAGCCCTTGTCGAAATCGGCCTCGGCCTCGCCGGAGACGATGGCGGCGAGGTGGACGATCACGTCCGGACGCCCCTCGACGAGGCGCGTCGCGGTGGCGGGATCGCCGATGTCGGCGGCGAGCGTCTCGACGGCGAAGGGCGCGCCCTCCGGCGCCGCCGGCGCGACGACGTCGTGGAGCGTGGCGCGGGCGATCGCGCACCCGCCGAGGCGACCCTCGGCGACGAGGCGGCGCACGAGCTTCGCGCCGATCATGCCGGCGGCGCCGGTGACGAGAACGTGCATGGCTTTTCGATCCGTGTCGGGAGGGGTCAGAGCGTCCAGCCGCCGTCGACCACCAGCGTCGTGCCGGTGGTGAAGGCGCTCTCGTCGGCGGCGAGGTAGACGGCCGCGGCGGCGATCTCCTCCACCGTGCCGAGCCGGCCCATGGGCTGGCGCGCCACGAAGGCGGCGCGCACCGCGGCCTCGTCCTGGCCGCCGCGCGCCTGGGCGGCGATGCGGTCGTCGAGGGAGGGAGACTGGATCGTGCCCGGGCAGATGGCGTTGCAGCGCACGCCCTGCTTGATGAAGTCGATCGCCACCGCCTTGGTCAGGCCGATCACGGCGGCCTTGGTGGCGCCGTAGACGTAGCGATTCGGCGCGGCCTTGAGCGAGGAGGCGCCCGACGAGATGTTGACGATCGAGCCGCCGCCGCGCTCCAGCATGCCGGGCAGGAAGGCCTTGATCGTGCGGTGCATCGACTTGACGTTCAGGTCGAAGGAGAAGTCCCACTCGCGCTCGTCGCAGTCGAGCACCGTACCATGGGCGACGAACCCGGCGCAGTTGGCCAAGACGTCGACCCCGCCGTAATCGCGGGCGATCTCGGCGGCGAGCGCGTTCACGGCCTGCGTGTCGCGCGCGTCGAGCTTCGCCCGGCGCGCCGCGTCGAGGCCCTCGAGCTGCTCGGGCTCCAGGGTCGTCGCGATCACCACCGCGCCCTCGCGGGCGCAGGCCTCGGCGATGGCCCGCCCGATGCCCTGTCCCGCCGCGGTCACCAGGGCGATCTTGCCCTCCAGACGTCCCGCCATCGCGTTCTCCTCCCGTCCTCGGTGCTTTCGTGCATACTGTAGCGCCTGAGCGCCGCAGAGGAAGCGGGCCGAGCGCGCAGCCTCGCGTGCGACGACGCCTGATCTCGCTGCGGATCCGGCCGTGAACCGCGCCGTTTCCAGAAAGGGCGCGAGCCGATGTTGGCATCGCGTGCGGGCATGGTCTAAGACTCGCGTCCGCGTGGAACATCACCAAAACGCCCAACCACGCGGGCGTGTAGCCAGTCGAACAGACGGAGACACGGTAATGCACGGAAGAATTATGTCGAAGACCGCTCTCGCGGCCGCGGCCCTGGCGCTGTCGGTCGGCGGGCTGTCGGCGGGCGCGCAGGCGCAGGATCAGCAATTCATCTCGATCGGCACCGGCGGCGTGACCGGCGTCTATTACCCGGCCGGCGGCGCCATCTGCCGCCTCGTGAACCAGACCCGCCGCGAGCACGGCATCCGCTGCTCCGTCGAGTCGACCGGCGGCTCGGTCTACAACGTCAACGCCATCCGCGGCGGCGACCTGGAATTCGGCGTCGCCCAGTCCGACGTCCAGTACCAAGCCTACAACGGCGAGGGCCGCTTCGCCGAGCAGGGGCCGCAGGAGAACCTGCGCGCCGTGTTCTCGCTGCATCCCGAGCCGTTCAACGTGCTCGCCCGCGCCGAGGCCGGCATCGAGACTTTCGACGATCTCGAGGGCAAGCGCGTCAACATCGGCAACCCGGGCTCGGGCCAGCGCGCCATCATGGACATCCTGATGGAGCGCAAGGGCTGGACCAACGACACCTTCGCGCTCGCCTCCGAGCTGGCGCCGGCCGAGCAGTCCGCCGCCCTGTGCGACAACAACATCGACGCCTTCGTCTACAGCGTCGGGCATCCGAACGGCTCGATCCAGGAAGCCACCGCCACCTGCGACGCGAAGCTGGTGGACGTGACGGGCGAGGTCGTCGACACGCTGGTCGACGAGTTCCCCTACTACTTCACGGCCGAGGTCCCCGGCGGCCTCTATCCCGGCAACGAGGAGCCGACGAGCACGTTCGGCGTCGGCGCGACGCTCGTCACCTCGGCGGACGTCTCCGAGGAGGCCGTCTACACGCTGGCGAAGTCCGTCTTCGAGAACTTCGACAACTTCACCGGCCTGCACCCGGCGCTCGCCAACCTGCAGCCCGAGATCATGATCTCGAGCGGCCTGTCGGCCCCGCTGCATCCGGGCGCCGAGCGCTATTATCGCGAGCGCGGCTGGCTGCAGTGAGCCGCACGCGCCATCACCCGCGCAGGCGGGTCTGAGCGACGATCGCCGCCCCCGGGCCCGCACGGGACCCCGGGGGCGGCGAGCCCGTTTCCTTCGCGACGTCCGGGCAGTGCGGACGTCGCAGGCGTGAGGCGTTCGATGAACGACGAGACCAGATCGGCCGCGGTCCAAGGCTCCTCCAACGGCAGCTCTTCCAAGAGCGAGCTCGACGATCTCGTCGCCCAGGTCGACACCGGCGCGCGCAACCCGCGCGGACCCGTGGGCCTCGCCGTTACCGGCCTGGCGCTGGCCTGGGCGCTGTTCCAGCTCTACATCGCCTCTCCCGTCCCGTTCCTGCTCTCGCAGCTCACGGGCCTGCCGCTCGTCCTCAACGACGCGCAGATCCGGCCGATCCACCTCGGCTTCGCGCTGTTCCTCGCCTATTGCGCCTATCCGGCTTTCGCGCGCTCGCCGCGCGACCGCATTCCGCTGATCGACCTCGCGCTCGCGGCGGCGGCGACCTATTGCGCGCTCTACATCTTCATCTTCTATCGCGAGATTTCCGCGCGTCCCGGCCTGCCGACGACGGCCGATCTCGTCGCCGCCGGCGCCGGGCTCGTGCTCCTGCTCGAGGCGACGCGCCGCGCGCTCGGCCCGCCCCTCGCGATCGTCGCGATCGTCTTCCTGCTCTACGTCTTCTTCGGCTCGGCCGCGTTCCTGCCCGACATCATCCAGTGGGGCGGCGCCTCGTTCTCCCGCGCCATGGACCAGATGTGGCTGACCTCGGGCGGCGTCTTCGGCGTGGCGCTCGGCGTCTCGGCGAGCTTCGTCTTCCTGTTCGTGCTGTTCGGCTCGCTGCTCGACAAGGCGGGGGCGGGCAACTTCTTCATCAAGCTCGCCTTCGCGCTGCTGGGCCACCTGCGCGGCGGACCGGCCAAGGCGGCGGTGCTGTCCTCGATGATGACGGGCCTGATCTCGGGCTCCTCCATCGCCAACGTGGTCACGACGGGCACCTTCACCATCCCGCTGATGAAGCGCGTCGGCTTCTCGCCGGAGAAGGCGGGCTCGGTCGAGGTGGCCTCCTCGGTGAACGGCCAGATCATGCCCCCCGTCATGGGCGCCGCCGCCTTCCTCATGGTGGAATACGTCGGCATCCCCTACACGGCGGTGATCACCCACGCCTTCCTGCCGGCGGTGATCTCCTACATCGCGCTGCTCTATCTCGTGCACCTCGAGGCCTTGAAGAACGCGATGCCGGCCCTGCCGAAGCGCGTGGTGCATCCGCTCCAGATCACGCTCCTGCGCACCGGCATCACCGTCGCCTCGATGCTGATCCTCGCCGGGCTGACCTACTTCACCATCCGCGGCGTGCAGGCGATCCTGCCGGCTGTCTCGACGCCGGTGCTGCTCGTCCTCGTCACCGCCGTCTATGTCGGCCTGATCTGGCTCGCCTCGCGGGAGCCCGATCTCGAGATCGACGATCCGAACGCCCCCGTGGTGGAGCTGCCCATCGCCACCGACGTGCTCAAGACCGGGCTGCACTACCTCTTGCCCATCGTCGTGCTCGTCTGGTTCCTGATGATCGAGCAGCGCTCGCCGGGCCTCTCGGCCTTCTACGCCGTGGTGCTGCTCGTCGTCATCCTGCTCACCCAGAAGCCGCTCAAGGCGCTGTTCCGGCGCGTGCGCGGCGCGCAGGTGGGCGCGGCCTTCAAGGAGGGCGTGCTCGACCTGACGCAGGGCCTCATCCTCGGCTCGCGCAACATGATCGGCATCGCCTGCGCCACGGCGACGGCCGGCATCATCGTCGGCGCGGTGACGCTCACCGGCATCGGCCAGGTGATGGCGGAGTTCGTCGAGTTCCTGTCGGGCGGCAACATCCTGCTGATCCTGGTCTTCACCGCGCTGATCTCGCTCGTGCTCGGCATGGGCCTGCCGACGACGGCGAACTACATCGTCGTCGCGACCCTGATGGCGCCCGTCATCGTCGAGCTCGGCCAGGCCAACGGCGTGATCATCCCGCTGATCGCGGCGCACCTGTTCGTGTTCTATTTCGGCATCATGGCCGACGTGACGCCACCCGTGGGCCTCGCCTCCTTCGCGGCGGCGGCGGTGTCGCGGGGCGATCCGCTCAAGACCGGCTTCACGGCGTTCTTCTACTCGTTGCGCACCGTGCTGCTGCCGTTCATCTTCGTATTCAACACCAATCTCCTCTTGATCGACGTCGGCTGGGTGCAGGGGATCTGGGTGTTCGTGAAGGCGACGGTCGCGATGCTCCTGTTCGCGGCGGCGACGCAGGCCTACTTCCTGGTGCGAAGCCGCATCTGGGAGACGGTGGCGCTGCTTCTCGTCGCCTTCCTGCTGCTTCGGCCCGGCTTCCTGATCGACCAGATCGCGCCGCCCTACGAGCCGCGTCCGGCGACCGAGATCGAGGAGGCCATCGCCGCGACGCCCGAGGGCGGCATCGTCCGCATCGGCATCTCAGGCCCGCGCTTCTCGGATCTCGAGGTCGAGGAGCGCACCATCGCCTTCACGCTGCCGGACGCGGACCTCGACCCGGCGACGCGGCTCGAGCAGGCGACGGGGCTCCTCTACGTCGTCGAGGGCGACCGCGTGCTGCTGGAGGAGCCGTTCGACCCCCGCAGCCCCGGCGGGCGCGCGCTGGGCCATCTCGACTTCTACGCCGACGAGCCGGTCATGGTCACCGCCGTGGAGGTGCCGGTGGAGCAGCCCGCGCGGGCCTGGTCCTACCTGCCGGCGCTGATCCTGTTCGGGCTCGTCTGGCTCGCCCAGTCGCGCCGCCTGAAGCGCGAGGAGGCGGCCGGCGCGAAGAGCCGGGGCGAGGCGACGCAGGCGGGCGAGGGGGCGCGGGCCTGACGGCCGCACGGCACAGGACAAGGAGGGCCGGTCCCATGTACAAGAACATCCTGCTCGCGGTGGATCTCGGCCATCGGGAGGCCGAGCAGCGCGCCGTCGACACGGTGGTGGAATACGCCCGCGCCTTCGGCGCGACGGTGCACCTCCTCAACGTCGTGCCCGATTACGGCATGGCGCTCGTCGGCGGCTTCTTCCCCGAGGGCTTCGAGAAGCAGGCGCTGGAGAGGGCGAACCAGGAGCTGCACGCCTTCGCGGCCGAGACGATCCCCGCCGAGATCCCGCACCGGACCATCGTCGGCCACGGCGGCATCTACCGCGAGATCCTGCACTACGCCGACGAGACGAAGGCCGACCTCGTGGTGATGTCCGCGCACCGGCCCGAGCTCGAGGATTATCTGCTGGGCCCCAACGCCGCGCGGGTGGTCCGCCACGCGAAGACGTCCGTACTGGTGGTGCGGCCCGCGCCGGCGTGACATAGATACGGTCCAGCGTGGAGAGGGCGATGTCGCCCGGGACGCCGCGCTGCGAGGTCATGCGCCCATGGCGCTCTGGAAACAGGGGCTCGTCGCCCTCCTGCTCGTCGTCGCGGCCCTCGCCGGCTGGGCGACGCTCTCGCCCGCGACCGCGCCGGCGGCGATCGTCGACGTGGCGAAGCGCGTCGGCCTGCCCGTGCCTGAGGCCGCGCCCGAGGCGGCCGGCGGCGGCTTCCGCCGCGGCGGCTTCGGCCCGACGCGGGTCGTCGTCGGCGACGTGGGCGCGGCGCGCGAGGAGACCCGGCTCTCGGTCATCGGCACCGCCGAGGCCGCGCGCTCCGTGACGCTTTTCGCCCCGGACGACGGGCTCGTGCGCGAGATCCTGTTCTCCCCCGGCGACCGGGTCGCGGCCGGCGCGCCGCTGCTGCGCCTCGACGACCGGGCCGAGCGCATCGCGCTGGAGAGCGCGCGCATCACGGCCCGCTTGGCGCGGGACCGCGCGGCGCGGCTCGAGAGCCTGGCCGAGAGCCGCTCCGCCTCCGCCGTGCAGCTGGAGGAGGCCCGCGCCGCCCTCGCCGAAGCCGAGACGCAGGTCGCCGCCGCCGAGCTCGCGCTGGAGCGCCGCACGCTGGAGGCGCCCTTCGCCGGCCGCCTCGGCCTCGCCGCCGTCGAGATCGGCCAGCGGGTGACGACGCAGACGCCGGTCGCCCCCCTGGACGATCGCGGCCGCATCCTCGTGCGCTTCTCCGTCCCCGAGCGCCTCGCCGCCCGCGTCTCGCGCGGCGATGCGGTCTCGGCCGAGACCGCCGCCTATCCGGGCGAGACCTTCACCGCGACGATCGTCGAGATCGACAGCCGCATCGACCCCGAGAGCCGCGCGCTCACGGTCCGGGCCGAGATCGCCAATTCCGACGACCGGCTGCGGCCGGGCATGAGCGTCTCCGTCACCCTCGCCTTTCCCGGGGCCGAGCGCGTCGCCGTGCCGGCGCAGGCGCTGCAATGGGATCGCGAGGGCGCCTATGTCTGGCGCGTCGCCGACGGCGCGGTGACGCAGGTGCGCGTGGCGCTCACTGGTCGCGACGACGGCGTCGCCCTCGTCGAGGCGCCACTCGCGCCGGGCGAGCAGGTGGTGCTCGAAGGCGTCCAGCGTCTGCGCGACGGGGCCGAGGTGGAGATCGCCGGCGACGCGCCGTCCACGCGCCCCGGCGAGCGGAGCTGAGGCCATGAGCGCCGCGAGCCGCGCCGCCGACATCGCCTCGCTGTGCGTGCGCCGCCCGACGCTCGCGGCGGTGATGAGCCTGATGATCGTGCTCGCCGGCCTCGCCGCGCTCTTCGGCGTGAGCGTACGCGAGCTCCCCGACGTCGACCGGCCGGTCGTCACCGTCACCACCCAGTTCCCCGGCGCCACCCCCGCCGCCATCGACGCGCAGGTGACCCGCGTGGTCGAGGGCGCCGTCGCCCGCGTGCCCGGCCTCGTCTCGGTCTCCTCGTCGAGCGCGCGGGGCCGCAGCCGCATCGTCGCGGAGTTCGGCGAGGACGTCGATCTCGACGTCGCGGCGAACGACATGCGCGACGCCGTCTCGGGCATCCTGCGCCGCCTGCCGGAGGACGCGGAGGACCCCCGCGTCGTCAAGGCCGACGCCGACGGCTCGCCGATCATGCGCCTCGCCGTCACCTCCGACCGGCACGCCATCGAGGAACTCTCCGCGCTCGCCGAGCGCCTGGTCTTCGACAGGCTCGCCGCGGTGGACGGCGTCGCCGACGTGCAGGTCTACGGCCTGCGCGAGCCGGTCTTCCGCGTCACCCTCGATGTCGCGGCGCTGAATGCGCGCGGCCTCACCATCGCGGACGTACGCCGGGCGCTGGAAGGCGTCCTTTCCGACGCGCCGGCGGGCGACCTGCGCATGCCGTCCTCCACCGTTCTGGTCGAGGCGGGCGCGGCGGCGCGCTCGGTGGACGAGATCGAGGCGACCTTCGTCGACCGCGGCGTGCGCATCCGCGACGTCGCCTCCGTCTCGCTCGGGCCGGCCGAGGACGAGATGGTGCTGCGCTCCGACGGGCAGGTGGGGCTCGGCGCCGGCATCCTGCGCCAGGCGCGCTCGAACACGATCGCCATTTCGGAGGCGGTTCGCGCCGCGGTCGACGAGCTGAACGTGTCGCTGCCTGAGGGCATCACCGTCGCCGTGCGCTCGGACGACGCGGTCTTCGTCGGCGGCGCCGTGAAGGAGGTGCTGCGCACGCTGTTCGTGGCCACGGGCCTCGTCGTGCTGATCATCCTCCTGTTCTTCCGCTCCTGGCGCGCGACGCTGATCCCGGCGATCACCGTGCCGATCGCGATCGTCGGCACGCTGGCGGCGATCTACCTGATGGGCTTTTCCGTCAACGTGCTGACGCTGCTCGCCCTCGTCCTCGCCACCGGCATCGTCGTCGACGACGCCATCGTCGTGATCGAGAACATCGAGCGCCGCCGGGCGGAGGGCATGGGCGCGCGCGCCGCCGCGGTGCTCGGCACGCGCCAGGTGTTCTTCGCCGTCGTCGCGACGACGCTGACGCTGGCGGCCGTCTTCGTCCCGATCTCGTTCCTGCCCGGCCAGGCCGGGCGGCTCTTCGCCGAGTTCGGCTTCACGCTCGCCGCCGCGGTCGTGCTCTCCTCCTTCGTCGCGCTGACGCTGGCGCCGATGCTCGCCTCGCGGCTCCTGAAGGACGAGGCGCCGATGGCGGAGGGCGCACCGCGGCGGAGCCGCCTCGATCCGCTCGGCACGGTCGGCGGCTGGTTCGCCCGGCTCTACCGCGCGCTCCTCGCCCGCGCGCTCGGCGCGCCGCTCGTCGTCCTGACGCTGTCCGCGATCTTCGCCGTCGGCGCCTGGATCGCCTGGGCGAGCCTGCCCGAGGAGCTGACACCGCCGGAGGATCGCGGCTACGTGCTCCTCGTCGTCTCCGCCCCGCAGGGCGCCTCGCTGACCTATACCGACCGCAAGGTCACCGAGATCGAGGCGATCCTCCAGCCCTACGTCGAATCCGGCGAGATGGAGAGCGTCCTCGCCGTGATCGGCACCTGGGGCCGCTCCAACCGCGCCTTCATCGCCGCCCCGCTGGTGGACTGGGCCGAGCGGGAGCGCGACCAGCAGACCATCGTCTCCGAGATCAACCGGCAGCTCGGCTCCGTCGTGGGCGTGAGCGCCCGCGCCATCACGCCGAACTCCCTCGGCATCCGCGGCGGCGGGCAGGGGCTGCAGATCGCCGTTCTGGGCGAGGACTACGACGCCATCACCGACACGGGGCTCGCCCTGGTCGACGCGCTGCGCCGGGAGATGCCGGCCCTGCGCAACCCGGCGCTCGAGCTCGACGTCACCCAGCCGCAGCTTTCGATCCGGCTCGACACCGCCCGCGCCGCCGATCTCGGCGTCGACCCCGCCGACGTCGCCCTCGCGCTCCAGACGGCGCTCGACGGTCGGCGCGTCGGCGACGTCTTCGTCGGCGACCGCGCGGTCGAGGTGCGGCTGCGCACGCCGGAGGGCGCGGTCTCCCAGCCCGACGACCTCGCGCGGATCCTGCTGCGCGGAAACGGCGGCGCGCTGGTTCCGCTCTCCGCGCTCGCCAGCCTCGACGAGGAGAGCGTCTCGCCCTCGCTCGAGCGCGAGCGCCAGCGCCGCGCGATCACCGTGGAGGCGGGCCTGCCCGACGACCTGCCCCTGCGCCGCGCGATCGAGGAGGCCCGCGCGATCGCGACCCCGCTGCTGGCGCCGGGCCAGACCATCGCCTTCCTCGGCGAGGCGGCGGCGCTCGAGGAGACCTCGCGGGGCGTCGCCATCACCTTCGCCTTCGCGCTGGCGATCGTGCTCCTCGTGCTGGCCGCCCAGTTCGAGAGCCTGGCCTCGGGCGTGGTGATCATGATCGTCGTGCCCTTCGGGCTCGGCGCCGCGGCGATGGCCATGGCGCTCACCGGCACGAGCCTCAACATCTACAGCCAGATCGGCCTCGTGATGCTGATCGGGCTGATGGCCAAGAACGGCATCCTCATCGTCGAGTTCGCCAACCAGCTGCGCGATGCGGGCGCGAGCGTCCGCGACGCGGTGGAGGAAGCCTCCGCCGTGCGCTTCCGCCCGGTGATGATGACGCTGATCTCCACCGTGCTCGGCGGGCTGCCGCTGATCCTCTCCGACGGCGCCGGCGCCGAGGCCCGCGCGGCGCTCGGCTGGGTGGTCGTCGGCGGGCTCGGGCTCTCCGTGCTGTTCACGCTGTTCCTGACCCCGGTCGCCTACCTGGCGCTCGCCCGCTTCGGCAAGCCCCGCGCGGCGGAGGGCGCCCGCCTCGACGCGGAGCTCGCGGCGGCGGAGGCGCGGGAAGAGGGACGCGCGCCGGCTGAGTAGGCGCGGCGCTCAGGGCCGCGCGCGCGTCCCGCGACCTCGGTGCGTCACGGAGGGAGGGACGCGGCGTGAACGCCGCTCGGGACACGCCGCGGATCTGGGTCCCGGACTGCCTTCGGCATCCGGGATGACAACCACCCGTGTCATCCCGGGCGCCGAACGGCGACCCGGGACCCAGAACCTCCATCGCATGTCGAGCGTGCGCGAAAGCGCGCGCGCCCCGCGACCGCAATGCCGGCATCTGGGAAGACGCGTCACCCCCGCCCCGCCTTCTCCCCCGCGGAGATCTCCCGCGTGCCCAGCGCGTCGGCGAGGCGCATCTTCGCGGAGCCGGGCCGCAAAGGCTTCTGCTGGCTCTCGTGGGGGGCCCAGCCGGAGAGCCAGACGAGCTCGAAGGTGGCGCGCACGCGACCGTCGGGATCGCCATAGCGCTCGGCATAGATCTCCGCGAGGCGCAGGATCGTGGCGCGCTTCGTCGGCGTGCGGCGGCGCTCGGCCAGCGCGTTGGTCAGCCCCATGGCGCGCAGGTCGCGGATCAGGCCGAAGACGTCGTCGTAGCGCACGGTGAGGACGTCGGAATCCACCACCGGCAGGGCGAAGCCCGCGCGCTGGAGCAATGAGCCCAGATCGCGCACGTCGGCGAAGGGCGCGACATGGGGGGAGACGCCGCCCTCGATCTCGGCCTCCGCCGCGGCGAAGCTCTGGCGCAGCTCGAACAGCGTCGAACCGCCGAGCAGGCCCGCCATCAGCAGCCCGTCGGGCGCCAGCGCGCGCCGGGCCTGGATCAGCGTGCCGGGCAGGTCGTCGACGCTCTGCAACGCGAGGAGCGAGACGATGAGGTTCGCGCGCTCGGCGGCGAGCGGCAGGGCCTCCTCGTCGGCGACGATCGCGCCCGGCTCCGGCAGCGGCGCGAGGCGGATCACGCGCTCGACGCCCGGCCGCCGCGCGAGCATCCGCGCCGCGTGCGGCGTCGGCGTGCCGAGATCGACGCAGACGGGAAATTCCCGCAGCACCGCGGCGAGGCGGTCCTCCAGGTCCTCCGCCGCGCGGGCGACGAGAAAGTCGGCATAGCCCCGCGCCCGCGCCCTGGCGAGGCGCGCGCGCACGAGCGGGCGATCGAAGACGAGTGCGCTCAATCCGGCCTCCCTGACGCGCTGCCGCCGCGCCCGATCCGGACGCGCTCGGCCTCCTTCACCTAACCGCCCGCGCGCCGCCGGGGAACCCGGGGCGCATCGCCGCGCCCCGGCCCGGCGACGGCGGTGGACGGCAAGGCCTTACGCGGTTGCCGGGCGCGGGTCTTCCGTGTAAGGGAGGCACTTCGAGAAAGCCCGCAGACGAGGGCCGTCCCAGCGGGCGCACGCGCCCGCCGCCGGGGACGTCATCAGGAGCAGAAGCGTCGCGATGTCCACCACCTTCGACAAAGTCGCCGACATCATCGCCGACACGGCCGACATCCCGCGCGAGGAGATCACGCCCGAGAGCCACGCCATCGACGATCTGGGCATCGACTCGCTCGCCTTCCTCGACATCGCCTTCGCCATCGACAAGGCCTTCGGCATCAAGCTTCCGCTCGAGCAGTGGACGCAGGAGGTGAACGAGGGCAAGGCGCCGGCCGAGGAATACTTCGTGATGAAGAACCTCGTCACGCGCATCGACGAGCTGGTGGCCGCCAAGGGGGCTGCTCCGGGCGCCGCCTGAGCGCCGCGCGGGCCGGGAACGGGCGCATGCGGCTCGAATATTTCGAGATGATCGACCGGGTCGAGGCGCTGGACGAAGCGGCCAAGACCCTGCGCGCGCGCTCCGTCGTGCCGACGGAGAGCCCGGTCTTCGAGGGGCATTTCCCCGGCCACCCGCTGGTGCCTGGCGTGCTCCTCACCGAGACCATGGCGCAGGCCTCCGGCTATCTCGTGCTCGCGCTGATGGGCTACACCCACATGCCGTTCCTGATGGCGGTGGACAAGGCGCGCTTTCGCACCTTCGTCGAGCCGCAGGCCGTGCTCGACATCGAGGCGACGCTCGTGCACGAGGGCTCGGGCTACGTCGGCACCAAGGCGAAGATCGCGGTGGCCGGCCGGCCGATCTGCGACGCCGAGCTGCGCTTCCGGATCATGCCCTTCCCGCCCGGTCTCGACGACCAGATGCGCGCGCACGCCGCCCGCATCGGCTTGACGGAGCACTCCTCATGAGCGACCGCGACGTCGTCGTCACCGGCATCGGCCTCGTCTCCTGCCTCGGCGAGGGCGTCGAGCCGCATCTCGCGGCGCTCGCCGGGGGCGCGCAGGGACCCTGGGAGACCGAGCGCTTCGCGCCCTATCCCGTGCGTCCCGCGCCGGCGCTCGAGCTCGCGACGCAGATCCCCAAGAAGTCCGACCAGCGGCAGATGGAGCCCTGGCAGCGCCTCGGCGTCTACGCCGCGGGCGCGGCGCTCGAATCGGCTGGCGTGAAGGAGGACCAGGCGCTCAAGGACGAGACGCACGTCATCGTCGCCGCCGGCGGCGGCGAGCGCGACTACGACGTCGACGGCCAGGTGCTCACCGCCATGCGCACCGCTCCGCAGCCCGACGTGCTCCTGAACGAGCGGCTGATGTCGGACGTGCGCCCGACCCTGTTCCTGGCGCAGCTCTCGAACCTGCTCGCCGGCAACATCGCCATCGTCCACGGCGTCACCGGCGCCTCGCGGACCTTCATGGGCGAGGAGCAGGCCGGCGTCGACGCGATCCGCATCGCGCATGCCCGCATCCGCTCGGGGCAGAACGAGATCTTCCTCGTCGGCGGCTCTTTCAATGCCGAGCGACCCGATTTGCTGCTCTCCTACGCCATGGCGAACCTGCTCTGGACGGGCGCGCCGACGCCGGTCCTCGAGCGGCCCGCCCCGGGCGGCTTCGTGCTCGGCTCGGGCGGCGCCTTCCTCGTGCTCGAATCGCGCGCCCACGCCGAGGCGCGCGGCGCGCGGGTGTTCGCGACGATCGCCGATGTCGGCGTCGCGCGCACGACGCGCGCCGCGGGCGACGTCGAGGCCGTGCTCCCGCGCCTGTGGGAGGAGGTCGGCGTCACGCCCGGCGCGCGGGTGATCTCCGGCGCGCTCGGCCTCTCCGCGACCGATCTCGAGGAGCGCGCGGCCCTCGCCCGGCTCGCGCCGGGCGCCCGCATCGACGCCACGCAGGATCTCACGGGACACCTGATGGAGGCCCACGCCCCCGCCGGCGTGGCGCTGGCCGCGGCCCTGATCGCCGCCGGCGAGACCGGCGAGGCCGCCGTCACCAGCATCGGCCACCGCCGCGGCGAGGGCCTGATCCGGGTCGTGGCGGGGTGAAGGACCAAGGGACGAGCCGAGGGAGCAGCGCATGCCCGAGCCGATGACCACGGACCGTTTCGGCCGCCCCCTCGTCGCCGTCACCGGCATGGGGGTGATCACCTCGCTCGGCGAGGGCAAGGCCGCGAACTGGGCCGCCCTCACCGCGGGGCGCTCCGGCATCCACCGCATCACGCGCTTTCCGACGGAGGGCTTGCGCACCACCATCGCCGGCACCGTCGATTTCGAGGGCGCGGAGGACTTCTGCGCGCCGAAGCTCTCCGAGCGCCTCGCCACGACCGCCGCGAACGAGGCCGTCGCACAGTCCGGCCTGCCGCTCGGCGACTTTCCGGGCGCGCTCTTCGTCGCCGTGCCGCCGGTCGAGATCGAATGGCCGCAGCGCCGCGCGCTCGCCGAGGCCTCGGGCCAGGCGGGCGACGTCACCTATACGGACCTCCTGAAGGCGGCGGCCACCGGCGAGTTCCAGGCCTGGCACGACCTCTTCCTGTTCGGCACCGTCGCCGACCATCTCGCCGACCGCTTCGGCACCAAGGGCTCGCCGATCTCGCTCTCCACCGCCTGCTCGTCGGGCGCGACCGCGATCCAGCTCGGCGTCGAGGCGATCCGCCGCGGCGAGGCGCCGGCGGCGCTGTGCATCGGCACCGACGGCTCGGTCCATGCCGAGGCGTTGATCCGGTTCTCGCTGCTCTCGGCGCTCTCGACCCAGAACGAGATCCCCGAGGAGGCGGCAAAGCCCTTCTCCAAGAACCGCGACGGTTTCGTCATGGGCGAGGGCGCGGCGGCGCTGGTGCTCGAGAGCGCGGAGCACGCCCATGCCCGCGGGGCGGAGATCCTCGGCTACGTGCTCGGCGCCGGCGAGAAGGGCGACGGCTTCCACCGCACCCGCTCCTCGCCGGACGGCGCGCCGATCGTCGCGGCGATCGCGGCGGCGCTTCACGACGCGGGCGTGACGCCGGACGCGATCGACACCGTGAACGCCCACGGCACCGGCACGCCCGAGAACGACAAGATGGAGTCGATGGGCCTGATGGCGGTTCTCGGCGAGCGCATGAAAAGCGTGCCGATCTCCTCCAACAAGTCGATGATCGGCCACACCCTCACCGCCGCCGGCGCGGTGGAGGCGGTGGTCTCGCTGATGACCATCCGCGAGGGGGTGATCCCGCCCACGATCAACTACCGCGTCCCGGACCCGGCCATTCCGCTGGACGTCGTGCCGAACGAGGCGCGCGAGGCGAGGGTGACCCGCATCCTGTCGAACTCCTTCGGCTTCGGCGGCCAGAACACCTGCCTCGTGCTTTCCGCCGAGCCGAGCTGAGCGCACGGAGGCGACGATGACCGACCGCACCCGCATCCTCGTCACCGGCGGCGCCAAGGGCGTCGGGGCGGCGATCGTCCGCGCCATGGCGGCGCAAGGCCACGACGTCGTCTTCACCTACCGCTCCTCCGCCGATCAGGCGCAGGCGCTGGCGGGCGAGGTGGGCGCGGCGCATCCGGGCGTCACGGTCGAGGCGCGCCCGCTCGACCTCGCCGACAAGGCGGCCGTCGAGGCCTTCTGCGAGACGATCGAGGGCGAGGCCTTCTTCGGCTTCGTCCACAATGCCGGCCAGTCCTACGACGCCCTCGCGGCGATGATGGCGCAGGACAAGGCCGAGGCGGCCATGCAGGTGAACTTCTTCGCCTTCACCCGCCTGTGCAAGGCGCTGATGCGCCCGATGCTGCGGGCGCGGGCCGGACGCATCGTCGGCATCGGCTCGATCGCGGCGCTCCAGGCGACGCAGGGCAACTCGGCCTACGCCGCCACCAAGGGCGCGTTGATCGCCTATGCCCGCACGCTCGCCATCGAGACGGCCAAGCGCGGCGTGACCGTCAACGTCATCGCGCCGGGCTTCGTCGACACCGACATGCTGGCGCCCTACGCCCCCTATCGCGAGAGCATGGAAAAGCAGATCCCCGCCGGCCGCTTCTGCCGCCCCGAGGAGGTCGCGGGCCTCGCCGCCTTCCTGATGACGCCTCCCGCCGCCTACATCACCGGCGCGACGCTCCCCATCGACGGCGGGCTCACCGCGATGGTGGGGGTGCATCGGTAAGGCGCGGCGCACCATAGCAGCTTGGCATAGGCGACGCTTCTGCTACTCTGGCGCTGCTTTCTTGCGGCGGGGGCTGACTTGCAGGCGACGGAGCCGAACGGGGCGTTCTTGAATTGGGTCGTGTTCGTCGCGACCGATCCGTTCAGCGTCGGATCCGCCACATGGATTTCTCTCGTCATCACGACGGTGGGGCTCGCGTTCGCGCTCTGGCAGCTGAACAGGACCCGTCGCGCCGCCGAGGCCGCGCGGGACGCCGCGTCCGGATGCGGCTGACGATCGTCGCGCGCGAGCGGCTCATCGAGCTGAACAATGCTCTTTCGCTGCTGGAAACAGGACAGGACAAGATCGCAAGGCGCGAATACAAGCTCGCCCTCCTGTGCCTCGACATCAGCCGCCGGGACTGCGCGCGCGTCGTCGAGATGCTGGTGGACGGAAGCCCGGAGCGGCGAGCGTTGCGTCGCGCTGTGAGGCGGATGGCCGCCCTGTCCGAGGCCGTGATGATCGACGACGACCGAGGTGAGTTCACACACGCGGTCGAGCGCGCGACCGAGGCGCGTGCGATCGCCGAAATCCTCCATGCACAAGCCGCGCGCCTGCGCTATATATACGACGCCGAGGGAATAGCCGATGAAGCTCGCTGACCTTTTGCCGACGATTGCGGAGAAGTCGCAGGCCGGAAAGCTGGCCTGGGAGGAACTCGGGACGGATGTCTTCACGGCATCGTTGACGTCGCGATACATGATCGAGGTCCGCCGGGATCGCGGCCGGGTGACGCTCGCGCTGTTGAACGATCATGGCCGTCAGCTCGAAAGTGTCGGCGACGACTACTACCTGAGCGAGGATTCGGCTTCAGTCCCCCGCATTTTCGACATCGCCCGAAGGCAAGCGCTCGCCGTGGACGACGCCCTCTCCGAAGCCAAGCGGGCTCTCGAGTCCTTGTGATGGCTCACCCGGCCGCCGCCAGGGACGACGGTCGCATGCGCTCCAGATAGGTCCCGATCTCCTCGGGCGGCAGCGGCGGCGCGAACAGGTATCCCTGACCGACGTCGCAGCCCATCCGCGCGAGCGCCGCGCGCTGGGCCGGGGTCTCGATACCCTCGGCCACGACCTCGAGCGCGAGACCGTGCGCGAGGTCGACGATGCCGCCGACGAGCGCGTCCGCATCGGCGTCGCGGCCGATCCCCTCGACGAAACCGCGATCGATCTTGAGTCGGTCCACGGGGAAGCGCCGCAGGTGCGCCAGCGAGGCGTAGCCGGTGCCGAAATCGTCGAGGGCGATCCCCACGCCGAGCGCCCGCAGTCGGGCGAGGGTGCCGCCGATCTCGGCTGCCGCGCGGTCGAGGAGCACGGTCTCGGTGATCTCGATCTCGAGCGCGGCCGGGGTGAGCCGGTGACGGGCGAGCGCGGCGGACACCTCCTCGACGAAGCGCTCGTCCTTGAGCTGCGCGGCCGCGACGTTGACCGCGACGCGGCCCGGCGCGGCGCCGGCGTCGATATGCCGGCGCACGAGCGCGAGCGCCCGATCGAGCACGACGCCGCCGACCGCGCCGATCAGGTTCGCCTCCTCGGCGATCGGGATGAAGGCCGCGGGAGGGACGACCTCGCCGCCGCGCCGCCAGCGCGCCAGGGCCTCGAAGCCCGCATGGCGCGCATCGCGCAGCGTCACTTGCGGCTGGAGCGCGACGACGATCTCGTCGCGCACGAGCGCCTCGCGCAGGCCGGCGACCAGAGCGCGCCGGCGCGTCTCGCTCTCGCGCAGGGCCGGCGCGAACAGGCGGAAGCGGCCGCGCCCCCCGGTCTCGCGGCCGCGCGCCTCGGCGGCCGCCTTCGCTTCGTAGAGGGCGAGATCGGCCGCCTTCATCGCGGCGTCGGGCGTCGCGCCGTGCTCGGGAAAGAAGGCGCAGCCGAGGCTCACGGAGGGAAACAGGGTGCGGCCGGGCAGGTCGAGCGGCGCGCCGAGCTGGGCCAGCAGCCTGCCGAGCAGGTCCTCCGCCGTCCGGGGCCGGGTCACGCCCGGCAGGATCAGGGCGAACTCGTCGCCGCCCAGCCGCGCGACGACGTCGCCGCGCCGCACCCCGGCGCGCAGGCGCTCGGCGACGGCGCCGAGCAGCGCGTCGCCGACGTCGTGGCCGTGCGTGTCGTTGACGGCCTTGAAGCCGTCCACGTCGACGACGACGAGGGCGCCCGGCTTGGTGCGACGGTCGTCGCACAGCATGCGCTCGAGCCGCTCGCCGAAGGCGGCGCGGTTGTACAGGCCGGTGAGGGCGTCGCGCTCGGCGCGCTGCTTCACGGCGAGCTCGGCGCGCTTCAGCGCGGTCACGTCGGAGGAGACGCTGACGATGTGCCCGCTCGGCGAGCGCCGCTCGCGAACCTGCAGCCAGCGCCCGTCCGAGAGCTGGCGGATATGGCGCCGGCCGGGCCTGCGATGCTCGCGCAGCCGCGCGTCGAGCCACGCCGCCGTCTCCGAAGGCGAGCGGCCGACCTCCGGGAAGCGACCGTCGGCGAGGCAGCGTTCCGCGATCTCGCGGAACGTCAGCCCGTCGCTCGCCCCTGCCGGGCCGGCGCCGTAGAGCCGCCGAAAGGCGCGGTTGGAGAGGACCAGACGGTCTTCCGCATCGAAGGCGGCGACGCCGTCGGGGATCGCGTCCAGGATTTCCCGCACCAGCGTCTCGGCCCGGGCGCGCCGCCGCGCCTCGTCGGCGAGCGCCGCCTCGGCCTGCTTGCGCTCCGTGATGTCGTAGCGCACCGAGACGTAGCTCTCGATGCGCCCGTCCGCCCCGCGCCGCGGCACGATGGTGGTGTCGACCCAGTAGAGCCGCCCGTCCTTGGCGCGGTTGCAGATCTCGCCGTGCCAGATGCGCCCGTCCGCGATGGTGCGCCACATCGAGACGAAGAAGCGGCGCGGGTGGTGGCCCGAGTTGAGGATGCGGTGATTGCGGCCGATCAGCTCGTCGCGTCGGTAGCCGCTGATGCGGCAGAACAGATCGTTGACGAGCGTGATCGCGCCACGCCGATCGGTGACGGCGACGATCGCCTGGCGGTCGAGCGCGGCGCGAAAGGCGTCGAGCTCCGAGGCGTAGCGGGCGAGCTCGATCTCGACGGAGCCGGAGGCCGGCGCGCTCCGCTGCTCCGGCTCCGTCGGCGCGCGCTCGGGCGAGGGGATGTCGTCCCGCACCGGATCTCTCATCGCGTCCATGACCATCCGCCGCTCCAGCGCTCGCCTCAGATTCGCCTGACGTCCTCGAGGAAGCGGGCCACCGCCTGCGAGACCCGGTCCGATTGGCGCTCGACGTCGCCGATGGCGTCGAGCACGCTTTCCGCGGCGCCGCCCGAGCGCTCGGCGATCGAGTGGACCTGCGCCAGCGACTGGCTCACCGAGCCCGTGCCGGTCGCCGCTTCGCTGACGTTCCGGGCGATCTCGCTCGTCGTCACCGCCTGCTGCTCCACCGCGGCCGAGATCGCCATCGACGACTGGTCGACGCGCTCGATGATCTCCGACACGCGGCCGATGGCGCCCACCGTCTGGTCCGTCGCGGCCTGGATCGCGGCGATCTGGGCGGCGATCTCCTCGGTGGCCTTGGCGGTCTGGCCGGCGAGCGTCTTCACCTCGGCGGCCACCACGGCGAAGCCCTTGCCGGCCTCTCCGGCGCGCGCCGCCTCGATCGTGGCGTTGAGGGCGAGCAGGTTCGTCTGGCCCGCGATGGTCTGGATGAGGGACACGATCTCGCCGATGCGGCGCGAGGCCTCCGCCAGCGCCTCGACGTTCTGCGAGCCCTCGCGGGCGGCCGCGACGGCGTCCTGCGTGACCTTGCCCGCCTCGGCGACCTGCCGGCCGATCTCGGCGATGGAGGTGTCGAGTTCCTCGGCCGCCGCCGCGACGGCCTGCACGTTCGCGCTCGCCTCCTCGGCGCCCGTCGAAGAGCTCGCCACGGAGCGGGACGTCTCGGCCGTGGCCTCCTGCACCTCGCCGGCGGCCTGGCGCATGGCGCCGCTCGCGCCGGCGACGTCTTCCAGCGCCGCGCGCATCGTCTCCTCGAAGGTCTCGACCGAGCGCGTGAGGCTCGTGATCACCGACCACGTGAGCGCGGCCGCGATATAGCGCCCTCGCCCGTCGTAGACGGCGGACACGTGCAGATCCATGCGCTCGGGACCGAGCTTGATCTTGGCCCGCCAGGGCAGGCGGTTCGGATCGGCGACGATGGCGCGCTGATGCGCCGGGTTCTTGTGGAAGACGTCGAAGGAGGTGCCCACCATCGCCATCGGGTCGACGCCGGCGGGGAGGTGATCCTGGATGCTCGTCAGGGTCTCGACGCTGCGCCGGTTGGCGTAGGTGATCGTCCCGGTCTGCGGGTCGAGGGCGAGAACGTTGACGGGCAGGGCGTCGAGCAACGCCGTCGGGTCCGGCGCTGGAGGGTGCACGGCCTCCGGCGCGGAGGCGTGCGCGTGCGTTGCGCGCGCCGGGCGGCGCGCGAGCGTAAACAGGGCCATGTCGTCCAACTCCAGTCTCGCGACCTCTCGTCGCGATCGTCATGAGCTTCCGGTCCGCCGGCCTGCTGCGGCTTCATTGTCTCGACCGTAACGTACGAAAACGTACATAATGCTCCCTAAGAAACGCTTAATTCCTCGGATGGGAATTTCCTCGCAAGACAATGTGCTTTCGTGCGCAGCGGTGATCGCTCCGTGACTGGCGCCGACCTTACGGAAACTCGGTTAACGCCGTCACGGCATGCCGCGGGTGGTGGGAATGCGCGCCCATCGCTTCCGATCCGGAGCGAACTGACGCGATCCCCAGCGCGGAACGGATGCGACCATGGCCCCGCCGCAGCCGCACGTGACTTATGTCAACGGCAAAGGATTCGTTCGGGAGACTGGGTCTTGCTCCGCTCGTTCTGGCGCCGCCGTCCCACCAGGTTCAACGCACTTCGCCTCGCCGACGCTTTGCTCGACACGCACGGCGAGGAGGCCTTCTTCGTCGCCCACACCGCGGCCTGGGAGGCGCGCGGCGAGGGCGCGCGGCTCGAGGCGCGGCTCTGGCGCATGGTGGCCGAGGAGATCACGGCGACGCTGCGGCGCCGGGCGATCGTGCGCGCCGTGTTCGCCGTCGCCGCGCCCGCGCCGCCGACGGCGGTTCCCGCCCGGCCGAGCGCCGAGGTGATCGTCTTCCCCGCGCCGCCCCGCGCCGGGCCCTATCGTGTCCTCACCGGGCTCGCGACCCCGATCGACGCCGTACGGACGGGTTGAGGCGCAGACGCGGCGCATCCATCCGCCGAGCGCGGCGTTCCCCTTCGGACACATCACGGAGGACGCATGCGAGAGGACCGCGAGCGGCGGACCCCGAACGGGGTCGCGCGCTGGATCCGCACCTATCTGCCGGAGCTCGTCTACGGCGCGAACGACGGCGTCGTGACGACGCTCGCCGTCGTCTCGGGCGTCACGGGGGCGCAACTCTCCGCGACCGTGATCCTGATCCTCGGCTTCGCCAATCTCCTCGCCGACGGCGTCTCCATGGGCGCGAGCGACGTCCTGTCCGAGCGCTCGAAGCCGGCGGAGGAGGATCGCCCCTCGCTGCGGGAGGCCTCGAAGAACGGGCTCGCCACGTTCTCGGGCTTCCTCGCCGCGGGCGTGGTGCCGCTCCTCGCCTATCTTCTCCCGGTCCCCGGCTCGGCCTTCGCCTGGGCCTGCGGCCTCTCGGCCGTGACCCTGTTCGGCATCGGCGCCGGACGGTCCTTCTTCTCCGACCGCGGCTGGCTGCTCGCCGGCCTCGAGATGCTCGCCATCGGCGCGCTGGCGGGGAGCGTGGCGTATGGGGTCGGGCTGCTCGGGCGTTTGGTGACGGGGGGTGGGGGGTGAGCCTCACCACGCCGCCCGGTAGATCCCCCACGCGTCCGCCCGGGTCACCTCCCGCGGGTTGTTCACCAGAAGCCGCGTCTGCCCCATCGCGTCGTCGGCCAGGAGGTCGAGCGCGTCTTCCGGGACGCCGACGTCGCGCAGGCGGGGCGCGAGGCCGATCGCGGCGGAGAGGGCGTCCAGCCGGGCGATGAAGGCGTCCGCGTCGGGCGGGCAGTCGGGGAAGGCGCAAGGGCCGAGCTCGGCATAGGCCCCCGCGGCGGCGGGGAGGTTGAAGCGCATCACGTGCGTGAGGACGAGGGCGTTCGAGAGCCCGTGCGGGATGCCGAAATGGCCCCCCAGCGGATAGGCGAGCGCGTGCACGGCGGCGACGGGGGAATTGGCGAAGGCCTGTCCCGCCAGCATCGAGCCGAGCAGCATCGCGCCGCGGGCCTCCCGGTCGGCGCCGTTGCGGCAGGCGGTCTCGATCGCCCCGCCGAGCAGGCGCAACGCCTCGCGGGCGAGCGCCTTCGAGACCGGGTTGGCGTTGGCGGACGCCGAGGTGTAGGCCTCGATGGCGTGGACCATGGCGTCGACGCCCGTCGCGGCGGTGACCGGGGCGGGGAGGCCCAGCGTCAGGTCGGGGTCGAGGAGCGCCACGTCCGGCAGGAGGACGGGGGAGACGACGCCCATCTTGGTGTGCGCGCCGGTGGTGACGATGGAGATCGGCGTCACCTCGGAGCCTGTCCCGGCGGTGGTCGGCGCGAGCATGAGCGGCAGGCGCGGGCCCCTGGCGTTGCCCACCCCGTAGGCGTCGGCGAGCCGCTCGCCCGAGCCGGCGATCAGCGCGACCAGCTTCGCCACGTCGAGCGAGGAGCCGCCGCCGAGCCCGACGATCCCGGTCGCGCCGTGCGCCCGCGCCGCGGCGATGGCGGCCGCGACGACGCTCTCCGGCGGATCGGCCACCACGTCCGCGAAGGTGGCCACGGCGATGCCGGCCGCCTCGAGCGCGGCGAGGGCGGGGGCGACGAGGCCCGCCCGCACCAGGCCCGCATCGGTGACCACCAGCACGCGCGGGCCGAGCCGCTCGGCGCCGAGCGTCCCGATCCGCTGCGCGGCGCCCGCTCCGAAAACGATCGACGGCGTGGTGGCGAAGGTGAACGGGGTCATGCGGGGCCTCCTCGTGCGCCGCGCGAGCCTGCCGCGGGGCGGGCGGGCGCGCAAGAGCGCGGGGCGCCCGGGCGCGCCGCCGCGCGGCGCTTGCGCACATGCGCATCGCCACGCCGTGCGCGAGACGCTAGGATCGGCGCACGAACGGGGTGAGGACGAGAGCGTCGCCGTGCAGGATTTCGGGACTTTCGATTACATCGTCGTCGGCGCGGGCTCGGCCGGCTGCGTCGTCGCCAACCGGCTCTCGCGGGACCCGTCGGTCCGCGTGCTGCTGCTCGAGGCCGGCGGCAAGGACGACTGGATCTGGTTCCACATCCCGGTGGGCTATCTCTACGCCATCGGCAATCCCCGCGCCGACTGGATGCTCAAGACCGAGCCCGTGCCCGGCCTCAACGGCCGGCAGCTCAGCTATCCGCGCGGCAAGGTGATCGGCGGCTCGTCCGCCATCAACGCGATGATCTACATGCGTGGCCAGGCGCAGGACTACGACCGCTGGCGCCAGATGGGCCTCGAGGGCTGGGGCTGGGAGGACGTGAAGCCCGTCTTCCTGCAGCACCAGGACCACGCGCGGCCGGACGCTCATCACGCGGGCGGCGGGGAATGGCGCGTCGACTATCCGCGGGTGCGCTGGACGCTGCTCGACGCCGTGATCGACGCCTGCGTCGCCGCAGGCATCCCGGCGACGGACGACTTCAACCGCGGCGACAATGCCGGAGTGGGCTATTTCCAGGTCAACCAGAAGGGCGGCCGGCGCTGGTCGTCGGCCCGCGGCTTCCTGAAGCCGGCATTGTCGCGCCCCAACCTGCGGCTCGAGACCGGCATCCACGTCGAGCGCGTCGCGGTCGAAGGCGGGCGGGCGACGGGCGTCGTCTTCACCCAGGGCGGCGAGACGAAGCTGGCGCGCGCCGCCGGCGAGGTGATCCTCTGCGCCGGCGCGGTGAACTCGCCCCACATCCTGGAGCTCTCCGGCGTCGGCGACGGCGCGCGCCTGCAGGCGCTCGGCATCGAGACGCGGCATCATCTGCCCGGCGTCGGCGAGAACCTGCAGGACCATCTGCAGCTGCGGCCGATCTACAAGGTCGAGGGCGTGCGCACCCTCAACGAGGACTACCGCAAGCTCTGGCGCAAGGCCTGGATGGGGCTCGAATACGCGCTTTTCCGCCGTGGGCCGCTGACCATGGCGCCCTCGCAGCTCGGCGCCTTCGCCCGGTCCTCGCCCGACTACGAGACGCCCAACCTGCAATTCCACTTCCAGCCGCTCTCCCTCGACAAGTTCGGCGAGGAGCCGCACCCCTTCCCCGCCTTCACGGCGAGCGTCTGCAACCTGCGCCCGACGAGCCGCGGCACGATCCATGCGCGCAGCCCGGATCCGCGCACGCCGCCGGCGATCCAGCCGAACTATCTCTCCACCGACGAGGATCGCCGCGTGGCGGCGGACGCCATCCGTCTCACCCGCAAGATCGTCACGGAGCCTCCGCTCGCCCGCTTCCGGCCGCAGGAATACCGGCCGGGCCCCGATTTCGAGGGCGACGAGAACCTGGCCCAGGCGGCCGGCGACATCGGCACCACCATCTTCCACCCGGTCGGCACGGCGAAGATGGGCGTCGACGCCGACCCGATGGCGGTCGTCGACGCGCGCCTGCGCGTGCGTGGGATCGAGGGCCTGCGCGTCGTCGACGCCTCGGTGATGCCGACCATCACCTCGGGCAACACCAACTCGCCGACGATCATGATCGCGGAGAAGGCGTCGGCGATGATCCTGGAGGCGCGGCGCGGGTGAGTTCGGCGCCGTCGCTGCGTGAGCGGGGGCGTTCGCCGCCGCGTCACGCCGCCCGGGCCCGCCCCTCCCCGCGCTCCAGGGCCGCCAGCCGCCGGTCCACGTCGGCGCGGATCTTTGCGACCGCCTCCTCCTTCACCGGGCCGAAACCGCGGATGTCCATCGGGGCGGCGAGGATCGCCTCCCACTCCGCGGCGTTGCCCGCATCCAGCGTCTCGGCGCAGCGGGCGAGGAGGCCCTCGTACCAGGCGATGAGGCCCCGCTCCATGCGCCGCTCGGCGGTGTAGCCGAAGAGGTCGAGCGGCGTGCCGCGCAGGCGCTTCATGCGGGCGAGCGCGGCGAAGGGCACGCGGATCCACGGGCCGAAGGCGCGCTTGAGCGGGCGCCCGCGCGCGTCCTTGCCCGCGGGCAGGAGCGGCGGGGCGAGATGGTGCTTCACCGTGAAGTCGCCCTCGAAGGTCTCCCGGAGCTTCGTGTCGAAGCCGGTCTGCGTGTGCAGGCGGGCGACCTCGTACTCGTCCTTGTAGGCCATCAGCTTGAACAGCGCGCGCGCCGCCGCGGCGAGCAGCGTCTCCTCGCGCTCCTTCGGCAGGCGGGCGCGCAGGGCCTCGAGCCGGGCGCGGTAGCGGTCGGCGTAGGCCGCGTCCTGGTATTCGGCCAGGAAGGCGGCGCGGCGCGCGATCAGGTCGTCGGCCGATTCCGGGCCCTTCTTCGCCTCGGTCGGCCGCAGCAGCCCGTCGAGCGCCTCCGGCCGCTCCGCCATCACCCGGCCGAGCGCGAAGGCCGCGCGGTTCCGCGCCTGCGCGACGCCGTTGAGCTCGATCGCCTGCGACAGCGCCTCGAAGGACACCGGCACGAGGCCCTTCTGCCAGGCGAAGCCGAGCATCATCACGTTGGCGTAGACGCTGTCGCCGAGAAGCGCCTCCGCCGCCTGGTTCGCGTCGAAGGCGGAGACGTTGTCCGCGCCCACGACCTCGGCCACCGCCGCCTCGCGGGCGTCGACCTTCAGGCTGGCGTCGCGGATGCGCACGATGTCGCCGGTGGGCATCTCGGCGCGGTTGAGCACGACCTTCGTGCCCGGCCGGTAGCGGGTCGAGGCCTTGGCGGAGGAGGAGACCACCACGTCGCAGCCGATCACGGCGTCGGCGGAGGCCTCGTCGATGCGCACCTGGTTGATGGCGGCGGGGGTCTCCGCCAGCCGGATGTAGCTGAGCACCGGCCCGAACTTCTGGGCGAAGCCGGTGAAGTCGAGCACGCTCGCGCCCCGGCCCTCGAGATGCGCGGCCATGGTGATCAGCGCGCCAACCGTGACGACGCCGGTGCCGCCGACCCCCGTCACCAGGAGGTCGAAGGGCGTCTCGAGCGCCGGGAGCGCAGGGGCGGGGAGGTCGGCCGCCAGGCGCTCGGCGTCGAGGCCCGCGCCGCCGGACTTGCGCCGCGTCGCGCCCTCCACCGTGACGAAGCTCGGGCAGAAGCCGTCGAGGCAGGAGAAGTCCTTGTTGCAGGTGGAGAGATTGATCCGGCGCTTGCGGCCGAACTCCGTCTCCACCGGCTCGACGCTGAGGCAGTTGGAGGCGACCGAGCAGTCCCCGCAGCCCTCGCAGACGAGCTCGTTGATCACGGCGAAGGTCTTGGGGTCCTCCATCGTGCCGCGCTTGCGCCGCCGGCGCTTCTCGGTGGCGCAGGTCTGCTCGTAGATCAGCACCGAGACGCCGGGGACCTCGCGCAGCTCCCGCTGCACGGCGTCGAGCGCGCGGCGGTGATGCAGCGTCACGCCCTTGGGCAAGTCGGCGAGGTCGAACTTTCCGGGATCGTCCGAGACGAGCGCGATGCGCGCGACGCCCTCGGCGCGGGTGATGTGGGCGATGGCCTGCACGCTCACCGGCCCGTCGACGGGCTGGCCGCCGGTCATGGCGACGGCGTCGTTGTAGAGGATCTTGTAGGTGATGTTCGCGCCCGCCGCGATCGCCTGGCGGATCGCCATCGAGCCGGAATGATACCAGGTGCCCTCGCCGAGGTTCTGGAAGACGTGGCGGCGGCCGGTGAAGCGCGAGGAGGCCGCCCAGTTGACGCCCTCGCCGCCCATCTGGATCAGCGAGGTGGTCTGCCGGTCCATCCAGCTCGCCATGAAATGGCAGCCGATGCCGGCCATGGCCTGGCTGCCCTCGGGCACCTTGGTCGAGGTGTTGTGCGGGCAGCCGGAGCAGAAATAGGGCGTGCGCGTTGCGCCCGGCACGGCGAGGGCGGGACCGGTGCTCTCCAGGATCGCCGCCGCGCGGGCGGAGAAGTTCCGGCCCTCGAAGATGCGGTCGAGCCGCTTGGCGATCAGCGGGACGAGGAGGCGCGGCGAGAGCTCGCCCGTCCAGGGCACGAGGCGGTCCTCGTTCTCGTCGCGCTTGCCGACCATCCGATGCGGCTTGTCGCCCGGATAATCGTAGAAATATTCCTTGAGCTGGCTCTCGACGATGCCGCGCTTCTCCTCGACGACGAGGACCTCCTGCTTGCCGCGCACGAAGTCGAGCGCGCCGCGCTTGGCCAGCGGCCAGACCATGCCGACCTTGTAGACGTCGATGCCGAGCCGCCGGCACTCCGCCTCGTCGAGGCCGAGAAGGCGCAGCGCCTCCATCAGGTCGAGATGGCCCTTGCCGGTGGAGACGAAGCCGTATCGCGCGTCGCGGACACCGTAGAGCGCGCGGTCGATCGGGTTCGCGTCGGCGAAGGCCCAGACGGCGTGCTTCTTCGCCTCCATGCGCTCCTCGATCTGCGGTCCCGGCAGGTCCGGCCAGCGATAGTGCAGGCCGCCGGGGGGCACGCGGAACTCGGGGATGACGAAGCGGCGGTCGGGCGGGATCTCGACGGACTGGCCGCTCTCCACCGTCTCGGAGACCGCCTTGAAGCCCACCCACATGCCGGAATAGCGCGAGAGCGCGTAGCCCCATTCGCCGAAGCTCAGATACTCGGCCACGCTCGCCGGGTTCAGGGTCGGCATGAACCAGGCCATGAAGGCGACGTCGGACTGGTGGGGCATCGAGGAGGAGACGCAGCCGTGGTCGTCGCCGGCCACCACGAGCACGCCGCCGCGGGGCGAGGAGCCGTAGGCGTTGCCGTGCTTGAGCGCGTCGCCGGCGCGGTCGACGCCGGGGCCCTTGCCGTACCACATCGCGAAGACGCCATCGACCTCGGCGTTGGGGCTCGTCTCCACCTGCTGCGAGCCGAGCACGGCGGTGGCGGCGAGGTCCTCGTTGACGGCGGGAAGGAACTCGATCCGGTCCGAGGCGAGCCGCTCCTTCGACTTCCACAGCTCGAGATCGAGCCCGCCGAGCGGCGAGCCGCGATAGCCCGAGACGAAGCCGCCGGTCCGCAGCCCGGCTTCGCGGTCGCGGCGGGCCTGGTCGAACAGGACGCGCACCAGCGCCTGCGTGCCGGTGAGGAAGACGCGGCCCTCCGGCAGCGTGTAGCGGTCGGCGAGCCGGTACTCGGCGAGACGGGCGGGATGGAACGTCATGGGACGCCTCCTCGGGAGAGATCCTCTAGCTTTCAGGATACCCTCGGCGGCGTGGTAGAAGTGTCCAGAATGCCCTTCAGGAAAGGCGATCCTGGTAGCGTCTTTCAGGGAGGGCGCTATGCTCGAAACGTCTTTTCACGCGAGAGCCGCCATGCCGGACCAGCCCCTCGATGCCCAAGACCGCACCCTGCTGCGTCTCCTCCAGGAGAACGGGCGCATCTCGAACCAGGAGCTCGCGGACGCCGCGGCGATGTCGACCTCCGCCTGCTGGCGGCGGGTGAAGGCGCTGGAGAGCGAGGGCGCCATCCGGCGCTATGCCGCGCTGCTCGACCCGGACGCCTGCGGCTTTCGCTTCCACGCCGTGGTGCACGTCCAGCTCGCCCGCCACGAGGAGCGGCTCGTCGAGGAATTCGTGCGCGCCATCGAGCGCCGGCCGGAAGTGCTCGACTGCTTCGCGACGACGGGCGAGGCGGACTACCACCTGCGCGTTCTGTGCGCCGATCTCGACGCCTACAACGATTTCCTGGAGCGCTTCCTGTTCCGCCTCTCGGCGGTGAAGAGCGCGCGGACCAACCTCGTGCTCAAGGAGATCAAGCACACGCCCGACCTGCCGCTGTGAGGCCGGGTTCCGGAGAGGGCGGCGGCAGCCGCGAGCCGCCGCCGCCCTCGTCCGCTCAGGCCATGTATTGGCCGCCGTTCGCCGAGAGCGTCGAGCCGGTGATGAAGCCGGCGTCGTCGGAGGCGAGGAAGGCGACGCAGCGCGCGATCTCCTCGGCTTCGCCGAGGCGGCCGACGGGGATCTGCGGGATGATCTTCGAGTCGAGCACGTCCTTGGGCACCGCCATCACCATCTCGGTGCCGATATAGCCCGGCGCGACCACGTTGACGGTGATGCCCTTCGCGGCGTTCTCCTGCGCCAGCGCCTTGGCGAAGCCGATCACGCCGGCCTTGGCGGCCGAGTAGTTCGACTGGCCCATCTGGCCCTTCTGGCCGTTGACCGACGAGATGATGATGATGCGCCCGAACTTGCGCGCCTGCATGCCCTCGATCACCGGGCGGGTGACGGTGAACATCGAATCGAGGTTGGTGCGGATCACGTCCGACCATTGCTCGTAGCTCATCTTGTGGAACATGCGGTCGCGGGTGATGCCCGCGTTGTTGACCAGCACCTCCACCGGGCCGACCTCGGCCTCGATCTGCTTCATGCCGGCCTCGCAGGCGGCGGCGTCGCCCACGTCGAACTTGAAGACGGCGATGCCCGTCTCGGCCTTGAAGGCGTTGGCCTTCTCGTCGTTGCCGGCATAGGTGGCGGCCACCGTGTAGCCGGCCTCCTTCAATCCCTTCGAGATCGCGGCTCCGATGCCGCGGGTGCCCCCGGTGACCACTGCGACGCGTGACATGGCGTTTCCTCTCTGGACAGGTCTTCTCGAATGGCGCCGGACACGCCTCCCATGCGCGCCCGGCCCGTGTCGTCCGTGCGCCGCTCAGCGCTCCAGGCACATGGCGATGCCCATGCCGCCGCCGATGCAGAGCGTGGCGAGGCCCTTCTTCGCATCGCGCTTGCCCATCTCGAAGAGCAGCGTGGTGAGCACGCGCGCGCCGGAGGCGCCCACCGGGTGGCCGATGGCGATGGCGCCGCCGTTGACGTTCACGATCTGCGGGTCCCAGCCCATGTCCTTGTTGACCGCGAGCGCCTGGGCGGCGAAGGCCTCGTTGGCCTCCACGAGCTCGAGGTCCTGCACCTTCCAGCCGGCCCGCTCCAGCGCCTTGCGCGAGGACGGGATCGGGCCCGTGCCCATGATCGCCGGATCGACGCCCGACGTCGCCCAGGAGGCGATGCGCGCGAGCGGGGTGAGCCCGCGGCGCGCGGCCTCGTCGGCGGACATCAGCACGAGGGCCGCGGCGCCGTCGTTGATGCCGGACGCGTTGCCGGCGGTGACCGTGCCCTCCTTGGAGAAGGCGGGCTTGAGCTTGCCGACCGCGTCCATCGTGGTGCCGTGGCGGGGATACTCGTCGTTCTCGACCACGACGTCGCCCTTGCGGGTCTTCACCACGTAGGGGACGATCTCGTCCTTGAAGCGCCCGGCCTTCTGCGCCGCCTCGGCCTTGTTCTGCGAGGCGACGGCGAACTGATCCTGCTCCTCGCGGGTGAGCTGCCAGCGCGAGGCGACGTTCTCGGCGGTGTTGCCCATGTGGTAGCCGTGGAACGCGTCCATCAGGCCGTCCTTGAGCATCGTGTCGACGAGCTTGAGCTCGCCCATCTTGGTGCCCGCGCGCATGTGGGCGGCGTGGGGCGCCATCGACATGCTCTCCTGGCCGCCGGCGACGACGATCTTGGCGTCGCCGGTGGCGATCTGCTGCATGCCGAGCGCCACCGCCCGCAGGCCCGAGCCGCAGAGCTGGTTGAGGCCGAAGGCGGTCGCGCCCTCGGGCACGCCGGCCTTCATCGCGGCCTGGCGGGCCGGGTTCTGGCCCTCGCCGGCGGAGAGGATCTGGCCGAGGATGACCTCGTCCACCTCGCCGCCCTCGACCTTGGCGCGCTCGAGCGCGCCCTTCACGGCGGTCGCGCCGAGCTCGTGGGCGGGCACCATCGCGAAGGCGCCGTTGAAGGCTCCCACGGGCGTGCGCGCGGCGGAAACGATGACGATGTCGGTGGCCATGGCGATCCTTCCTGTCGGTTCGAGCGTCGGGCGAAGGTCGCCGACGCCTGGTTTGGGATCGATCAAAACGGAGCGCGCGCTCCAGTCAAGGCCGTGCAAGCACGCACGTCCCGCCCCGCGCCGCAACGCACGCACCGTTCCGCCGCGGCGCAAAATAGCTGTTTCGGAGGCGGCGCGAAGCTTCTAAGGTCCCCTCAGGGGAGACGCCGCGTGCGGGGACACCAGACCAATTGACGAGACCCGCGCGGGAAACGGTCAGTCGAGTGACGAGGGCGCCATGGCCAGCGACGAGAAGCAGCCGACGGTCATCAAGAAGTACGCCAACCGGCGTCTGTACCACACGGGCACGTCCACCTACGTGACGCTCGAGGATCTCGGCGCCATGGTGAAGGCCGGCGAGGACTTCCAGGTGACCGACGCCAAGACGGGCGAGGACATCACCCGCACGGTGCTGACGCAGATCATCTTCGAGCAGGAGAACAAGGAAGGCGCGCAGAACCTCCTGCCCGTCGCCTTCCTGCGCCAGCTGATCCGGCTCTACGGCGATTCCATGCAGGCCATGGTGCCGACCTATCTCGAATTCTCGATGGACAGCTTCCTGCGCGAGCAGGCCAAGCTGCGCGAGCAGATGACGAGCGCCTTCGGCGGCAAGGCCTTCCAGGCCATGGACGAGCAGGTGCGCGCCAACATGAACCTGTTCTCCGACGCCATGCGCATGTTCTCGCCCTTCCCCGGCGTGCGCGCCGAGGCGGTGAAGAAGCACGCCGAGGGCAAGCCGGAAGGCGTCGTCGGCGAGCCCGCGGGCGACGACGCCGCGCGCGAGCTCGAGCAGCTCAAGGCGCAGATGGCCGAGATGCAGGCGAAGCTGCGCGAGATCGCCGGCAAGGAGTGAGCGGCGCCCGGCTGGGCGCTCGCCCCGCCATTTGACATTCCGCCGCGCGGCGTGGAACACCGGACGCTCCCGATCGCAACGAGACGAGCGCACGACGAGGATGACCGTCCGGCTTCACCGCGGGGACCTGCCCGCCGACTACCAGCCCGGCCCCGCCATCGCGGTGGATACCGAGACGCTGGGCCTCAACCCCCTGCGCGACCGGCTGTGCGTCGTCCAGATCTCCCGCGGCGACGGCGACGCCGACGTCGTGCAGATCCTGCGCGACGGGCCGCGGCCGGAGCGGCTCGCGGCGGTGCTGGGCGATCCCGGCGTGCTCAAGATCTTCCACTACGCCCGCTTCGACCTCGGCGTGATCCTTCACGCCCTCGGCGTCGACGCGACGCCGGTCTACTGCACCAAGATCGCCTCCAAGCTGACGCGCACCTACACGGATCGCCACGGGCTCAAGGACCTGGTGCGCGAGCTCCTCGGGCAGGAGCTCTCGAAGCAGCAGCAGAGCTCGGACTGGGGCGCGGACACGCTGACCCAGGCGCAGGTGGACTACGCCGCTTCCGACGTGCTGCACCTGCACGCGCTCAAGGACCAGCTCGATCTGCGGCTCGCCCGCGAGGACCGCGTCGCCCTCGCGCAGGCCTGCTTCGATTTCCTGCCGACCCGCGCCCGGCTCGATCTCCAGGGCTGGCCCGAGACCGACATCTTCGCTCACAGCTGAGCGGCCGGCGCGGCGTCGCTTCGCAGGGCGATTGCGGGCCGCGCGCCGGCGCGGCATAACGCCCGTCGGGTCGGCCTCATCTTCGCCACCGCCGCGGGCGACGAGGCGCGGATCGTTCGAGGCCGCGCCCGGCCTCCAGGGGAGGAGAGCGCGTGCACGCGGACCACGCAGAGGCGAGAGCGCCGATCGCCACGCGCCGACCCGCGCCGTCCGACCGCGGGCGGCGCAGCTACGCGCGCGCCCTGCGCCATTCACGCCGCGTGCGCTTCTTGAAGATCGCGATCCCCGTCGGCGCGGTGGGCGCGGTGGCGCTCGTCGTCGCGATCACGCTGTTCAACCCTTTCGCCTCCGTCGGCGGCCTGTCCATCGGCCCCGTCAACGTTTCCGGTACGCGCATCGTGATGGACAGCCCGCGCATGTCGGGGTTCCAGGACGACACGCGGCCCTACGAGGTCACCGCCAGCGAGGCCTCCCAGGACGTGCGCGAGCCGCATCTCGTGGACCTTCTCGACCTGCGCGCGCGCGTCACCGCCGACGACCGCGGCAACATCGTCAGCGTCGAGGCGGCGAAGGGGCGCTTCGACACGCAATCCGAGATCCTCGTCCTGAACGAGAACGTGCGCGTCACCTCGACGCTGGGCTACACCGCCGACCTCGCCACCGCCACGATCGATTTCGGGGCGGGGACGGTCGTGTCGGATCGCCCGGTGCGGGTCGGCACCGACTTCGGCCTGGTCGAGGCCGAGGGCCTGTCCTTGTCGGACGGCGGGGAAGTGATCACTTTCACGGGGGGCGTGCGCAGCACGTTCAACCTGCGCCGCAGCGGATCCCGGGGCGGGCCATGAGCGCCGCCGTCCCGTATCGCCAACCGGAGGCTTTCGTCTTGCGTCCTCTCCTTCGTTCGATCCTCCTCGCGGCGGGCGCGCTCGCGCTGACGGCGGGCGGCCTCGCCGCCCAGACCGGCGCCGAGCAGCGCAGCGGCGCCTTCGCCGGCCTCGGCTCCGGCTCCGAGGAGCCCATCCGCATCGACGCCGACCGGCTCGACGTGTTCGAGCGCGAGAACCGCGCGGTCTATGCCGGCAACGTCGTCGCCGTGCAGGGGGACACGACCATGCGCTGCGCGACGCTGACGATCTTCTTCGTGCGCGGCGACGACGGGCAAGGCCCGGCGGAGGGCGCCGAGGCGATCGACCGAATCGAGTGCGACGGCCCGGTCACGATCCTCTCCCAGGACCAGGTGGCGACCGGCGCGCAGGCCGTCTACGATCGCCGCCAGGGGCAGGTGGTGCTGACGGGCGACGTCGCCCTCAGCCAGGGGCAGAACGTCACGCGCGGCGAGCGGCTGGTCTACGACGTCGATGCCGGGGTGGCGAACATCGAGTCCGGCGGCTCCCAGCGCGTGCGCGGGCTTTTCGTTCCGGGTGGCGCGCAGTAGGACCGTCGCGGGCGCGCGGAGGGGCCGGCTTGGACCGGAGGGGCTGATTTGGACCAGAGGCGACCGAATCCGGACGCGACAGCGCCGGCGCAGCCGGCGGAGGACCGTGCGTCCCATGCGGGCTACGCGGACCCGGCCGGCTGGGTCGATCCCGGGCCGGGCGACGGCGCGGCCTACGACGACGGCTATGCCGACGCGCAGGGCTGGCGCCACGAGGACGGCTACGCGGAGCCCGGATACGAGGAGCCCGGATACGGAGACGCCGCATCCGGCGCGCCTGCGCACGGCGCCCCCGACCCCGATTGGAGCGTGTTCGACGACGAGCCCGTGCCCGCCGCGCCGCCGCCCCCGCCGCGCCCCGGGCTCCTCGCGCGGTTCAAGGGCCTGTTCGCCCGCAGCCCCGAGGACGACCTCGACGGCTCGCGGGAGGCGCCCGCGGAGCTCCCGTCCACGATCCTCGGCGGCCCCGGCGTGCTCGCGGTCAAGGGCCTGCAGAAATCCTATCGCGGCCGCATGGTCGTCAACGATGCCGGGCTCATGGTCCGCAACGGCGAGGCCGTCGGCCTGCTCGGGCCCAACGGCGCCGGCAAGACCACGATCTTCTACATGATCACCGGCCTCGTCGCGGCCGATCGGGGCATGATCAGCCTCGACGGCAACGACGTGACGGCCATGCCGATGTATCGCCGCGCGCGTCTCGGCATCGGCTACCTGCCGCAGGAAGCCTCGATCTTCCGCGGGCTCAACGTCGAGGACAACATCCGCGCCGTGCTCGAGGTGGTGGAGCCGAACCGCAAGCGCCGCGAGGAGAAGCTCGACGAGCTGCTCGACGAGTTCAACATCGCCCGCCTGCGCAAGTCGCCCTCGATCGCGCTCTCGGGCGGCGAGCGGCGGCGCTGCGAGATCGCGCGGGCGCTCGCCTCCGACCCGTCCTTCATGCTGCTCGACGAGCCCTTCGCCGGCATCGACCCGATCGCGGTGGGCGACATCCAGAACCTGGTGCGCCACCTGACGAAGCGCGGCATCGGCGTGCTGATCACCGACCACAATGTGCGCGAGACGCTCGGGCTGATCGACCGCGCCTACATCATCCATTCCGGGCGGGTGCTCACCGAAGGGCGGCCGGACGAGATCGTGGCGAACCGCGAGGTGCGCAAGCTCTATCTCGGCGAGGATTTCCGGCTCTGACGCCCCCCGTTCAGCGCCCGGTCGCGCGGCGGTAATGCGCCCACAGCACCTTCGCCGCGACGCCGCGCCAGGGACGCCAGGCCTCCGCCATCGCGGTGAGCGCCTTGGCGCTCGGTCGCTCGGGAAGCCCGTAGACGAGCCGCGCGCCCTCCTGCAGGGCGAGGTCGCCGGCCGCGAAGGCGTCGGCATGGCCGAGGCAGAACAGGAGATAGATGTCCGCCGTCCACGGCCCGATGCCGTGCACCGCGACGAGCGCCGCGTGCGCCTCCTCCGCCGGCATGGCGCCGAGGGCGTCCAGCGGCAGCGCCCCCGAGACGATCGCCGCGGCGACGGCCCTGAGGGTACGGATCTTCGGGCCCGACAGGCCCACCGCCCGGAGCGTCGCCTCGTCGGCGTCGCGCACGTGCTCGGCCCGCATCTCCGGGAAGGCCGCCGCGAAGCGCCTGTTGATGGCCTCCGCGCTCGCCGTCGAGACCTGCTGCCCGATGACGATCCAGGCGAGGCCCTCGAACCCCTCCGGCCGCTTGCGCAGCGCCGGTACGGAGCCCTCCGCCACCGCCCGCGCGAGGGCGGGATCGCGGGCGGTCAGCGCCGCGAGCCCCGTCTTCAGGCGCTCCTCGCTGTCGAGACGCGCGTGCATCGCCTATCTGTACCTCCGTAGACCGCCGCCTCGTTGATCGCCGAGCCAGCCCCGTGACGCAACCCGTCTTCCGCTTCGCGCCGAGCCCCAACGGCCGCCTGCATCTCGGACACGCCTTCTCGGCGCTCGAGAACGCACGGCTCGCGGCGCGCTTCGGGGGGCGTCTGCTGCTGCGCATCGAGGACATCGACACGACCCGCTGCCGCCCGGAGCTCGAGGCGGCGCTCGTCGACGATCTCGCCTGGCTCGGCCTGCCCTTCGAGCCCGATCCCGTGCGCCAGTCCGAGCGGTTCCCCGTCTACGAGGCGGCCGCCGCCGGCCTGCGCGCCCGCGGGCTGCTCTATCCGTGCGCCTGCTCGCGCAAGGAGATCGCCGCCGCCATCGCCGCGCGGGAGGCCGAGACGGGCCGCCCCTGGCCGCGCGATCCCGACGGCGCGCCGCTCTATCCGGGAACCTGCCGCGGCCGCGACCCGGACGCCGTCCTGGCGGAGGCGGCGCGGGAGGGCCGCCCCGTCGCCTGGCGTCTCGACATCGGCCGAGCGCTCGCCGCCGCGCCCGGGCCCCACCTCTACCAGCGTTTCGCCGAGGACGACGCGACCGAGACGGTTTCGGCCGACCCCGCCCGCTGGGGCGACGTCGTGCTCGTGCGCAAGGAGACGCCGACGTCCTATCACCTCGCCGTCGTCGTCGACGACGCGGCGCAGGCCGTCACCCACGTGGTGCGCGGCCGGGACCTCGAGGCGGCGACCGACCTGCACGTCCTGCTCCAGCGCCTCCTCGGCCTGCCGACGCCCCTCTACCGCCACCACGGGCTCGTCCGGGACGAGGCGGGCGCGAAGCTCGCGAAGAGCCTCGGCTCGCGACCCTTGGCCGAGCTGCGGGAGGCGGGATGGTCGCCGCAGGACGTGCGCGCCGCCCTCGCGGGCGCGGCGCCCTCGTCGGATTGAGACGGCACGATCACCCCGCGACCAGCGCCAGCCACCCCGCCATGGTCACCACCGCGAGCGCCGTCGACAGGGCCACCGCGCTCGACGCCAGCGCCACGCCGGACTTGTAGGTCTGCGCCAGGAGGTAGGCGTTGATGCCCGACGGGCAGGCCGCGAACATCACCGCGATCGGCACCCACTCCTCCGGCACGGGGAAGACGAAGGTCGCGAGACCCCAGACGAGGAGCGGGTGCAGCGCGAGCTTGCAGGCGGTGATGGCGGAGGGCAGCGGCAGGCCGGCCTCGAGCCCGTAGCGGGCGAGGGCGATGCCCATGGCGACGAGCGCCGAGGGCGCGGCGGAGGCGGCCAGCATGTCGAGCATCCGCCACAGCGGGTCCGGCAGCTCTCCGGCCACGGGCCGGATCAGCACGCCGGCGGCGATGCCGAGGATGATCGGATGGGTCGCGAGCTTGCGCGCGATCGTCGCGAGCGAGGCGCCGCGGCCCTCCACGAGCAGCGTCGCCGCGCTCATGGTGATCGGAAGGTGGATCGCGACGAGCAGGAACAGCGGCACGGCCGCCGTCTCGCCGAAGGCGCCCAGGATCAGCGGCACGCCGATCAGCACCGTGTTCGACTGCGCGGCCGAGAAGCCGGCGACCACCGTCTCGACGCCCACCGTGCCGAAGGCGTGCCGGGCGAGCAGCCCGGCGACGAGCCAGGTGAGGCCGAGCGCCACGAAATAGGAGGCCCAATAGCCCCAGGGCTCGGCGAGCGGCAGGTCGCCCCGCGCGAGCGTGCTCAGGATCAGGCAGGGCAGGGCGATGGAGAAGACGAACTGCGCGAGGCCCGCCCCGGCCTTGTCGTCGATGATCCCGCCCTTGCGGGCCGCGAAGCCGACGAGCACGAGCCCGAAGATCGGCAGGACGATCGCCAGGGCGTCGAGCATGCGGGCGGCTGCGGGTCAGTCGCGGAGCGTCTGGGCGAGCCGCGCGGGCCCGCCGGCGCGATCCAGCAGGCCCTCGACCTGCTCGCGCTGGCGCACGAAGTCGGCGAGCGCGCGCCCGTCGAGCTCGCGCGAGCGCGGCACGCGGATCTTCAGGGGATCGACGAAGCGGCCGTTGACCTTCACTTCGTAGTGCAGGTGCGGGCCGGTGGAGAGGCCGGAATTGCCGACATAGCCGATCACCTGGCCCTGCGTCACGCGCACGCCCGGCTCGATCCCCGTGCCGAACTTCGACATGTGGGAGTAGGTGGTGAGATAGCCGTTGGCGTGCTGGATCTCGACGCGCCTTCCGTAGCCGCCCTCCCAGCCCGCCACCGTGACGGTGCCGGCGCCGGCGGCGAAGATCGGCGTGCCGATCCGGTTCGCCCAGTCGACGCCGGTGTGCTGGCGCGCGTATTTGAGGATCGGGTGGCGGCGCATGCCGAAGCCGGAGGTGAGCCGCCCCTCGGCGATGGGCTTGCGCATCAGGAACTTCTTCAGCGAGCGGCCGTCCGGGTCGAAATAGGCGACCGTGCCGTCCTCCGGCGAGTGGAAGCGGAAGACCCGGCTCGTCTCCCCGCCGATGGTCAGCGCGGCCGAGAGGATCTCGATGGGCGCGTCCGGCTCGGGGCGGGTGAAGAACACGTCGATGGCGTCGCCCGGCTGGACGCGGCGCTGGAAGTCGAGATCGTAGGCGAAGACCTGGACCAGTTCCTCGATGGTCTCGCGCGAGAGGCCGTGCTTGGCGCCGGTCTCGAACAGGCTCTCGTAGAGCCGTGCGCCGCCCTGGCCCTCCGCCTCGGCGACGGCCGTCTCGGGCGCCTCGGGTTCGCGCGGCACGTCGACCGCCACGAAGCGGTGCGCATCGTCGACGGCGGCGATGGCCTCGACCCCGTTCTCGCCGTAGAGGACGATGCGCAGGAGCCGGCGCGGGTCGCCCGGGCGGTCGGGCGGCTCGACCAGGAGCCGCAGCGGCTGGCCCGCGGGCAGCGCTCCGACGCGCTCCGCGCCGCCGAGCGCGGAGACCGCGCCGGCCACGTCCTCGGCGGCGATGCCCTGCGCGGCCAGCAGATCCGGCAGGGTCTCCTCGCGCCCGAGGGCGAGGGCGACCTCCTCGAGCGCGTCGTCGGCCTCGTCGGGGTCGCGCTTGGGCAGGGTCGAGACGTTCTCGGGGATGACGCGCACCTCGATCGAATCGAAGGCGGCCTCGTCGATGGCGGCGTAGGCGGACAGCCCCGGCACCGCCGCGGGTCCGCTGACGGTGCGCCCGAGCAGGGCTTGGGCGGGCAGGGGGATGGCGCGGCGCTGCCCGGCTGCGAGCATGATTCGCCGCTCCTCGCGGACCTGGGCGAGAGCGTCCGCGTCGGAAAGGGCCGGCGAGACCGGTCCGAGGGCCGCTTCGGCGAACGGTCGGCGCAGGACCGTGACGTCCGCCTCCTCCGGCTCGAGCTCGACGGGCATGGCGGCGACCGCGGCGGCCTCCTCCTCGCCGTCCTCGGCGAGG